>JBGTFQ010000057.1:0-16141 GCA_041747155.1 Rubrobacteraceae bacterium
TCGGACTCTTCGGCATGTTCGTGGGCGCTGCGGCATCCGGTTCACTCGCCGACCGTTACGGGCGCAAGGCGGTCCTAATGGGGACGTTACTCTTGTATTCGGTGGCGACCGGACTAACCGCACTCGCCTGGGGCTACGGAGTGTTGCTGGTCTTGAGGTTCATAACAGGACTAGGGCTCGGCGGAGAGTTGCCGGTGGCAAGCACGCTAGTTTCGGAGGTTGCGCCGACAAAGAAGCGGGGGCGGATGGTCGTGTTGCTCGAAAGTTTCTGGGCTTATGGTTGGATCCTCGCAGCCCTAATAGGTTTCCTCGTGATCCCCACATTCGGCTGGCGCATAGCGTTCCTGATAGGTTCCCTCCCAGCCCTCTACGTCATAGTTCTGCGCCGTCACCTCCCCGAATCCCCCCGATACCTCCTGCGCCAGGGAAGACTTCAAGAAGCCCGCGAAGCCGCCGCCTACTTCGGAGTGACAATTGAAGAGCATGAACAAGAAACACATCAGCACGAAACAAAGCGCCCCGAAAAAGTAGGTTTGCGGGCGTTGTGGTCCGGAGACTATACGCGGCGCACGGCGATGTTGTGGGTGTTGTGGTTTGGGATGGTGTTCTCGTACTATGGCATCTTCACGTGGTTACCTCAGATACTCGCCACTGCGGGCTACGACCTTGTGCGGTCCTTCGGTTTCGTGCTGCTTATAACGCTCGCCCAGGTGCCAGGATATTTCTCGGCGGCGTATCTCGTGGAACGATGGGGCCGCAAGCAGACGCTCGTCACGTACCTGCTCGGCTGCGCCGCAGCTACGTTAGTCTTCGGGCTTCGGGGCCTCGGGGCGGACGCTTCGGGGGCGGAGTTGGTCTTTTTGGGTTCGCTCGTCTCGTTCTTCAACCTCGGGGCTTGGGGTGTCGTGTACAGCTACACGCCAGAGCTGTATCCAACGGCCACTCGCGCCTCGGGTGCGGGATGGGCTGCGGGAGTTGGGCGGATCGGGGGCATCGCTGGTCCCTATCTCGTAGGGGTCATGATCGGGGCCGACGGAGCCGGTGTCGTAGCCGTGTTCGGCATGTTCGCGGCCGTCCTCCTCGTGATCGCCGCCAATGTATGGCTGCTTGGTGAGGAGACGCAGGGCCGGACTCTGGACGAAATCTCCAGATCCTCGCCCGCAGCAGCAACCGTTCAGAGCTAGAAACTCAACGTGCGCCGGGTGAGATAATCTATGTTTACCAATGCGGCTCAATTCAGGAGGTCAGCGAATAGATACCGTCCAGCAGGACACTTATGGATATAGATCAGACGGAACGCTCCTCGAAAGGCTAGCGAATCTCGTAACTGTCGCCGGTGGGGATCGCGAGCGTTTGGAGGTAGAGGTTCCGTTTACCGGAGATGTGTTGGGGCACGTTCCTTTGTGTATCGGGGACGACGTGGATCTCGCGGTTCGGCAGGCACGAGTGGTGCAGAAGTCCTGGGCCGGGCTGGACATGGAGGAGCGGGCCGGTATCTTCTTTCGGTTCCATGATCTCTTGCTAGAGCGACAGGGCGAGATCCTTGATCTGATCCAGCAGGAGAACGGCAAGGCTCGTAAGCACGCTTTCGAGGAGGTCCTGGACACCGCCATCGTCGCCCGTTACTACGCTAACACCGTCAATAAGCATCTTCGTCCTCACAAGCGTCAGGGCGTCATACCACTATTGACCGATACGCGGGAGTACCATCATCCGCTAGGTGTGGCCGGCTTTATAGTCCCCTGGAACTATCCGCTGTCGCTCGGGATCACCGACGCCATCCCCGCGCTGCTCGCCGGTAATGGCGTCGTCATCAAGCCAGATGAGCGGACACCGTTCTCCACGCTCTGGGCCGTGGGCCTGCTGCACGAAGCTGGTCTGCCGCACGGTATCGCTCAGGTCGTGACTGGTCCCGGATCGGAGCTTGGCGACCCTATAGTTGACGGGGTGGATTTCGTGATGTTTACCGGCAGTACGCGGGTCGGGCGGATCGTTGCGCAACGGGCCGCCGGTAGGCTAATAGATTATTCGATGGAACTCGGCGGTAAGAACGCCATGATAGTGCTGGACGATGCCGACCTCGACCGGGCCATCCCCGGCGCCGAACGCGCTGTCTTCTCCAACAGCGGCCAACTCTGTATCGCCACCGAGCGCCTGTACGTACATGCGGACATCTACGACGAGTTCAAACGCCGCCTCATCGAACACACGCGTAACATGAAGCTCGGCGCAAGCTTAGACTACAGCGCGGATATGGGAACCCTGACCTCAGCAGATCAGTTGGATCGCGTACGGGCACACGTCGATGAAGCTGTCAGCAAGGGAGCGACAGTCCTCGTTGGCGGGCATCACAGGTCGGAGATCGGACCATACTTCTACGAACCAACCATCCTGGAGAACGTCTCGAAAGATATGCAACTCTGCGCCGAAGAAACCTTCGGTCCCATAGTCGCACTCTACAAATTTCATACTCTCGACGAAGTAGTAAGACAAGCCAACGACAGCCTCTACGGCCTGAACTTCAGCGTCTGGACCCGCGACACCACAAAGGGCCGCGACCTCGCAACCCGCCTGCAAGCCGGGACGGTCAACGTGAACGAAGCCTACGCAGCAGCTTGGGCCTCGGTAGACGCTCCGATGGGCGGTTTCAAGGACTCCGGCGTGGGCCGCAGGCACGGAGCGCACGGCATCCAGAAGTACACTGAATCCCAGACAGTCGCCGTCCAGAGATTGCTGCCCGTGGCCGCGCCCCCTGGCATAAGCGAGGAGCGTTACGCCAAGCTGATGACCGGTGCGTTGAAGATCCTAAAACGTCTGCCCGGCTCACGCTAGACGGTGCGGGAGAGTTTGTATGACTGACATCTCCGGCAAGAACGTCGTTATTACCGGTGGAGCTAGCGGTATGGGGCGGCTCTTCGCTCTCAAAACCGCCCGACGGGGCGCGACGGTCATCATCTACGACCTTGATGACGGGGCGATGAACTCGGTCGTTGAGGAGATCCGCGCAACAGGGCGTGAGGCGCACGGTTTTCTCTGCGATGTCTCTGACCGCGAGGCCGTCTATCGTACGGCGGACGAGGTTCGGGAGCTTGTAGGTCCGGTGGACGTTCTGTTCAACAACGCGGGTGTCGTCTCAGGTCGTCGGCTGATGGAGATACCGGACGAGAAGATTGAGGCCGTAATGAACGTGAACGTGTTGGCTCTTTACTGGGTGACGAAGTCTTTCCTGCCGGATATGTTGGCTCGGAACAGTGGTCACATCGTGACGATGGCCTCAGCCGCTGGTTTGCTCGGTGTGGATCGCCAGACAGACTACGCCGCGAGCAAGAGTGCTGCCATCGGATTTACGCGGTCGTTGCGCGTCGAGCTAAAGCAGACCGGACACACCGGAATAAAGACCACCATAGTCGAGCCGTTCTTCGTCAACACCGGCATGTTCGACGGGGTAAAGACCCGCTTCCCGCGCATCCTGCCAATTCTGGATGGAGACGACGTTACGGACCTCGTCATATCAGCGGTACGCAACAATAAACAGGAGCTCAGAATGCCTCCCATCGTGAACCTAGTTCCAGGACTGCATTTGCTGCCCGTAGACATCTTCGATTGGCTCGCGGACTTCCTAGGGATAAACGATTCGATGGACGAGTTTAGAGGTCGCAAGCCAAAGAAACACATCCCGTAGGGCGTGCGGAGCGAGAAGAGGTCTAGAGCGTCCGGTCCCTGTCCAACAATTCGCAAGCAAGGGATCTCGCCTCCAGCAGAGACTCGCCGCTACGTCGCATGGCCGCCGTTGCAGTCGCGCCTTCTAGCAAAATAAGCAGCCGCTCCGCCAGAGTTTCTGGCTCCTCAAATTCCGCGTCGCTTGCCAAATCCGCAAGGTGACGCTTGACCCCTTCTTTGTGTTTCTGGGCGACGATGCGGGCGGGATGTTCGAGACTGGGAAGCTCGGCTGCCGCGTTGGCGAAGGCACAACCCCGATAATTCTCTCCCACCAACCAGTCTCCGTAAGCCCCGAAAACCGCCAGTAGCTTCTCACGAGGCTCGACTACTCCGTCGGTAACTCCTAGCAGA
Source organism: Rubrobacteraceae bacterium (assembly GCA_041747155.1). GTDB lineage: Bacteria > Actinomycetota > Rubrobacteria > Rubrobacterales > Rubrobacteraceae > JACDDK01. The sequence goes on from JBGTFQ010000057.1 coordinate 4,072, forward strand.
TATACCCTCCACATTTCGTCCCGACGACGGAGGTACTCGGCTACTAGCTCGTCTTTCCCTCCGAACCGATTGTAGAGCGTCCTCTTGGAGACGTTCGCCTGCTCCGAGATGGTGTCCACACCAACAGCCCTAATTCCTTCCCGATAGAAAAGCTCCGCCGCTGTCTCCAAAAGCCGTTCCGCAGCCGGACGAGCCCGCCCGGAACACCCACCTTCTCCTGTTCCTCGCTCCATCATCCAATCCTCAAAACTCTCTACAACATCTCCTTGATTATACAGGTCTGTGTACTTGGATGTATTGAGTTTCGGGCTCGTACGAGAGGAGATTTGTGTGTCGGTAGAGGATTCTGGTTTTCGTGGGAAGGAGAGGATCGGTTGGTTGGTGGGTCCGGGGTTGGCTTTGATCGCGGTTACTTACGGGCTTGCGCGGTACGCTTACGGTCTTTTTCTGCCGGAGTTGCGGGAGGCTTTTGGGCTTTCTCCCTCGTTGCTTGGCCTGATCGGCACTGGTTCTTATCTGGGTTATTGCCTCGCCATAGTCGTCTCGCTGGTCTACACCTCGAAGATGGGACCGCGTTGGATGGCGGTGGCCGCTGGCCTGGTGGCGGTAGTGGGTATGGGTGTGGTAGCAGCCGCCCCTGTGGCCTGGGTGTTGGCGCTGGGGATATTGGTAGCCGGAAGCAGCACGGGGCTCGCCTCCCCACCGATGGGAGAGGCGGTGGCGCGTTCGATCCCGCGCCGCCTCCAAGATAGAGCCAATTCTCTTATCAACAGCGGCACCAGCATCGGCGTGGCGCTCTCGGGACCGGCGGCGCTACTCCTGACCGGGCAGTGGCGGATCGCCTGGGCTGTGTTCGCCTTTGTGGGAATCATCGTCGTCGTTTGGAACGCGGCGATCATGCCCCGCAGAGTCGTGGCGGATAAAGATGATCCCGGAAGCAGTGAACCGGGAGCTAGTAAGGATTCGGAGGCATCGAGCGCGTGGTTCTCTTATTTGATGGGAACTCGCGTGCGTCACAAGTCTTTGCCGCTCTTCGTGGCCGCGTTCGGGATAGGCTTCGCGAGCGCCGTTTACTGGACGTTCTCTCGTGAGCTTGTCGTACAAGCGGGAGATTTGAACGAGGTAGGTTCCACGCTCTTCTGGACTGTTATAGGGGTTTCGGGACTCGCTGGTGGTGCTGCGGGCGATCTCATGAGGCGTTTTGGGTTGAAGGCCGCCTTACGAGGGATGCTCTTCTCGATGGCCGCCGCGATTGCGTTGCTACCTTTGGCTGCGGGCGTTGTTCCTCTGGCATATGCCAGCGCGGCGCTCTTCGGCTCCACGTATATTATGCTCAGTGGTGTGATCCTGGTGTGGTCAGTGAATGTCTTCCGCGAGCGTCCATCCGCTGGAATTGGAGCTGGATTTCTGGTGATCTCGCTGGGTCAAGCGGTTGGTTCTCCCATCGCCGGTGCTCTGACGGAAGCTACGGGCTTCATCGCCTCGTTCTTCGCGTTCGCGGCTACGGCCGTACTTACCGCATTAGTGAGGCCACACAGATTGGATGCTAACACTTCCGAGTAGCTACTCCGTGCTATGTCCGATCCATGAGGGCTTTGTAGGTCTGGTGGAGATGGTCCGAGATTGTGAGCGTGGTGAAGATGGCAGCGACCAGACGCGTCACCGCTGGGAAGAGCGCGAAGGCGTAGGTGAAGAACGCCGCCACCCACATACCGAGGCAGAAGTGACAGGTGAGAAGTTCCCCGATAGTCTTTTGTAGGCCGGTGCCACGAGGTTTTTCGTCGGCCTTCGTCGGGCTTTTCACTTCTTGGAGCTCGGTAAACGGGGCTCGGATGGGGCTTGTGATCGGCTCTCTAGCCAGGATCCAACTGAGTTTGTGAGTCGCAACCCCGAAGATCAAGATATCCCGAACCTCTACCCGCTCCGGAACGCCCCGACCCATAACCCGGCTCACGACGAGAAAGAGCCCAAAGATCAAATTGAACACCCCAACTAACGTCGCATACGAAGAGACTGGCACTTCGTCATTCTTGTCGTATTCCCCGAAAACACCGGGTTTTAGCTTTTCCTCGCTCATGCAAAAACTCCTAAACTCTCGAACGTTCGACACTAGGGTATCCCCCAGGACTCCAACCCATTAAACATCTTCAATGCTCCGAAATATGTAGCGGAATGCGAGTATCCGCCTCCGCCGAGTGGGTATAAGCAACCCACATCTTACAGAAAGGAACCCACGATGACCGAAGATCAACACTCCCACGTTGACCCGAGAACGAAATACCCGCAGCCGGAGTACCCCGAACAGTCGCAGATAGAGCAACATCCCGGCGACGAGTCGGCGATGGACCCGAAACCCGACTACGGCTACGACACTTATACAGGCTCCGGCAAACTAACCGGCAAGCGAGCCGTCATAACCGGCGGCGACTCCGGCATCGGGCGGGCCGTGGCGCTCGCCTACGCCCGCGAAGGCGCGGATATCGTCATCTCCTACCTCTCCGACGAAGAGTCCGACGCGGACGAGACCGTCCGCATAGTAGAGGAAGCCGGTAGAAAGTGTGTCAAAGTACCCGGCGATATAAGCGATGAAGAGCAGTGCAAAAGGGTCATACAGACCGCTGTGAACGAGTTAGGTCACATAGACGTGCTCGTCAACAACGCCGCGCATCAGATGACGGTGGAGGGCGTGATGGATGTCTCAAGCGACTTGCTGGACCGCACGTTCAAGACCAACATCTACGCCATGTTCTGGCTCGTCCAGGCCGCCATCCCGCACATGCCGCCCGGTGGCTCCATCATCAACGTCGGCTCCGCGCAGGCTTACAAGCCCTCGCCCGCACTCCTTCCATACTCTTCTACCAAAGGTGCGATCGTCACCTTCACCGAGGGGTTGGCTCAGGATGTGGTGCAGTATGGGTTGCGGGCCAATATCGTGGCGCCAGGTCCGTTTTGGACCCCGATCATCCCGGCCTCCATGGACGCCGAGACCACTTCCCAATTCGGCCTGCAATCCCCGATGGGCCGACCCGGGCAACCCGCCGAGCTAGCGGGCGTATTCGTCCTGCTGGCGAGCGACGAGTCAAGCTACATGAACGGCTCCTCCATAGACGTAACCGGCGGCCAACCGGTAGGCTAAACAAAGTGCTCGTCCGCTGAGCCGCGCAAGAGGAGTCCCCGCCGTGAGCACGGGGGCTCCAGGATGAAACCCTTTCCACGATACGTTAGGCTAGAGGAGTAGAAACGGCGGGAAGAAGGAGAGGTTTTTGGGTATCGTCGTCCAGAAATACGGCGGGAGTTCGGTGGCGACGACGGAACATGTCCGGGCGGTGGCTGAGAGGATCCGCAAATCCCACGAGGCTGGCGATTCCCTGGTCGTGACGGTCTCGGCTATGGGCAAGCAGACGGACCGTCTCCTGAGACTTGCCGGTGAGGTTAGCCGGGAGCCTTCTCCGCGTGAGATCGACCAGCTTCTCTCCACCGGGGAGCTTCAGTCCGTGGCGCTTTTGGCTATGGCTCTGCACGATCAAGGCGTGCCAGCTACCTCGCTTACCGGGCCGCAAGCCGGCATGAAGACTACCGGCAGGTACGGGTCTGGCCTGATCTCATCTATACAACCCGTCAGGCTGAAGTCTCTGCTCGACGAGGGACAGGTTGCCATCGTCGCGGGCTTTCAGGGCGTCAACGCCCTGGGGGATGTGATGACGCTCGGGCGCGGCGGCTCCGACACCACGGCGGTCGCTCTGGCGGCGGCTCTCGGGGCGGAGCGGTGCGAGATCTACACGGATGTGGATGGAATCTACACGGCGGACCCGCGGATCGTGCCGGAGGCCCAGCGGATACCGGTCATACTCTCGTCGGAGATGGCGGAGATGGCGTGGCGCGGGGCGAAGGTCATGCATCCTCGGGCAGTAGAGTTGGGGGCGTTATACGGAGTGGAAATCCACGTAAAAAGCTCCTTCACCGAGGGGCCGGGAACTATCATCACAGGAGGAGACGGCATGGAACACCTGGAGACTCGCGAGACAGTGGCGGGGATCGTCCACGATCTGGACGTATCGCGTATCACGCTCAAAAGCATAAAAACCGGCCCCGGCACTCTGAGTAAGGTCTTTACGCCACTGGCCGAAGCGGACGTGTCAGTAGATGTTATTCTGGAGAATGGCGTAACGGGCGAAGAGGCTGCGGATGTAGCCTTTACCGTCCGGCGCGGAGACTTTCACAGAGCTTTGAAGATCTCCGGTGATGTCGCAGACTCGTTGGGTGGAGAAGCCGAAGGAGCGGAGGATCTCGGTAAGGTCTCGGTCGTTGGGACGGGGATGTTGAATCGCCCTGGGTACGCGGCGAAGATGTTCGACTTGCTTGGAGAGGCTGGTATCCCGATACGCATGGTCTCCACTTCCGAGATACAAGTAACGTGCGTGTTGGCGGCGGATCGGGTAGAAGAAGCGGTACGAGTTTTGCACAAGGGATTCGAGTTGGAGGAGAGAGATGTTTAGCGGAGCGTTTACGGCACTGATCACACCTTTCAGAAACGGGGAGGTGGACGTCGAAGCTCTCGAAAGCCTGGTCGAATTTCAGATCGACAACGGCATCCACGGCCTCGTCCCCTGCGGCACCACCGGCGAATCCCCAACCCTCAGCGAATCCGAAGACCGGCTCGTCATAGAGACCGTCGTGCGGGTTTCAAACGGGAGAGTTCCCGTCATAGCGGGTACGGGATCGAACAACACGGAGAGCGCAATCAAGTACACCAAAATGGCCGAAGATGCCGGTGCGAACGGCTCCCTACAAGTCTCCCCCTACTACAACAAGCCAACCCAGGAAGGTCTCTACCGGCACTTCGCAACTATCGCGGAGAACACCGACCTCCCACTCGTCCTCTACAACATCCCCGGACGCACGAGCGTCGCCATTGAGCCCGAGACGATAGCGCGGCTGGCCGAGGACATACCCAACATCGTCGGGGTAAAGGAGGCCACGCTTTCCACAGGCATAGCCGGTGAGATAAAGCGGTTATGCGGCGACGAGTTCGACATCCTCTCTGGCGACGATCCGATGACGTTGCCGATCATGGCTCTCGGCGGCTCCGGCGTTATAGCCGTTACCTCCAACATCGCCCCCGGCATCTTCAGCGGGATGGTAAACGCCCTAATGGAGGGCGATTTCGAGCGCGGACGCAGCATTCATTACCAGCTTCTCCCACTCTTCAAGGCACTCTTCGTCCAGACAAATCCCATCCCGGTAAAGACCGCCGCCTCTCTACTCGGACTATGCTCCGACGAGATGCGCCTACCGCTCATACCCATGTCCGGGGACGAGTTGCGGGATCTCGAAGAAGCCCTCGAAATTCACGGCCACCTCCTTCCAACCCCCGAGGAAGTGTGACCCGCGTAACGATAATAGGTGCCGCAGGACGCATGGGCCGCGAGCTCTGCCGCGCCGCCCTGGGAACCGACGGCATCGAACTAGCTGGCGGCACCGTAGAACTTGGCGCGCCAGAGACAAACGCCGACCTCGGCGAACTTTGCGGCTGGGGACACATCGGAGTGGGGGCAACCGAAGACCCACCGCCGGATACCGAAGCTCTCATAGAATTCACGACCCCGGATGCGACAGTCGAGCACCTCGGTTACGGCAAGCCTCACGTCATCGGTACGACGGGGCTTTCAGAGGAGCAACTCGCACAGGTCGAAGAAGCTTCTAAGTCTACTGCCATCGTGCTGGCTCCGAACATGGGCATTGGGGTGAACGTGTTGCGAGGGTTGGTGAGTGAGCTTTCGGCCAAGCTCGGCCTCGGCTACGACATCGAAGTCGTGGAGACGCATCACCGCAACAAGCAGGATGCGCCGTCTGGCACGGCATTGTTTCTAGCGCGGGCCGCTGCTGAGGGGCGCGGGCAGGATCTCGACGAAGTCGCTTCTTATGGCCGGGAAGGAGTCGCACCTCGTCAAGACGGTGAGATCGGCATTCATGCCCTGCGGGGTGGGGCGGTCGTTGGTGAGCACCGTGTGATCTTCTACTCTGGAGGAGAGGAGATCGAGGTGACCCACCGCGCGCTCTCCCGCCGTACGTTCGCCGATGGCGCGATGCGAGCGGCACAGTTCGCCGCGAGCGCCGATCCCGGTCTGTACTCGATGGACGACGTTCTGGAAGCCGGAGTCTAGCTCTCAGGTTTTTCTCCGAACGCCCGGCGGGTCGCCGCTCGCGCGCCTTCTTCGTGCTCCGCGCTCCACTCTTGTTGGCGTGCGGAAGTGAGGATCATGTCTCGCGCTTCGGCGGGTGAATCGGTGACGGCCAGCAGGTCCAGATCCGCCTCGGAGATCTTGCCCTCCGCGGCCATCGTCGACCGCAGCCAATCTAAGAGACCGCTCCAGTATTCGGTTCCGAAAAGAACTACGGGGAAGTTCCGGATCTTGCCGGTCTGGATGAGCGTCAACGCTTCGAACAATTCGTCGAGCGTCCCGAAACCGCCGGGGAATATGACGAACGCTTGTGAGTATTTGACGAGCATCATCTTGCGGACAAAGAAGTACCGGAAGTCCACCTCTATATCCACGTACGGGTTGACGTGTTGCTCGAACGGCAACTCTATATTTAGGCCGACCGATGGCGCTCCGGCCTCTCGCGCTCCCCGGTTACCGGCCTCCATCAAACCCGGCCCGCCGCCTGTGATGATCGTAAACCCCGCCTCGCCGAGCAGCCGCCCCGTCTCGGTCGCCGCCTCGTACATAGGGTCACCGGCGCGTGACCGAGCCGAACCGAAGATGGTCACCGCAGCTCCAAGCTCCGCCAATTCCTCGAAACCCTCGACAAATTCGCCCTGTATCCGCAGCACGCGCCACGTATCCGTCTCTTTGAAAGTCCCGGACTCCGCGCCAGAGTGCCCGAGCAACCGTTCGTCTTGCGTCCAACGCTTTCGTCCACTCGATTTAGTCATTCCCATACAATACTGCAATGTCGCCCTTCCGAGAAGCCCCGCCGGACGCGATAGAATTTCCCCGTCGAAACAACCAGAGAGGAAACCATGACCGGCACTCTTTCATCTGTACCTTTGATCCCCCGCGAAGTCCTATTCGGCAACCCGGAGAAAGCGAATCCACGACTCTCCCCCGACGGCGAACGTCTCGCCCACCTCGCCCCAAAAGATGGCGTTCTGAACGTGTGGGTCGGGCCGGTCGGGGGCGAAGCCGAACCCGTAACCGAGGATAGCGGGCGCGGCATCCGGGTCTTTTTCTGGGCCGAGGACAACAAGCACATCGTCTACTTGCAAGACGCGGGCGGTGACGAGAACTGGCGCATCCACGCCGTCGACCCGTCCACGGAAGAGGACCGCGACCTCACGCCCTTCGACGACGTGCAAGCCCAGATCCTGGACGCGAGCCCCGACTTCCCGGACACGCTGCTAGTCGCACTCAACAAAGAGAGCCCCGAACTACACGATGTCTACAAACTAACTCTATCGACTGGCGAGTTGGAACTAGTCGCCAAAAACCCCGGCAACGTCGTAGGCTGGGTCCCGGATGCGGACTTCGAGGTACGCGCCGCGATGGCCGCCACCCCCGACGGCGGCTTCGACCTCCTGTTCCGCGAAGCCGAAGACTCCGACTGGCGCAGACTCCTCGGATGGGACAAAGAAGACGCGCTATCTAGCGCTCCGATGGCCTTCGATGGCGACGGCAAGCTGTATATGCTCGACTCCCAAGAAGCCAACGCCGCCCGGCTCGTTCTCTTGGAGCCCGAAAGCGGGGATATAGAGACCCTTGTCGAAGATTCTCGCTACGACGTTGGGGGAGTCCTCATACACCCGGACACCCACAAGGTTCAGGCCGCCAGCATCCAACGCGCCCGTACCGAATGGACAATTCTCGATGAATCCATCCGGGAAGATTTCGAGAACATAAAGGGACTGAGCCCCGGCGACTTCGCCATTGTCAGCCGCGACCGGGCGGACGAAAACTGGATCATAGCCTTCACAGCCGATGATGGCGGAGCGTCTTACTACTCGTATGACCGAGCATCAAAGAACGGCGAGCACCTCTTCGACTCTCGCCCGGATCTTTCCGAGTACACACTCGCCCGCATGGAGCCAATCTCCTTTACCGCTCGCGACGGATTGACTATCGAGGGTTACTTGACCCTGCCACCGGGCGGCGAACGAGAAGGTCTGCCGATGGTGCTCAATGTACACGGCGGCCCGTGGGCGCGGGATGGCTGGGGCTACGACCCCGAGGCGCAGTGGTTCGCCAACAGAGGATATGCGTGTTTGCAGGTAAATTACCGCGGATCAACCGGCTACGGCAAGGACTTCATAAACGCCGGGGATCGGGAATGGGCCGGAAAGATGCACGACGACCTCGTGGACGCGGTGGCTTGGGCGGTCGAAGAAGGCGTGGCGGACCCGGAGCGAGTCGCTATTCAGGGTGGATCTTATGGCGGTTATGCAGCGCTTGTTGGGGCTACATTTACTCCGGATCTCTTCCGGTGCGCCGTGGATCTCGTAGGTCCATCGAGCCTCGTTACCCTGATTCAGAGCATCCCACCGTACTGGCGGCCTATGATCTCGACCTTCCACGAACGTGTCGGCAACCCGGAGATCGAAAGGGATTTCCTGGAGTCCCGCTCTCCCCTGTTCTTCGTGGACAACATCGAGATACCGATGCTCATAGCGCAAGGCGCGAACGATCCCCGCGTAAAACAAGCCGAAGCCGAACAGATAGTCGCCGCTATGCAGGAGAAGGGTATCGACCACGAATACCTACTCTTCGAAGACGAAGGCCACGGCTTCGCCCGCCCCGAAAACCGCCTGAAATTCTACGCCGCCGCCGAAGACTTCCTAGCCAAGCATCTCGGCGGTAGATCCGAGGAGTAACTCGCCGAGACCGCGATGCTCGCCGCTCCTATTCCTCAGACGCCTCCGGCGCGAGCATCGCGGTGAGGCTCCGCACCCACTCAATGTTCACTCCCATCCTCCGCGCTATCTCTTCGTTGGAGAGACCAAGACACCGCAGGCGCTCGACCTCCTCCGCAAGACAAACCTCTCCAGTTCCGTCCAACTCAACCTCCAGAGCGCGGGTCTCTCCACAGCGTAGCAGACTCGCGAATGTGAAGATGATTTGCCCGATCAGGTGAGTGAGCGTGTCAAGCTGCCGGGACTTCGAGTTGCATTCCGGGCCGGATGGTCGAGCTAGAGAGATCGTTGGCCTCGCGGATGAGTTCGACTTTCGGGCGTGGGTCGCCCCAGGCGGCGGTGTTCGCCTCGGCTATATCCCACAGCGTATCTCCAGGCGCAACGGTATAGGTGAGCGGCTCCGTATCCGCTCCAGCGCCGCCCACCGCGTGGAACGCTAACGCCAGGATAGCGGCCACGAACAGAGCGCCGAGTCTGCGCCTGCGGTAGCGTCCAGCCTCTCGTCGGCGGTTAATTTTGTGCGCGGCATTCATAGAGGAAATATACGGAAAGCGGGAGGATTTCCAACGGTGTTTTTCGACTTTTCTACTCGTGTATATCGGCTAGAATCTGTGTCATGAGATTCACGAAGATGCACGGGTGCGGCAACGATTTTATTATTCTCGACCCTGGCGAAGTAGAAGGCGTGGATCTCCCGGAGCTTGCTCGTAAAATCTGCGACCGACATTTTGGAATTGGGGCGGACGGAATCCTGATACCGGCCCGCTCGGAGATCTCGGATATCGAGATGATCTACTTGAACTCCGACGGCTCCACCTCTGAGATGTGTGGCAACGGACTGCGCTGCCTCGCCCGCTACGCCCGCGATTACGAGATGATCGACAGCAACGATCTTACCGTGGCAACGGACGCGGGCGTGAAGGACGTAAACCTGTTTGAGGACGGCTCCTCACGAGTGGATATGGGTGCTCCCTCCATAGATCGCAAAGTGGAAGTCAACGGATACAACTTCTTGAGAGTCTCAATGGGCAATCCGCATGCCGTAACTTTCCTGGAGGATGAGGAGGCAGTCGAAGCGTTGGACTTGCCGTCGGTTGGACCATCCATTGAGCACGACGCGGTCTTCCCGGAGAAGACCAATGTGGAGTTTGTCTTCGTTCGTGGCTCGGACGAGGTGCGGATGAGGATCTGGGAGCGCGGCGCGGGCGAGACTCTGGCCTCGGGCTCGGGTTCTTGCGCTACGGCTGTGGCGGCGATGTCTTTGGGACTCGTCGGACGTTCGGTGCGGGTCGTTCTGGACGGTGGGATCGTCGGTATTGAATGGTCCGGTGAAGGCGAGCCCGTATATATGACCGGCCCGGCGGAGTACGTCTGCGAGGGAGAGTTTTTCTACGAGGTTCCGTCTACCGGCGAGACCTCCGAGGATTTGGGGAGTTTACCGCTGGACATCGCGGTCTTCGGTAAGCTCGGCTTGTAGTTCGTCCACGAATTGGCGGGCCGTGCGGCCTGAGCGTCCGGCGTGCCAGCGGTCCCAGAGGAGTGCTCGTTCGCGGAGTGCTTCTTCGGTGAGTTTCATGCCCCGCCGTTGGGCTAGGCCAGAAACTATCCGCAAGTAGCGGCCCTGATCCGGAGCCGGAAAAGTAACCCGTAACCCGAAACGAGCCGATAAAGACAACTTCTCCTGCATAGTGTCCCGAGCATGTACATCGTCCTCATCCCGGTCATCGAAACTCTCCCGGATGAGGTTCCGCCGGTTAGACGTGGCATAGAGCCGAACATTCTCAGGCGGCTCCTCGACGCTCCCTTCGAGCAACGCCTTCAGCGCCTTGTACTCGATCTCGTGCTCCTCGAACGACAGGTCATCCACAAACAGAATGAAACGCGGTCCACGTCCCCGGAGTGCATCCAGAACTCGTGGCAGCTCACCGAGATCCTCTTTACCAACCTCGACTATCCGCAACCCTCTATCAGCGTACTCATGCAGCAAAGCCTTGACCGTCGAAGATTTCCCCGTACCCGGAAGGCCGTAGAGCAGCGCATGTTGCGCCGGTAGACCCGCCAGGAAACGCTCGGTATTCTTTATCAGGGGGTCTCGCTCGCCGCCATAGTCGATGAGGTCTTCTAGTTTCACCGAGTCCGGGTGGGTGACAGTATGCAGCTCCCCGGCCCTCCATCGGAAAGCTCGGCTGCGCCCGAAAGTTCCCGCGCCGTGACGTTCGTAGTGTTCCGCCAGAAGCTCGGGGGCGCCCTCCCAGTCCTCCGCCGCCGCAAGTTTGCGGGCGATGGTATGCCGGGCCGAGTCCGCGTCTGGCTCCGAGTCCGTCCAGGGAACCCACATCCCGGTAAGCCCCGGCACCGCGTCCTCCAGCATGGCGAAGACCGCTTTAGCGTCCAGATCGAAGAGTGACCGCAGCGTTTGGAGATCCTTGCGTGCCTGCTCCCGCACCGCCCAGCGCACCGAACCAAACTCCGTACCCCGACTGAAAGGGTTCTCGTCATCCAGGGTGCGCTCCACGAGGTGGGATTTCCAGGCATCGGACAACAGATACCCGGAATCGAGCGCAAGCTCCTCCCACAAAACTCCAAAGGTCGATGAGATCTCCACGGGCCTCGAACGCTCTTCTTTCAGAAGTTCCAGCAACTCGATAAAGCTCCGCGCCGCCGCCGAACCCAGAACTCCCCGGAAAAGGGCCAAACCCCGCGTTCGTAGAAGAAGGTCTTGTATCTCTATGCGATTCATGTGAAGCGCAACTCTAGCAGTTTCTAGCCGCCGAAGAGCCGGGACCAGAATCCGCGGTTCTTCAGGGCGTTTAGCTCCGCTTGTACACGGATGTGTTCCTCGGAGAGGGCGGATTTCTCTTCGGTGAGCTTGATCTGGTCTTGCATTAGGCGTTCGCGGTCGGCTTCGAGTTTGGTTTTCTCCTCTTCGAGGGTGGAGATGGTCTTCTCCTGAAGTTCGCGTTGGAACTCTATGAGGTTGAGGCGTTCGATCTCGGACCACAGGCGATCCATCTCGACGCGAGCGGCGTCGCGCTCGACCCGGACCTCCTCTATCTGGCGGTTCCGTTCTTCGAGGCGTGTCTTGTAATCCTGGCCTTGCTGCAACAGCCGCTCGTACCGCTCGAAAGGAACCGCCGGAAGCCGTGAGGCCGTGTAATCATC
>JBGTFQ010000058.1:0-17796 GCA_041747155.1 Rubrobacteraceae bacterium
ACTCTACGGGGCTGGCGAGACGATCGCCGCTGGACGGCTCGGGTCGCAGGCTCTGTGGCTGGCGGTGGGACTTGGGATCGTGGTGTTCACGCTCGCGTTGCTGCTCGCGGTTCCGGCGGTGGCCGTCATGGGCGGCGAAGGCCAGACGGCGGAGATGGCGGTCTCTTACCTCAGGATCTCCGCTTTAGGCCTGCCGTTCGCCATGATCTCGCTGGCCGGACAGGGTTACTTGCGCGGCATCAGCAATCTCCACCGCCCACTTGTCATTCTGGTCGCCGCGAACGCCCTGAACGTGGTCCTGGATTTTCTATTTGTGTACGGTTTTGGCTGGGGCATTCAGGGTTCAGCATGGAGTACCGTTGTCTCGCAGGTCTTGATGGGTGCTGCGTTCGTGTACGAGCTTCTGCGAGCTCCGGCGGATTCGAGGCGTCCGCAGTGGCGGGTGATGCGTCCGCTGTTAAAGGTCGGTGGGGATATTGCGGTTCGGACGGGAGCTTTGTTGTTGTCGTTCGCGCTGGCGAGCGCGGTGGTGGCCCGCATGGGGGAGGCTTCGCTCGGAGCGCATCAGGTCGCGTTTCAGTTGTTCGTGTTCCTGGCTCTAATCCTGGACGCCATCGCTATAGCGGGCCAGATCATGGTGGGGCGAGCACTCGGGGCGAACGATGCGACCGGAGCTTACGAGGCCGCTCGACGTATGATCCTCTGGTCCGTAGCCGTCGGCATCCTCTTCGCCACCGCCTTACTATTCGGAACTTCAGCAATCCCACACGTCTTTACGAGTGACCCAGACGTGATCCTGAAAGCCGCGGCTATATGGCCGCTCTTCGCCTTGATGCAGCCGATAGGCGCGGCGGTCTTCGCACTGGACGGAATCCTGATCGGGGCCAGCGACACCCGCTTCCTGAAGTGGTCGATGGTCGCTGCTCTGGCAATCTTCGCCCCACTAGCCCTTGCCGCTCTATGGCTCGGCCTGGGCGTAGTCGGTGTCTGGGTCGCCCTGAACATCCTGATGCTCACCCGACTCGTCACGTGCGGAGCCCGCTTCACCGGACAGCGGTGGGCCGTCACAGGAGCTTCCTAGAAAGTCGCGTGAACGGACGCGCGAAAGCCGGTCGCGGCGCGGTTTATACTTGGACGGTCGTAATACGCGAGTCTCTAGGGTGGTGCGAAGATTGGCGAAGTATGATGCCATATTTTTGGATGTGGACGGGACGATCCTGTGGGTCGACCTGGATGTCGAGGGCTACGTCGGCGACCTCGCGCCATACTCCGAGAACGGCCCCCTGACCGTCGAATCTGCTACGGGTCCGGTGTGGCAAAGCTTGGGCCGACATATCAAGGAGAACATCAAACACCGCTCGGAGGAGTCGCTGGCCGGTTTCAAAGCGGACAACGCCCGCGTCACCGCTCAGGCTCTTGGCGTAGAGGCGCCTCCGGATGTTCTCACGCAGATCGCCGAACGTCGTATCTCCTTCAATCCGTTCGCGGAAGCCGTTCCGGTAATAGAGGAGTTGCGGTCGATGGGATTGCCGATCTACATAGTGTCGAACTGGGATGTCCTGCTCCACGAAGTGCTCGAAGACCTCGGCTGGACGGACTACTTTGAGGATGTCATTGCCTCGGCGGTCGTCGGGGTCGAGAAACCCGAGCGGGGCATCTTCGATGAAGCCTTGCGCGTTAGCGGCGTGAGTCCCGACCGCGTGTTGCACGTTGGCAACGATCCTGTGACGGACATCGAGGGAGCGTCCAGCCTGGGGATCGACGCGGCGTTTATCGACCGTAAGGGTGATGGCGAGCATCCGTTGGCGGTTGTCTCTATGCTGGATCTCAGCGAACTACCGGATTTTGTGAGGAGCTAATGAACGAGATGGAGAACAATCCCATAGACGAGCCGCGCATTGAGCGGGCCGTGCGGGAGATACTGGCGGCTATCGGGGAGGACGTGGAGCGTGAGGGTGTTCGGGAGACGCCGCAGCGGGTGGCTGAAGCCTATTCGCATCTCTTCGCCGGGATGCATGAGGAACCCCTGGATCACCTTCAGGTAGGATTCACCGGGAGCCATCGCGACCTGGTATTGGTCCGGGACATCCCACTAGCTTCCATCTGCGAGCACCACTTGCTGCCGTTCGTAGGCAAGGCCCACGTTGGTTACGTCCCCGACGGACGTGTGGCGGGACTCAGCAAGCTAGCCCGCGTAGTAGAAGGCTACGCCCGACGGCCGCAACTCCAGGAACGACTGACCGCCCAGATCGCCGACGCCCTCTACGAACCGCTGGAGTCACAGGGCTCCATCGTAGTAATAGAGGCCGACCATTCGTGCATGACCATCCGTGGCATCCAGAAGCCTGGATCCATAACTGTCACCTCGGCGGTGCGCGGCGTTTTCGAGGAAGACGCCCGCCGCTCCGAAGCGATGGACCTGATCTCACACGGCAGCACCCGCCGCTGAACGTAGGCTGGTCAGCAAAAACCTGACAAGCTGAGACGCTGACAAGCTAAAATGCTGACTACTCCGCGACTGATACTACAGAGCTTCCGGGAGCCCCGGCTAGCGCGGCTCCGGCTATACCGGCTTGATTGAGCATCTGGGCGGGGACTACTTTGGCGCGAGTTTCGATGTCCGAAAGGTATTTGTCGGACTTCTTGCTGATGCCGCCGCCGAGGACTATGAGATCGGGCCAGAGCAACGCTTCGACGGTGCTTAGGTATTTCTGGAGGCGTTCAGCATATTGTTTCCAGTCAAGGTCTTCGCGTTTTCGGGCTCCGTCGGAGGCTCGGGTTTCGGCATCATAACCGTCTCTCTCGATGTGGCCGAGGTCGGTGGTGGGTACCAGGCGGCCTTCGACGAAAAGAGCTGTGCCTATGCCGGTGCCCAGGGTCAGCATCAGGACTACGCCGTCTACGTCGCGTCCGGCTCCCCACTGAATCTCCGCTAGTCCCGCCGCGTCTGCATCGTTGACGACCCGCACCGGAACGCCAAGCTCGCTCTCCAGGTTGCCACCGAGATCAAAGCCAATCGCGCTCTCGTCTATGTTGGCGGCGGTCTTGATCACACCATCCTTCATGACCGCTGGAAAGCCGCAGCCAACCGGCCCTTCCCATTCCGAGGTCCGCACGACCTCCAGGGAGGTTTGCACGATGGCTTCCGGTGTGGCGGGTTGAGGAGTTTTGATGCGAACCCGATCCCCGGCCAACTCGCCTGTCTCCATGTCTACGGGCGCACCCTTTATCCCGGAACCGCCGATATCGAGTCCAAATACGTTCACACGAACCTCCCGACCGTTTGCTCTATGGAAATTCTAGTCGGATACTGGCACAATCGCCAGCGACGGATACTTCTCATGTACGAGGGAAGACGACAGCCTCGCCGCGCAACTCCACCCCGACGCGCTGGCCGGGCCGAAAACCGGGGCCGCCACCGAGCCGTGAACAGAGCACGGGACCGGAATCCAGGCGTAGCTTTATGAGCTGGTCGTGTCCATAGAACTCCCGCGCCAGCACCGTCGCCCCGCTTGCGGATTCCTCACCGTCAGTCAAAGCCCGCAGCCGCAGAGCTTCGGGACGAAGCATCGCTTCCACGTGGCCGATGCACGCGCCGCATGCGGGCATATCTCCAAGCTCGCACACGAAACGCCCCGATTCGTCGGCGGTGCCGGGGACGAAGTTCGCTTCGCCAACGAACTCCGCGACTTCTCGTGTTGCCGGACGGTGGTAGAGATCTTCTGGCGGAGCGGACTGGACTACCGTGCCGTCGAGCATCACGGCAACCTCGTCGGCTAGGGAGAGGGCTTCCTCCTGGTCGTGGGTGACGAAGATCGCCGTCGCCCCGGCATCGGTCAGGATGTCCCGGGTCTCGGCTCGCACGCGGGCTCGTAATGAAGCGTCGAGGTTCGAGAATGGCTCGTCCAACAGTACTATGTCGGGGTTTGGGGCTAAGGCTCGGGCCAGGGCGACGCGCTGCTGCTGACCGCCGGAGAGTTCGTGCGGCATCCGGTCCCCAAGGTCTTCGAGATGCGCGAGCGCGAGGACTTCCTCCACCCTTCCAGAGCGCCGCTGACCGTTCTTTAGGCCGTAAGCGACGTTCGCTTTTACGGTGAGGTGGGGGAAGAGGGCGTAGTCCTGGAAGACCATTCCCACGCCGCGTTTCTCGGGTGGTACGTTGGCGTTTGGAGCGGCGACGGTTCTCCCGCCGATCTCGATCTCTCCGGCCTCTGGTCGCTCGAAGCCCGCTAGAAGTCTCAGCGTAGTCGTCTTGCCGCAACCGGATGGGCCTAGCAGGGCCATTATTCCGCCGCGTTCCAGGGTGAGGTCCAAGTTTCGGACGGCCTTCACCGGGCCGTAGCCGCGACTCACACCGGTCATGCGCACCATCGGATCGCTCATTGCTTTCTCTCCCGGATCACGAGTAGATACATCGGCACTGCGGAAAGCAGGATGAGCAGGATGGCCGGGGCCGCCGCCCGAGCGAAGAACGCCTCTGACGTTGCGGTCCAAACGCGCGTCGCAAGAGTATCGAAACCTATTGGACCGAGTAGCAACGTGGCGGGCAACTCCTTCATGGTCGTGAGAAACACCAACGCACCGCCCGCGATTATACCGGAGCGCGTCAAGGGCGCGGTGACCGTCGCCAAAACAGCCGTCGGACCTTTCCCAAGACCCCGAGCCGCCTCCTCTACGCTAGGCTGTACTTGTAATAGAGCTGAGCGTGTCGCTCCAACGGCCTGCGGTAGAAAATGGACCACGTAAGCGAGCAACAGAATCCCCAGCGTCCCGTAGATCGCCGGGACATAGTTAGACCCGAAGAATACCAACGCGAGTGCCAGCACGATCCCCGGTAGCGCGTACCCGAGATACGTCAAACGCTCCAGAAGTCCCGATACTCTCCCCGGAAAACGAACCGCCAGCACCGCTATCGGCAGAGCCGCAAGAGCCGCAAGCGCCGCCGCCGCCGCCGAGACGTACACCGAGTTCAAGGCCGCTCCCCACACTAGACGCAGCGGCTCGCCTTCAGCCAACCCGCGCACGAGCCAGAACAGCAGAATTCCTATCGGCAAAACGAGCGCCAGAAAGACCACCGCTCCGCAGAACATGAGTGCGGGCCACTTCCAGCGCCCCAAGTTTACTTGAGCGCCGCGTCGGGCGGTACCGACACCGCTGCGATGGTAGCGGGCGCGGCCTCGCGTGCGGCTCTCGGTGTACAAGATAGCCGCTGTTAGAGCGACCAGCATCAAGCCCAGTATCGCCGCCGGGGTGCGGTCGAAAGCGGAGCGGTACTGGGTGTAGATCTCACGCGCGAACGAATCGTACTGCAAGAGTGAGACCACCCCGAAATCACTCAACGTGTAAAGCGCCACTAGGAGCGCCCCCGCCACGACCGCCGGGCGCATCTGCGGCAACGTTACCCGGAAGAACGTCTTCCAAGCCCCGCTACCGAGGCTGCGGGCCGTCTCTTCGAGGGCCGGGTCCATCCCCCCAAGCGCGGCTCGCGCCGTCAGGAAGACGTAGGGATAGGAGAATAGCGTCAGGGCGAGCGCCGCACCGGGTAGACCGTAGATCTCCGGCAGTCGCTCCACCCCGAGCGGCGCCAGAACCCCTTGCAACATCCCGCGAGGTCCGAGAGCACTAATCAGCACGAGCCCACCAACGTAGGACGGCACCACGAGCGGCAACGCCGCCAACACGGCCCAGAGTCGTCGTCCCGGTAGGTCCGTGCGCGAGGTCAGCCATGCAAGGGGCACGGCCACGGCCACCGAAGCCCCTGTAACGATCACTGCTAGCGAGATGCTCCTCAGCAGAACCGCTAGCGTAGACCCATCGAGCAGAACCTCCAATACCCCAGCCCAACCACCCTCGAAAGAGCGAAGGATCAGATACCCTAGCGGCAAGAGCATCGCGGCCGCTACGAACGCCGCTGGTATCCAAACCAATCCCGGCGGCCATCCACCGGAGGATCCCACGGAAGCTCTACTCCGGGGATTCGAGACTTGTTTGGAGCGCGTCGTCAACTCTTACAGTGCCCCTGTCTCGCGCAAGAGATCCAGAGTTCCTTCAAGGTCGTCGAGGTTGCTCAGGTCCACGTCCGGCGACTCTATCTCGGAGAGCGGCTCCAGGTTTTTGCCCGGCTTGGCTCCTTTTGTTAGCGGGTACTCGAAATCCGTCTCGGTGAAGTATTGTTGGGCTTCGTCGGAGAGCGCGTATCGGAGAAAATCTTCGGCGGCTTTGGAATTCTCGGCGGTTTTTAGGACACCCGCGCCCGAGACCAAGACCAACGCGCCGGGATCTCCGTTTTTGAGGTAGTAGTTCTCGGCTGGTAGGTCGTCGCCCTGTTCTTCGCGGGCGCGAAGCAGATAGTAGTGGTTGACGAACGCCACATCGACTTCGCCGGAGGCTACGCCTTCGAGGGCGCTTGAGTTGTCCGGATAGACGAATGGGTTGTTGGAGTCGATGCCCTCCAACCATTCACGAGCTGTATCCTCGCCTTCGATATTACGGAGCGCGGTCACGAACGCTTGGAAGGAGCCATTGGTCGGAGCCCAGCCAATACGGCCTTCCCATTTGGGGTCCGTAAAGTCCAGTATGGAGTCCGGAAGGTCTCCCTCTTTCAATTCGTCTGTGTTGTACGCGACGACCCGCGCCCGTCCCGAAGTACCGACCCACAAGCCATCGGGTGAGCGGAACTTGCTCGGCACTCGGTCGAGGAGTTTCTCTGGAAGTTTCTCGAAAACATCAGCATCCGAGATAGCTCCGAGAGCACCGGGATCTTGGGCGAAGAAGAGATCCACCGGGCTGTTCTGGCCTTCTTCTAATATTGTGGCCGCAAGCTCGGCGGTGTCACCGTAACGGACTTGGACATCCACGCCGCTCTCCTCTTCGTACTGCTCGAAGATCGGCCCCACCAATTCTTCACTGCGCCCGGAGTAGATTACGAGCGAACCTTCACCGGGCTTTAGTTTCTTGGTTTGCGTTGTCTCGCCGCCCTTAGTCGTCTCGCCGGAGTTGCTCTGACCGCCGCTTTTCTCACCTTGTGGGGGCGCCTGCCCGCAGGCTGCCGCCGAGGCGATCAGCACGGTTAACAAAAAGATCACGGGTAGCAACCGCCTTGTCGCGGACTTCGGGAGCTTTGCGGTCTGTCTCAAAATGTGGAGCCTCCTACGTGTTTATCATAATGACAATCGTTTGCAATAAGTATGAGGTCAGGGTAGTCTAGCTTGCATCGGATATCAAGGGTTGGATAGGTGGTTTTGTGAGCTGGATCAAAGCGGGGGACAATATGAGTCGGGTCTTGGTGACGGGGGCGGCGGGTTTTATCGGGTCGCACACGGTTGACCGGCTTCTGGACGATGGTGTGGAAGTAGTGGGTCTCGACGCCTTCACGGGCAACTATTCGCCCGAGCGCAAGCGGAGCAACGTGGCTGGAGCGGTCGAGCGCGACGGCTTCCGGCTTGTTGAAGGGGATATTCTGACCTTGGATCTCGACGAGCTACTGTGGGGGGTGGATAGCGTGATCCACCTGGCCGGAGAGCCGGGTGTGCGCCGGAGTTGGGGAGACGGTTTCGCGAGATACATGGAGCGTAACGTACTCACTACACAGCGGTTACTCGAAGCCGCCGGGCGCAACCGTTCGCCGAAATTCATCTACATATCCTCATCTTCAGTCTACGGTGCGGCCTCCGACGGGCCGGTGGGTGAGGATCACGCACTTCGCCCAGCATCGCCCTACGGTATGAGCAAGCTCGCAGCCGAGGAATTGGTCACATTGTACGAGCGAGAGCGGGGCGTGCCAGGAACTATTCTCAGGTACTTCACCGTGTACGGCCCTCGTCAGCGCCCCGAGATGGCGGTATCTAGATTTCTGCAGGCCGCTTTGCGGGGCGGGCCGGTCGAGATATTCGGAGATGGGGAGCAGACACGGGACATGACCTACGTAGGGGATGCGGTGGAGGCGACGGTCGCCGCTTTGGATGCTCCCGGTGGTGTTTACAATGTCGGGGGCGGCTCGCGCACCACAGTGAACGAGTTGATCCGGTCGGTGAACCGGGTGACAGGGTCCCAGATCGAGACGAATTACGGACCAGTCGCACCCGGCGATGTGTACGCGACGTGGGCCGACTCCGCGCGGGCGACGCGAGAGCTAGGTTATAAACCTCGCGTGAGCCTGAAAGAGGGGATAGCGGCTCAGGCCGCGAGGGAGAACCGGCCCGTCGTCGGAGTCTAGAGTCCTGGTGTTGGAGGCGCTACTCATCCTCGTCGTGCTCCTCGCACCAGGGTACTTTCTCGGCCGTCAGATAGCGTGCAAGGGAGAAGGTCTCTTCGAGCGGGCGTTCTTGTCGGTGGCGGCGTCGTTAGCGGTGGCGGGACCGATCCTGACGTTTCTAGCGCTGCTTGGATGGTTTACTACGCCGGTGATCTTCGGCTGCCTGACTCTCTGTGCTATTGGAGCCTGGATGTTTGGACGGGGCCGCGTAGTGGAGACTGCGCGTCCGGGGTGGTGGGATCTTGCGGGGTTTTCGATCGTGGCGGGGGCTTTCGCGCTTTATGCGCGTCCAGCGGAGTACATCGTGAACAACCGGGACCCTGGCGTGTACGCGGTGATCTCGGCGAAGCTTGCCCGCACAGGAGAGCTTCTAACCCGTGATCCGCTCGTGGAGGCGGTCTCATCGTTCCACACGTTCCTCGAAGGCAAAAAGTATCCCGGCTTCTACATCCTGGACGGC
The DNA here is from genome assembly GCA_041747155.1 of Rubrobacteraceae bacterium. GTDB lineage: Bacteria > Actinomycetota > Rubrobacteria > Rubrobacterales > Rubrobacteraceae > JACDDK01. The sequence continues at coordinate 8,715 of JBGTFQ010000058.1, forward strand.
GACCTGATCGTACCGCAGTTCTTCCCCGGCCCGTTCGCTTTTCTCGGCGTTGGTAACCTCGCCGGTGGTTTGTGGGGCGAGCTCTATGTCGTCCCCGTGATGGGTGCGTTATCGGTGGGCTTCGCGTATGGGCTTGGCCGCGAGATTTTTGGTTCGTGGGCCGGTATTCTCGGAGCGGCGCTTCTGGCGACGAGCTACACGCAGATCTGGTGGTCCCGCCAGCCGTCCAGCGAGGTGATAACGCAAGCTCTTGTGCTGGCCGGACTGTGGCTGGCGATCCGGTTCTCCCGCCGGAGAGATCCCGCCACAGGCATCATCGCTGGTCTCCTAATAGGCGCGGCTATGTTGGTGCGGGTGGATGCTTTTTTGGCCGCGACGGCCATACCGCTACTATTTCTCCTCGACGGCCTGACGAAACGTCCGGTCTGGCGCTGGCTCTGGCCCGGTGTGCCGCTCGCAGTTTTCGCCGGTGCCGCGCTGCTCTACCTCAACACTCTCGGCGGACGTTACCTGTACGTCATCTATTCGGAACACGGCCTAAAGGAAATTCTCGACCGATGGCCTCTCTTGCTGGTCGCTATGTTTCTCGCGACTGCTAGCTTCCTCGCTGTTCGCTGGTGGTGGGGCGAGTGGATTAGGAGTTGGCTGGAGATGCGGGGGCTCTGGCTGGCGCTGGCGGTCGCTCTGCTCGTGGTGGGAGTGGCGCTGTGGGCGTACTTCGTCCTGCCGGTACCGTGGGATACGTTGCCCGCGTCCTCCCGCGACTTCGACGCTTACAAGCCTCAGATCCTCGTCCGCATGGTCTGGTTTGTGACGTCGCCTGTCGCAGTTCTCGCACTTGCGGGTCTTGTGCTCGCAGCGTACAAAATCGACTCGGGACGCGCACTACTACTCGCTGCCGTATTGAGCTTCGGCTTTCTTTACACTATCGTGCCTAACGTAGCCCCGGACCTTCCGTGGGGCACCCGACGTTTCGTCCCGGCTGTTTTGCCCGGTGTGGCTCTACTCGCCGGTCACGGGATAATCGAGATTGGACGCTTCTTCGGACGGATCTCTCCGAAAGCGGGGATTGGGTTGGCCACTGTGCTCGCAATCGTCGCGCTTGGTTACACCGTCAACCTCGCTCTGTATCTCCCCGAGAATCGAGAGTACGCCGGTGCGGTAGAGGCTTTCGAGCGGGTGGAAGAGGAGATGCCAGAGACCGAGGTCGTGTTTATGGAGATGCCCGAAGGATTCGACTTCACCGCTTCGACCTTCGAGTACGTCTACGGTCGGTCGGTTCTGCCGTATGATCGGGATTTCTTCCGAGAAGATCGGGACGACTTGCGAGACGCCGGACTCCTCGACGATGCCTTATACATCACCACCGATGGAGGACCGCCACCCCTGATCTCCAACCTAAGTTTCGAGCCCGTCGGTGTGGAGAAGCTCGAACTCCCTCGTCTGGTTCCGGTGGAGACTTTCTTCCCTACGGAGACGGAGGAATTCGAGATGACCTACCGAGTCTACCGTTTGAGCGACCGATGACGTTCAGTCACCCTCGAATAACGATTCGCCGACGTAACCACCTTTACTCGCTCCCGGTGGACAAGCGAACAAGGCGCTGCCGGTGTGCTGGATGTACTCGTTTAGAGCGTCGTTCTGCCCGAGCCTACGCTGTAGTGGAACGAATTGCTTGCGAGGGTCGCGCTGGAAGCAGATAAAAAACAGCCCCGCATCGAGCTGGCCTCGTTCTACGTCCATACCATCGGTGAACGAATAACCCCGGCGTAGTATCCGCTCGCTCTCGCTCCGGCGCGAGAGCCGGACGTGGGACATCTCCGGGATACGCGGTTCGCCATCCTCGTCTTTCCTGTCGATATCCAGGGATGCGAATTCCTCCTCTTTGCCGATGGGCGCACCGGTGTACTTGTGTCGGCCTATGGATTTCTCCTGGTCGTCCAGAGAGACGCGGTCCCAGACTTCGATGAGCATCCGTATCCTGCGCGCTACTAGGTACGTGCCGTCGTCCATCCACGACGGCCCGTCGCCCGCTTTCGCCCAAACGCGCCACTGCATGAGCCCCTCGTCCTCGGCTTTTATGTTGTTTGTGCCGTCCTTGAAGCCCATGAGATTCCGAGGCGTTGACTGCGACTTGCTCGTACTCGCGGTGCGCCCGAACCCCAGTTGCGACCAGCGCACCACAGCCACGCCACGAGCGATTCGCGCCAGATTTCTTACCGCATGGAACGCTACCTGCGGATCATCGGCACACGCTTGTATGCACAAATCGCCACCGGATTTGGCCTCGTCCAGTGACTCACCGGGTAGCGCTGGTATCTCCGCGAGCGCCGCCGGACGTTTCCCGGCGAGCCCGAACCGATCCTCGCCGTCTCTCTCGAAGAGGCTCGGCCCGAAGCCGAATGTGATCGTCAACCGCGCCGCCGACAGGTCGAATGCCTCGCCGGTATCGTCTGGCGGGAGGAAGGTCTCGTAGTTATCCTCACCCGCCGGTTCACCCGCGCACATACGGGCCGCCGCCTCTGACCACGAGCGCAACAAGTCCCGGACCTCCGAGGCGTTCTCTACCGTCAGATCGAAGGCAGCGAACTGCAAGTGTTCCTGCTGGGGTGTCGAGATACCGGATTGATGCCCCCCGAAGAACGGAACCCTGTGATCCAGAGCGTTGCTCGTCGCGTTCTCCGTATCTTGCGCGGCGGCGTAGCGAGTGGCGAGCGTCGCGCCTCCCGCCCCGAGCGTAAAGCCCGCCCCCGAGGCCCCGAAGATCCGCAGCGCGTCCCGACGACTGACCTTCTTTTCTGGTGTCTTCTCGTTACGCATCTTCGCGCCCCTAACCTTTTAGGACCTGTGCGATTTGAGAGAGGGGTTCCGCCAGCGCATCTACTTTCTGGCTTAGCTCACGGCGCTCCTCTTCTTCGATCTCCGTGTATGGCTCCCAGCCGTCACCCTTGCGGTACGGGTCTAGTTCCGCGTAGACCGAGTCGAAGCGCTGTTCGATGTTGCTGGCGAGCGTCGGGTCTGCTTCTTCGAGCGCGGGTCTCAACTCTTCGAAAGCCTTCTCCGAACCCTCGACATTAGCCTGAATATCGTAGAGATCTGTGTGCGAGTAGCGTTCCTCTTCGCCCGTGATCTTACCGGCGGAGACTTCGTTTAATAACTCCACCGAACCAGTTACGAGGTCCACCGGCTCAAGCTCCAACTCCTCGATCTCGCTTTGCAAACCTTTGACATCCTTCATGAGTTGCTGAGCGTATTCCTCTTGCCCCTCGGTGGCGTCGCGTTCCCAAAGTGATTTCTCGATCCTGTGGAAGCCGCTCCACTCGTCCTTTGGCACGTCGCCTTCTCTAGCGTCTATGTCCGGGTCGTAATCCCCGAGAGTTGCCGCTATGGGTTCGATCCGCTCCCACGGAACTCGCGCTGGTGCGTAGAGGCGCTTCGCCTCCTCGACATTACCAGCCTCGACCGCATCCGTGAACTTTCCTGTGCGTTCGACGAGCAATTCGGCCTGCTGCGCGACGTACTTCTCATAACGCTCCGTGCCTTCTTTGAGCTCCGGGCTGTCCGCGATGTTGACCGTGGTCGATTCGTTCGTTGTTTCGCCGCCGGTCGCTTCCGTCTTTTTGCCCTTTTTATCCTCGCCGCTGGTCTCGTCCGACGAGGTGGGGGGCTGGCCGCACCCGGCCATCAAAACCGCAGAGACCAAGAACGCCGCAGTCAGAGAGATCCTACGCTTTATCATCTGGCTCCTTATTTTTAATGACAATCATTTGCAATAACTACGAGACAACGGTAGTGTACGCGCTGGGTTGACGTCAAGCCTCGGGTGTGAGGCGTGTGAGCTAGATCAAAGACACAGAGGAGGTAGAGGAGCGGTGAGAGCGGCATCGGGGTTCGAGATCTTCGCGGCTCGCCTCTGGAATATTTTGAACGAAGGCAAGTCTTTCCATCCAGTCTTTGTGCTGGGAACGTTCTTGCTGCTGCACGTCTTCGAGCTCGCTGATGGCGTATTCTGGGGACGCGCGTTGCCGGGGTTGATCCTCGCAGCGCCGTTGGTAGTCGTGTTTGTCATCTTCGACTTTCCGCTCAAATTACGGTGGGCGTTGTGGGGATTGCTGGCGGCCTTTTTCGTGGTGTTCCGGTTTATGGATTTCGGGGTGGTGGCTCTGGCGTCTGGTTTGTACGTTTTCTTTACGGTGTTTTTCTGGGGCACGCTCTACTACCACCTACGCACGGGTGCTCCGTGGACGAATTTCACGCGGTTCTGGAAGCTCGTCCTCGAAAACCCGGACTCCACAAGCGGAAACTTCTTGGAGCAGATGCCGAAGGCGCTTATAGTTCTGCTGACCTTGCAATACCTCATCTCCGAACCCCTTAGCGCCGGACGCGCCGGGCTCGTCCTCGGCTTTGCGGTTGCGGCGGCGCTCGTGAGCCTGTTCGTGCATCGTCGGTTCTTCGACTGGAAGCCTGTCTACCCGGCGGAGCGCACGCGGGATGTAAATGGCGGATCACCATTAGCTCGGCGCGTGATCGTGGTGGTCATAGATGGTTGTCGGTTGGACCGTTTCCACGAGGCCGAGAAACCGTACCTGGAGAGAATGATGGCGAGCGGGACGGTCTTCGGGAGTGTGGAGACTGCGTATCCGGCTCGCACGGTGGTCTGCTTCTCGTCCATGTTCACGGGGGCTGCGCCGGAGCATCACGGCATCCGGTCGAACCTCGTGCTGAAGTATGGTTTGAAGGTCGAGAGCGTCTTCGACGTGCTGCGGCGGCACGGTAAGAAGGGCCGTCTCGTCGGGATAGCGCATCTCATAGACGCTTTCGGGGACGACGTGGCGAGCGTCACGAGCGTGGCGCACAACGACAAGATCGACCACAATCTAATCGCCGCCGCCCGGCGCGAGCTTGCCGAGCACGATCCCGAACTTCTGGTCCTTCAACTGCTGGCCGTGGATCAGAACGGCCACGTGCGGGGGACTTACTATCCAGAGTACGTGGAGCGCATCGAGATCACGGACAGGCTCATAGAGGAGTTCATGGATTGGTGCACGGCAGAGGGCTACTTGGACGACGAGACCGCCGTAGTTCTGATGGCGGATCATGGACAGGGTCGCGGCATCGGCGCGCACGGCCATCTCTCTGAGGGTGAGCGCTACGTACCGTTCGCGATGTGGGGAAGTGGCGTAGCTGAAGGCGGGACCGTCACCGAACCACACTCCATCCTGGATCTCGCACCCACCATCTGTTACCTCCTTGGCATAGAGCCCCCGAAAGGCTCCACCGGACGAACGCTCACCGAAGCCCTGGAGAAGCGATGAAGCTTCTAGCCGTCGTCGTACCAGCGAAGGACGAAGAGGCGACCATTGGCGTGCTACTGGATCGCATATCTAAAGTCCAGGTACCGAGCTATGAAATCCGGGCATTCATGGTGGATGATGGCTCGAAGGACGCAACCTCGCGGATTGCAGCCGGACGTGGAGCGGTCGTCGTGAGCCACCCGCAGAACCGGGGTCTTGGAGCGGCGGTCCGGACAGGTCTGGACGCGGCGGTGAAGGCCGGTGCTTCGGTGGTGGCGTATCTGGACGCGGACCTCGAATACTCCCCGGAGGATATTCCGCAGCTTGTGGCGCCAATTGTTACGGGACGGGCGGAGTACGTACTCGGTAGCCGATTCCTAAGTGGAGATGTGCGCGGGATGCGTTTGTATCGAAGGATTGGAAACTTCGCGTTTACGGCTTTGCTATCGAGTCTCACGGGATGTCGGATCACCGACGGACAGACGGGGATGCGGGCTTTCTCGTGGTCGGCGGCGGCGAGCGCCGAGATCATCCACGACTACAACTACGCGCAGGTGTTGACGTTGGATCTCGTCCGGAAAGGCTTCGTGATGGAGGAAGTCCCGATTCATTACAGTATCCGGGAGCATGGCCGCTCGTTTATAAACTGGCGCTACCCGATAAAAGTCCTACCCGCTATCTGGCGCGAACTGCGGACCTAACCTACTACCGTAGATCCTGGCGGCGGGCGAAGAAGACCAATGATGCCCCGACCGCGCTTAACGTGAGTAGCGGTAGGCTGAGCATTGTGTTCGGTAGTAGTGCATCACTCAGGATGCTGGTTGGCGATGAATTCGTCCCGACTTTCACGAGAATCGTGGTTGCGAGGATTGCTGCGGCGACGGCGACTGGGACTTCCAGGCGACCGGAGATTCGTCCGACTAGTGCCGCCGCGCCTAAAACAGCCGCCGCCCATACCAGAAAAACGGCTAGCCTTATGACGTTCTCGGCTGCGGTGCGGGAGGCAGCTTGCAAATCAAACGTGAAGCCGCCGAGTGAGATTAAGATCAGGTTCAGGATCACGAAAGCCGTGCATCCAACGAGAAGTCCCGCTAATATTCTGAACGTTCTCACAGACCATCCCAGAAGTCTTTGTTTTGCTAAATTCGATTCTAGCATCCGGTACCAATGTGAATAGGTTTGCGTCTGGTTTCAGCGGGTAATCTCAAACTAGTGGCCTATTTTATGTAGTTGCGGGTATATAATGGGTTCGGGACTAGGAAAGAGGTTTTGAATGCCTAGAGTTACGTTGAACGGTGTCACGCTCGCCGAGAGCGACAGGACGGAAGTAGTTGAAGGCAACCACTACTTTCCGCCGGAGTCAGTGGCTAGGGAATATTTACTCGAGAGTGACACGAGCACGCATTGTCCGTGGAAGGGTGATTCGAGCTACTACAGCATTGAGGTGGACGGAGCCTCGGCGGATGATGCGGCTTGGTACTATCCCGAGCCGAAAGAGGCGGCGAGTAACATCCAGGATCACATCGCGTTCTATCCGAACAAGGTGGAGATAGAAGGTTAGTTTCGCGCTAATCCCGTTGGAATCGAAGGGGGGAGAGGAGGCGAACATGATAAACGCTGACGACAAAAGGCGCGGCTCCGGGGGCTGGGTCGCGGATCCGTATCTAGAATCTTATAGGGTGGCCGTGGATCACGCTTTCCGGCTGCGCGAGATGAACACTCGCATGACCCGCGAATTCTTTACGACCCACATAGCCGTGATGGAACGTCACGCCGCCCTAAACGAGCGTGTCGCTCAGGAGACTATGAGGCTCTCTCGCGAACACAGCGAAGCTCTCTTGGAACTATCGACCGGCGCTATCCCTAAAAGACTGCCGACACCCCGACAGCCGTAAGCACCATGCGGGCGATGACCGAAGATGAACGATGCGAATTCATGCTCGGACGCGCCCGAACCGCGATCCTCGCCACGACGAGGGACGATGGGCGGCCTCACGTAGCGCCTGTATGGTTCGATCTCGACGGCGACACTCTGATCTTCATGACCGGCGAAGACACGGTGAAGGGCCGAAATCTTCGCCGAGATCCTCGCGTAAGTCTCTGCGTGGACGACGAAAAACCGCCCTTCGCGTTCGTCGTGATGGAAGGTACGGCTACCCCCGTACTGGAAGATCCGGAGATGCTTCACTGGGCTACTCGCATCGGTGGTCGCTACATGGGCGGGAAGCGGGCCGACGAGTTTGGTAGACGCAACGCAGTCCCGAGCGAGTTGCTCGTTCGCGTAACCCCGACGAAGATACTGGCGTTTACGGGGATCTCCGAGTAGAGAATATCCGCCTGCGTGTTCTATTATTAGGCACGTGGATGGTTCGATGAAAAACGATCAGTTGGCGGCTCGGCTGCGCGAGGTGTTGGCGAAGCCGCTGGATAGCTGGCGCGAGGTCTACGAAGGATTCTCGCCGGTGGACGTTCTGACTGGCGAGCGTCTGGGGCGTGTCCCGCCGCAAGATGGTGAGCCCCGGCGAGCCGCTGTGCTTGCGCCTATTTTGATGGGACCTGATGGTGCGAGGGTGTTGTATACGGTTCGACGCGGTCACTTAAACGACCACGCCGGGCAGATCTCCTTCCCCGGTGGCGGTTTCGAGTCCGGGGATGGTTCGCTTTTAGAGACGGCTTTGCGCGAGGCGGAAGAGGAGATCCACCTTCGCCCCGAGCTTGTCGAGGTGGTTGGCGCTCTGGAAGATATGTACATCCCACCGTCAAACTTTTTAGTCTCTCCGTTTGTAGGGATGATGCCCGCCGAGACCGAGCTGATCGTCGCGCCGGATGAGGTAGAGGAAATTTTCACGGTGTCCCTGGATCTGTTGATGGCCCCGGAGACTTACCAGCAGGTTATCTGGAGCCGCGAGGGCCGCAACTATGAAGTCCCAATCTTCGCCATCGACGGGGAACCTCGGCGTGAGATCTGGGGTGCTACCGCCGCCATGACCGCCGCGCTTCTCGCCCGACTGGGCTGGCGACCGGACTCCTCTGAACCCGTCCTGTAGCCGACCTCTCATCCCATAGTCGTTCCACCTGATACATTCTCGCCCCGTGGCATCGACGGTCGAGGGGGACGAGAAACCCCACAAGGTCTATAAGGACCACAATCTGCACGTCCTTTTCGGGGTGACGCTCATGGCGGTGCTTGGCGTATCGAGCATAACGCCCGCCTTCCCGGAGATCCGAGACGCGCTTGGCATCTCTAGCGGTCAGGTCGGACTTCTTATTACCGTTTTTACTCTGCCGGGCATCGTGCTCACGCCGGTGCTTGGGGTGTTGTCGGATCGACATGGTCGCAAACGGATTCTTACTCCGGCCTTGATTCTGTTCGGTATCGCGGGTGGTTTGTGCGTCTTTGCCCGAAGTTTCGAGCTTTTGTTGCTCTTGCGCTTCTTTCAGGGGATGGGGGCGGCTGCTCTCGGCACGATCAACGTGACCGTGATCGGGGACATCTACTCGGGTCGCGAACGCTCGGAAGCTCTCGGCTACAACTCTTCGGTCCTCTCCATTGGCACCGCGACTTACCCAGCAATCGGCGGGTTACTGGCGACGTTTGGCTGGTTCTATCCGTTCGCTCTGGCCTGGATCGCGATCCCCGTAGGCTTATTGGTCCTATTCTCACTCCACAACCCGGAACCTCACAACGAACAACGCCTCAAAGACTACTTCGGAGATGTCTGGAAACGCCTGCGCCACCGCCAAGTTCTCGGCCTCCTCTGCGCCTCCCTTCTGACATTCATCATCCT
>JBGTFQ010000059.1:0-3017 GCA_041747155.1 Rubrobacteraceae bacterium
CCGATCAAAGTGCCCACCACAGAGGCTATAACCGCACCCGGCCCAAGCACCGGCGACAGGAACGGCAACCCAACAATTACCGAGAGAACCAACAACCCAACAAGATTGTCCGCCAACGGAGCGAGCGTATTGGCGATCAAACTCCCAAGCCCCGAAGCGTTGATAAGCCCAATCAACAGCGTCACGAAAGCGATAAACGGCAGCACGTTCCGAATAACCGTGTCTATTGCCTGCCGCCCACTCTGAAACAGAATCCCAACGACCCCGCCGATCCCCCGGCCAAACCGGGCAATAAACCCAGTAAAACCGCCGCCGTTCTGCCCCTGAGACTGCGCCGCTCCGACACCAGCCGCCGCGCCCGCAGCGGCACCGGCAGCAGGACCGGCCCCGGAACTTGCGGACTCGAATGGGTTGGCTGGCCCGCTCTGATCGGCTCCTTCGGTAGCCGAAGCCCCAGACCCGTCTTCCAGGCTCAAGTTGGCCGGTTTCACGTCCGAAACGTAGATATCCTCGGTGATGAACTGGGCCAGTGGCCCGGAAGCGCCTACGGGAGTCAGGTTGATAGTCGGTATCCGCTTGCGCGGGTAGACACCGCAGCGGGCCGTGCCGCCGCAGTCTATGACCACCGCAGCGACCTCGCTCTCTGGGGGCGGCGCCCGGAAGCCATCAACGGCTTCGGCGCCTGTCATCTCGGCCAGCTTTTGGGCCAACTCCGGGATACCGCCACCGGTGACCGCCATGATCTTGTTCTTCTCCGCCGTCGGCTCAATGACGAGCGGCCCGCCCCAGCCTTGCTGTCCATGCTCGACCCTGACGGCCCGAAACTGTTTGTCCTGCATAGCCGCCTCCTAAAGCTCGACGCCCTGGCGACGCGCCAGGAACTGGGTTATGTACTGAGTAACGAGACCGCGGATAAAGATCACCACGAGCCCCGCGATAAAGTACCTGACTGCCAAATCCCCTAGCGGCAGACCCAACTTCTGTATCCCAACCGCAACCCCGAGCCACACGAAGATCTCACCCGGATTGACGTGCGGAAAGAGCCCGAGTGGCGGATGCACAAACGACACCGCTGCGTCGTAGAACGCTGGCTTGTACTTCTCCTCCAAAAACGTCCCGAACGTATAAGCCATAGGGTTGGTCAGGAAGAACACCGCCATCAGCGGCAACAGCGAGTAACGTGTAAAGATGTTGCCTGCGGCGAACCGCGCCGCCCGCTGCACTCTATCTTGTCCGATCAGGTTTATTAATGTGTAGAACGCTGTCAACAGCACGATCAACAACGGTATGATGCCTGTCACAAATCCCACAAAAACATCCGCGCCCGCCTGAAACAACCCAATAAACCACTCGGCTGCCTGGCCCAACGCCCCGAAGATTCCTCCAGCTTCGGATATCGGCTCATCCTGAAGCAGCGCGAAGAATAAACTTTCCATGGATCCTCCTCCTATCTCTCGACTTTTTCCCACAACTCCCCTACCCCGACTAACTCACAGCGGCAAGCTCGGTTTTCTCCGACTTGATCCTCTCTATCTGCTCCACTGCCCTCCGGGCCGCAAGCATGGTCGCTTTCTCATACGGACCTTCAAGACCTTCTTCCCGCAAGTCGTCTAGTGAGAGCCCCAGCAAGTCCCGCGCCTCCTCGAACCGGGCGAATACCGTCATGCCTCGCATCCTCAGAGCCCGCTTTACGACATCGTCCTCATTACAGACCATGATCAAGATGACCCCCTTACCGAACCGGGCCTTCGCATTTCCAGCACCCACGTATCCTTTGCCGCCCTCCCGAGTGATCCCCCCAAGAACACTTCGATAATGCGACATCTGCACATGAGTCCCAACCATCTGCAAAATCCACACGACCCCAAGCGCCAACAATACCCAAACCCACGTACTCAATTTCTCCACCTTTCCACCGTGGTCCTCCTTCAGACCGTTCGCAACACCCTACACATGACTTTTGTTCGTGTCAAGAACAAAATTTCGTACGACAGAATTGTCGGTTCCATTTGGTAGGTAGGTGGCCGACAATTTCTCGAACCTTAGAGGCTGTGAGAGCTGGGTTTGGGAGGAGAGTTGCCGAGGGTTACGAATCGTATAATTTCCTGCAAAAAGCAAGGATTAAGAACGCCTAGTACGCTTTACTTTAGGATCAGAATTCCTCATCGTGGCTGAGGTTGTCTTGATTGAAATGGGCTTCGGATATCTTTGAGTCGCGGATGCGGTAGATGGCGATCTCTTTGCCTTCGATTGTCTTTCCGTCACGGGTGGAAGACCGGTCGATAAACGCCACGACTTGTTCACAGTGCGCCACGGCATTTGTCACCCGGAGCGTAAAAGTGCCGTTAGTGAGCCGGAGAGCCTCTTGGATCATCCCGATAACGGAGTCTGCGCCTCGCAGTTCGCCCGTATGTTCGCTTCCGGCATCTGGCTCGCGCCAGATCATACCGTCATCCAAAATCCCTCGGACGGTGGCGAGTTCGTTGCGAGCGCGAGCGTCGTAGAAACTCTGGATCAAGCGCGCATGCGAGTGTTCCCTACCGCTGAATGTCGCTTCTCAAGTAGTCCTTCAAAGCCTGCTCCGTGCTCGGAAACGCCATCTTGGTCCACGGCAACTCGCCCTTCGGAAAATTCCGCACGTCCATCGTCTCATCCAGAGGCTTTGGTTCTCCGCCGACGACTCGCGCTTGGAAAACGGCTATGGCTGGGATCTCGCCTCTATAGCTGTACAGTCCGATGATTCCCCTAGCCTCTATCTCCAACCCGCATTCTTCCAATACCTCGCGCTCGGCGGCGGCTTCGGCAGTCTCTCCTCGCTCCACGAAACCACCCGGAAAAGTCCACATTCCATACCCAGGCTCAATATCCCGCTGAATAAGGACTATCTCACCGTCTATCTCGAAGATGGCGCCCGCCACCAGCTTCGGCCCCAGATAGAAAACAAGCCCGCAATCAGGACACACCAGCCGCTCCGGGTCGCCGATTTTGAGAACGCGAGTCTCGAAGCGTCCGGCGCA
>JBGTFQ010000060.1:0-5617 GCA_041747155.1 Rubrobacteraceae bacterium
GGGTGCTCCGTCGGGGACTTCGATAGAAGTTGATACAGTGCTGTTGCACTACTCCCAGATCACGATAAGGGGCATCTTCCATCACACGCCGTACACAGTACAGACGGCCTTCGACCTTTTACGGAGTGGACGGGTGGATCCCGAACCATTCATCTCCGGCGTGCGACCCCTCGAAGACATCGTGGCCGCCCTTGAGAGCCACGGTCGCCAGGAGGGCATCAAGTACGAGATCCACCCGTAGAGAGGAGCGAGCTTTTGGAACATCGAAACCTTCGCGAGTCGGTAGCAGATACGGCCCGGCGCCTGATCCAAACCGGCCTGGTAAAAGGAACCTCCGGCAACGTCAGCGCTCGTACCCCCGACGATACCATCCTCGTAACCCCAAGCGGACTCGATTACGCGGAACTCGGTCCCGACGACATAATCACGGTCAATCTCGAAGGGGAATTCCTGGACGGACCCTGGAAACCTTCCTCCGAGACCCCGATGCATACCGGTATCTACCGGGTGCGGCCCGATGTTGGCGGCATCGTCCACACGCATTCCCGCTACTCGACCACGCTCGCGTGCCTCGGATGGCCGATACCCCCGATCCACTACATGCTCTCCACGCTCTCGAAAGACGGCCACGTACCACTCGCGCCCTACACGCTCTACGGCACCGAGGAGCTTGCGCGTCTAGCCGCCGAAGCCCTAGGAGAGCGTGACACGGCCTGTCTGCTTCAGAATCACGGCACTATCACGGTTGGGGACGACCCGGAAGTGGCGTTCTCCCGCACGGAGACCCTGGAGGAGATGGCCGAGTTGTACTATCGGGCGCGGGTTGCGGGGGAGCCATTGTTGCTGGATGAAGGTCAGGTGAGTGAGGTGGCGGAGAAAATCTCCGGTTACGGCAAAGCGAAGAGTGCCGGGGCGGAGTAAGCTGGGATAAACTAAGTGAAGGAGAGAGGAAATTGGGAGCGACGCAGCGCACAGTCGACGTTATAAAAGAGATGGCCGCCGCGATGGAAGAGCATCGGGCGCATCTCACAAAGCTTGACTCCGAGATCGGGGACGGCGACCACGGCACAAACATGCACCGCGGATTCACCGCAGCCCTCGAAAGCCTCGAAAAAACCGACGCGACCACACCCTCTGAAGTTCTCAAAGCGGTCTCGATGGCTCTCATTGGCAAGGTCGGTGGCGCGGCTGGACCTCTCTATGGCACAGCCTTCCTGAAAGCTTCGACTACCCTCGCGGACAAGGAAGAAATCTCGGCTGAGGACGCGGCGGCGGCTCTGCAAGACGCGCTCGACGGGGTGAAACTTCGTGGCAAGGCCGAGGTAGGGGACAAGACCATGATCGACGCTCTCGAACCCGCCGCCAGAGCCGCGAACGATCAGAGCGGCAGCGTCGCCGAGGTTTTTCGGGCGGCGGCGGATGCGGCCAAGAAAGGCGCGGACTCAACGGTTCCCTTGACGGCCCGCCGAGGACGAGCGAGTTATCTTGGGGCGCGGGCGGAGGGGCATATGGATCCCGGAGCACATTCATCGTACCTGCTGCTCGATGCCGCCGCGCGTTCTCTGGAGAGTGAGTAATGGTCGGCATAGTCGTCGTCTCCCACAGCGCCAAGATCGCCGACGGCATAGTCGAACTGGTGCTGCACATGGCGGGCGAAGTAGAAATAGTAGCCGTAGGCGGCGACTCAGACGGCGGGCTCGGAACGGACCCGGAGCGAATGCAAAAAGCGATAGAAAGCATGGAAGCCGAGGATATTCTGGTCTTAATGGACATCGGCAGCGCGGTACTCTCCGCCGAGACGGTTCTTGAGATGCTGTCGCCGGAGGTTCGGGAGAAGGTGCGGTTAGTCGACGCTCCGGTGGTCGAGGGGGCGTTCTCGTGCGGGGTGACGGCGTCTACGGGCGCGGATGTGGACGAATGCGTGGAAGCGGCTACGGAGGCTCGAACGGCACTCAAACTCCACGACGGTTGAGGCTTTTTAGGGTGTGGTCGTTAGTGGATTTAAGTTTGTGTAAGGGTTCTTCGGGTATCATTGACAAGTAGTACAGAATCAACTCAAGGAGGCATGACGTGCAGACGGATCGCGGTAACGAGGGAATACTTTCGGATGGCATGGCCGAGAAGCGCGAGGAGATCGTGGACCTTCTCAAGACCGCCTATTTCATGGAGCTTGAGACGGTTATCAACTACGTCACCAACTCGGTAAACCCGGACGGTGTTCGGGCGCAGGAGATAAAGGAGTCCCTGGAAGAAGACATCCAGGAGGAGTTGACGCACGCGCAGGATTTCGCGGCGCGCATAAAGGAGCTTTACGGTACGGTTCCGGGTTCGGCGGAGTTCTCGGCGGTCCAGATGGCCTTGCAGCCACCAGAGGATCAGATCGACGTCGTCCACGTTATCAAGGGCGTTATCGAGGCCGAGACCGGCGCGATAGAACATTACACCAAGCTGATCGAGGTCTGCGGCGACGATGACCCCGTCACCCAGGACATGGTTATAACCATCCTGCGCGACGAACAGGGCCACCGCAAGCTATTCGAAGGCTACCTCCGCGAGTACGCCGCCGAGGGTCTCGCGTAACGGGAAACTCCACAGTTACACGATGAATAAATAGAGAGGCCCGGCTATAACTTACAACCGGGTCTCTCTTCTCGTTCGGTTTCTTACTGCGTAGTTGTTTCTTTCGCCGTTGTCGCTTCGCCGCCTTCGGCGGGTTCTAGGGCTCCTTCGGTGTAGACGTTGGAGGGGTTCCAGAGGAGCCAGCCGGTCTCGTCGGAGTCGTAGACGGCTTGCATCTGGGCTCTGATCTCCGCCCTCCCGTAAGGCGGTTCGCCGAGGTCGAAGTCTTGGATCCAGGGCCGTATCTCTATATCTGGGTTTACTTTTTCCGTGTCTTCCTCGAAGTCTTTCATCGACTCGCGGACCATCTCGTAGGGCTGGGCGTTCGGGTTGTCGTAGCCGAATGAGCCGATGGGATAGTGCGATGGATAGGTCATCGGGTTGACGACATCGAGGTGGGGGGCGAGCTTGTTCATGTACTGGCCGACACCCGCACCATCTTCCGTGGCGGCGAGCCCGAAGACATCGGCGGCTATGCGAGCCCCGGTCGGTTCTAGTTCCTTGTCCGCGTATTTCAGGAACTCTCCGAGAGCGGTTTGATCGTTCGGGAAAGGTGTTTTCTTATAGGTCAGGGTGTCTAGGGGGCCGTCAGAGGGGAAGCGGATGTAGTCGAATTGGATCTCATCGAACCCCGCTTCGGCGGCTTCTTTGGCGATGGCGGCGTTGTACTCCCAGACCTCTTTGTTGTAGCCGTCGGACCAGGCTTGGCCCGCGTCGTTTAGCCAGGGCTGGCCGGTGGTGGAGTCCGTGGGTGCGAGATCCGGACGTTCGCGGGGCAGAATATCGTCTTCGAAGACGGCGATGCGAGCGATGGAGTAGATTCCGCGCTCATCGAGTTGTTTCGTCAAGGCTTCGAGGTCCGGCAGAATCTCGCGGGTGGCCCCGATCTCGTTGGCGAGCGGGACTTCTGAGGGATACATCACCTCGCCTGTCACATCCTTCACGTCGATGACCATCGCGTTGATCTCGTTGGTGTCGGTGAAATCCAGATAAGCGTCGAGGTTGCCACTCGCCGTATACGCGGACATGTAAATTCCCTTCACAGCTTCCGGCTTATCCCCGAGCTTAACGTTCGACCCGGACTTATCGCTCTCGGGTTTCTTCGCGTTATTGTTTTTCTTTCCGGATTTACCGTCCGATTTGCCGCCAGAATCTTTATTGTCAGCGTTAGCTTCTTTGGTGGAGGCGTTGTCAGATTCTTTGTTTGCGGAGTCGCTGGAGTTGCTGAGTGCGAAAATAGCACCGGCCAAGGCGAGTAGGAGCAGGATCAGCAAGGCTCCCACGACGAGTAGGCGTTGACGTTTTCTGGAGCGTCGTTGGTCTGAGTACACGAGGGAGACTATACTCGGGAACGTGAAAGGTTTCCACGGGTTTACGCTTGGGGTTGTTCGGGCATGGAGTGCTACTGTATAATCCGGCTAGTAACATAATGGACGAAACCTCTCCCAAACAGCCACGATTACCTCGGACCCAAACGGTTCTTAGCGTGGGACTTTAGTCTTGTCGGGACCTCTTTTAACTTCGCTCAATCTGCTGGCGGCGCTGGTCTTGATCGTCTTGAATGGATTCTTTGTGGCGGCGGAGTTCGCGCTGGTGAAGGTGCGGGACTCGCGGATGCAGCAGTTGGCCGAGGAAGGAAGTCGGCAGGCAGAGGTGGTTCGGCGAGTATTGGGGGATCTCGACTCCTATTTGTCGGTTTGTCAGGTTGGCATTACGGTCGCTTCGCTGGCGCTTGGGTGGGTCGGAGAGCCCGCGGTGTCGCACCTGATCGCACCACTCCTCGAAACCTTGGGGATTACTAACGAGCGGGTTGTGGAGATTATCTCGGTTGCGTTGGGGTTTGGGATCATCACTTACGCGCACCTAGTGTTTGGCGAGCAAGCGCCCAAGTACTTCTCGATCCAGAAATCCGAGTCAGTGTCACTCTGGATCAGCCGCCCGCTTAATTGGATCCGGGCTCCCTTCCGGCCTATCGTGTGGATCGTCAATGCCTCTACAAACTTCTTTCTGCGACCGTGGGGCATCCGGCTCGGCGAGGAGGCCGAAGTCCACTCCGAGGAGGAGCTTCGCATCATGATCTCATCTTCCACCGCCTCCGGCATCCTCGATCCCGGCGAGCGCGATTACCTGAACAACGTTTTCGACTTCGGCGATACCGTGGCCCGTGAGATCATGGTTCCTCGCCCGGACATAGAAGCTCTCCCGTACGATGCTCCACTCGACGAACTGGCTGAGAAGGCGGCTTTCGGACGCTTTACGCGCTACCCAGTCTACGAGGACGACCCTAACCGCATTCTCGGAGCCGTACACGTTAAAGACCTCTTCCGGGCAGCCAAAGAGAACCCGGAAGACTTCGACATACGCGCCATGATCCGGGACTGCCTCGTCGTCCCCGAGAACAAGCCGATAGAACAACTCCTGCGGGATTTCCAGGAGCGCAAACTTCAGATGGCGATTGTCATAGACGAGTGGGGATCAGTCGAAGGACTTATAACCATAGAAGACGTGCTGGAAGAGATAGTGGGGGAGATCCAGGACGAGTTCGACGAGGACGAAGCCGCGATAGAGGAGCTAGGCGATGGCCTCTTCGCCATCGACGGGCGCATCCCGATCACCGACGTAAACGACCGCTTCCACCTCGACCTCCCAAACGAGGACTTCGACACCATCGGCGGCTACATCCTCGGCTCCCTGGGACGCCCGCCCGACGTAGGCGACACAGTAGAAGCCGAAGGCATAACTCTAAACGTCAAAAGTGTCGATGGCCCCCGAGTCTCGATGCTCACCCTACGCCAGGATGCGGGACGGTAAAGACTAAGCACGACGAGGCCCTCCCGCCCAGGGTACGCTTATAAGACTTGAG
Source organism: Rubrobacteraceae bacterium (assembly GCA_041747155.1). Taxonomy (GTDB): domain Bacteria; phylum Actinomycetota; class Rubrobacteria; order Rubrobacterales; family Rubrobacteraceae; genus JACDDK01. The sequence goes on from JBGTFQ010000060.1 coordinate 5,483, forward strand.
TCTCTTATCGGGCCTTAGCTTCCTCGACTATGGCGATCTCGTCGGTGAGGCCGTATAACTTATAGACGACGCGAACTATTATCCGACTTGGCTCCGTGGGACTCTCTACGCGGGCCAGGCCGAAGATCGGTCCTG
>JBGTFQ010000061.1:0-8226 GCA_041747155.1 Rubrobacteraceae bacterium
CGAAGCTCGCGGCCTGAAAACAGAGGAAGCCATCCAGAACATCCGCAGTCTGCTGCCCAAAAGCGGCATACGCTCCAGGTAGGAGGCTTTCAAAAACGCTTGCCGGGGGATAATATCCGGGAAGACACGAAGCGGCGGTGACATATACCGCCGGGTTGGGAGAAGAGAGATGGGTCTGAAACGAGCTACGCGGGATCGCTGGTTTATGGGTGTTTGTGGCGGTATCGCGCACACTTACGGCTGGAGCCCGACGGCTGTGCGCCTAGCGGTTGCTGCCTTGACGCTGTTCATTCCTGGCCCGAACGTCGTGGTGATATTAGCCTACATCGTTCTTGGGGCGATTCTACCGGAGAGCCGAGCGTACTAGAGTCGTGGCAAAGAATTTCGCCGAAGCTCAGAATGAAGCCCTGGGCTGCATTAAATGTGGCCTCTCGAAAAATCGGACGAAAGTTGTCTTTGGCGAAGGTCCGCTAAACGCCGAGCTTCTAATAGTCGGAGAGTCTCCAGGATTCAACGAGGATGCCGAGGGAAAACCATTTCGGGGAGCGTCGGGGATGCTCCTGGATCGGCTGCTCGGTTCGATGGGTCTAGGGAGGGAAGAGGTCTACCTGACGAGCCTCGTCAAGTGTCGGGCACCAGAGAGTCGGTCGCCAAAGCCTGGTGAGATCAGCAGTTGCCGACCCTACTTGATGAGTCAACTTGCCGCCGTGGACCCTAAAGTCGTAGTAGCGATGGGGGATCTTGCAAGCAGAGTCCTCACCGGCAGGAAAGAAGCCGTCGCCCGCATCCGGGGCCGGGCTGTTCCGCTCGATGGTCGCTATGTCTTCCCGACGCTCGCGCTGACGCGGGCTTTGTACGTACCGGCGGAGCGAGCGTTTGTCATCTCGGACTTCTCCCGTATACCGGAGCTTCTAGCCTCCGACCGACCCGCGACCTATGAGACCCTGAACCTCGACTTCGACGCATCCGAGCGCGAACCCCTGCAACCCGGACTCTGGTAACGCCGCCCGAAAAAGACCGGCGACCTCTAGATGAAGCCGCGCTCGAAGACTTGGCCGGTGAGATCTCCAGAATACTCGTGCCGGGAGATGTGATCCTACTTTCCGGCGAAGTCGGGGCGGGTAAGACTACTTTCGTGCGGGCCGCTGCTAAAGCCCTGGGCGTACAAGAGCGCGTGACCAGTCCGACCTACCAACTAGCCCGAGGGTACGATGGCTCGACATCGAGCGGTCCCGTTCGGATAAACCACCTCGATCTATATCGGCTCGAAGGCGTGGAGGATCGGGACGTGCTGGAGTTCGACGACTATTTGGACGAGTGCGCGATCACGTTCGTGGAATGGGCGGACCCCATCCTCGACTTTCTCGAAAATCCAACCCACATCCATCTCTCACACACAACGCCCACCACCCGAAATATCGAAATCAGTGGCCCGATAGCTCGAAGGTTGAGCGAATGCTGATCCTCGCTCTGGACGCATCAACGCCCGTAACCACCGCAGCTCTGGCCCGCGTCGACGAGAACGAACGCCAAATTCTTGCCGAAGCCTCCACCGGCGCCCGTGGCGCTTCCGAAGCTCTCCTTCCCGCTATCCACGCGGTCCTGGAACTCGCCGGAGAAGACCTGGCGAGCGTGGACCGGATCCTGGTCGGAGTCGGTCCTGGCACGTTCACCGGCATCCGCATAGCTGCAGCCACCGCCCGCTCTCTTGCGCTTGGGACCGGCGCGGCTCTGTGCAAGGTCTCGACGCTCGATGCTCTCGCGGCTCCGGTTCTCGCAGCGGGTTTCTCCGAAGTCCTGGCCGTGATCGACGCTCGACGTAAGCAGGTCTTTGTTCGAGCATTCTCCAAAAGCGCGGCTCCCGGCGAAATCCTGTGTGTGCGCCCAGAAGATTTACCCGGTGCCGTGGCGGACGCGGTTCTCGTAGGAGATGGCGCGACCCATTATCGGGAGAGACTCGCACACATAGGCCGCATACCGCCGGATGATTCGCCGGTGCATCGGGTGAGCGCGGCGGGTCTTGTGATGGCGGCGAACTTGTCACCAATCCATGCGGAGGAAGTCGTCCCGATCTACGTTCGCGAGCCGGACGCCGAAGTGCGCCGCGACCTAAACCCGTGGAGCAAAGATTGAACGAACCGGAGATAGAACAACTACGATTTGAGGATCTCGCGCAGGCTCTGAAACTAGATACCGAATGTCTATCTCGACCGTGGAGTGCCGGGGTGTGGCGAGACGAACTTCGGAGCCCGCACTCAAAGTATTTCGCCATTCGGGATGAGGAGCGAATTGTCGCCCAGATAGGAGTCAAGATCGTCCTGGACGAGATGCACGTCATGACCCTCGCCGTCCATCCAGAATATCGTCGCCAGGGTTACGCCCGAGCCCTGGTAAACACCGTCCTCCAAGACAACCCACAGGCTCGCTCCCTGTACTTGGAGGTTCGTATGAGCAACGTAGCGGCGAGATCTCTCTACCAATCTTTGGGGTTTGGGATCACCGCTCACAGACCCGGCTATTACGGCGACGAAGACGCAATCTTGATGACCTTGACCCTCTAAGATGCTAACCTCGAACCGGTAAAATAAGATATCGAGGAGGACAATTTTGGCTACGGTGTTCACAAAGATTATCGAGGGCAAGCTACCGGGGCGTTTCGTCTACAAGGACGAGAGATGCGTAGCTTTTCTATCCATCAATCCCATTCGGATGGGCCATGTTTTGGTGGTACCGCGGGACGAAGTGGAACACTGGCTGGACCTAGATCCCATTCTGACAACCCACCTGATGGAAGTTTCTCGCAAGATCGGAAACGCTATCCAAAAGACCTACAACCCGGCTAAAGTCGGCCTGATGCTGGCGGGCCTCGAAGTCCCACACGTCCACATACACCTCATCCCCGTGGACCAGCTGGATGACCTCAACTTCGAGAACGCGCAAGCGGACCCTGACCCTGCGGAGTTGGATCGGGCTGCAGAGGCTATTCGAGAAGTCCTGAAGAGCTAGTCGTTGTCGCGCTCCTGTTGCTCCTGACGGGCTTCGCGGCGGCGTTGGAGAGCCTCGCGATCCTCGAACGGCTTCAAGAGGAAGAGAGCCGGTATAGCGCAGAATAGGAAGCTGATGAACAATCCGGCTGCGATGATCGGGTCAACGGAGCCCCGGAACAAGTAAACCAGGAACATCGTCAACATCACCAGCGCGATAAACGCAAATAAGAGCGAGAAAGTCCGCATTCCGGGATTGTATCCTGAGTAGAGCTACAATAAAGACACGAAATAGACAGATCGAGAGTCCGGAATCCCTAAATGATCCTAGCGATAGAAACATCCTGCGACGATACTTGTGCGGCGGTAGTCGAGCCGGGCGGTCGGCGTGCTCTATCGAACGTCGTACACACCCAGACGGAGCACGCCCGTTACGGCGGTGTCGTGCCGGAGGTTGCTTCGCGAGCCCATCTGGAGCGGATGGATGGTGTGATCGGGGAGTCTCTGCGGGCCGCGAACGTCGGCCTCGAAGACATCAGCCACGTCGCGGTCACAACTAGACCTGGCTTGATCGGGGCTCTCCTAGTTGGCGTGTCGGCTGCAAAAGCTCTAGCCTACGCTCGCGGACTCCCCCTTATACCGGTAAACCACCTCGAAGGCCACGTTGCGGCTGCGTACTTGGCGGACCCGAAGTTGGAGCCGCCGTTCGTGGCGCTCATAGCTTCTGGCGGCCATACCGCACTCTACTCGGTAACGTATTCCGGTATGACCCTACTAGGCGAGACCCTGGACGACGCGGCTGGAGAGGCTCTGGATAAGGGCGCCCGGATGCTCGGACTCGGTTTTCCTGGTGGTCCCGCCATCCAGAGGATCGGCTCGTCCGGTGACCCAAACCGCTACGATTTCCCCGTTGGTCTAAAAGACAAATCCAGCTTGGACTTCTCGTTCTCCGGCGTTAAGACGAGTCTGCTGTACAAGCTGAAGGAGATGGGCGAGTCGGAGGTTCGGAATGAGCTTCCAAATTTGGCGGCTAGTTACGAGGCGGCGGTGGTCGAGGCTTTGACGAGGAAGCTGCTGCGAGCGGCTGACCGTCACGACGCTGACACACTTGTAGTGGTTGGTGGAGTTGCGGCCAACGCTCGGTTGCGGGAGCGTCTTGAGAAGGAGCGGGCGGCGTTGGGTTTGAAGCTCGTAGTCCCGCCGCTAGACCTCTGCACGGACAATGCGGCCATGATCGGGGCCGCCGCCAACACCCCCGGAATCCCCTTTCCAGAGTACGCTAGCCTCAACGCCCGCAGCGTCTAGCACGAACGGTTGGGATGACTATTTAAGTTTTTGCTCTTGACGGTCGACAACTCATCTGTGAAAGTTAAGCGCAAACCAAAAAGCGATTCGGTGCCAGGGGCGTTCCGAGAATTCCGGGGGGAAGTCGATGTCCTATATTAATTGGTCACGGGTGGCCTACATTTTCTTTGTGTTGGCTGTATTGGCGGCCCTCCTAAAGCTGGGCTCCATGGGTCTCTCCGATTCGTCTCCACTTCGCCAGGCTGCAGCAAAAACCCCCGACGAGCAACGCACGGAGATCCAGAAGAATCAGAACACCGAAGCAGAGAAGTCGGTTGCGCCAAGTGCCGACGATGGTTCTTCGACTTCCGTAGACACCATAGAGGTACGCAACGGAGGCTCGTCCGCCACGCCTCAGAGGACGGACGATGGCACCACGATCTTCTACCGTCCCGTAGAGAAGCAAGAGGCAAAGCGGGATAAGGCATCGCGCAAGAAGTCGTCTGGGGACAAATCTCGCAGAGGCAAATCTTCCCAAGAAGGATTATCCGGGCTCGACTCTCCTCAAGGGAGCTCCGGTCGGAGCGGCGCATCCTCTACATTTCAGAGTGGAAATAGTGGGCCCGTCTGCGGAAACCTCCGTAATGTCTCCAAAGACAGCACGGTGGTTTTCCCGCTCTCGGATCAATTTTTCAACTCTTACGACGACACGTGGGGCGCGGCCCGACCCCAGGGCGGCCACGAAGGTACGGACCTGATGACTCCAATGAACACGCCCGAGTACGCTATCACCGACGCAACAGTCGTTCCGGTCTCTGGGGCCAACGGCAATGGATGGAACACACTCGGCGGCTACACGCTAATGCTGCGGGCCGACTACTCGATAGGTCCAATTCAAGAAGGCGATCTCTTCTACTACGCGCACATGGATCGCGAGGCGTCGCTCAAGATCGGTAGCCGCGTCGAGGCGGGGCAGTTGATCGGCTACGCCGGAGACACGGGACAGGGATCTGAGATCACCCGCGGACTCTTCCCACCTCATTTGCACCTCGGTTGGTACGACACGAGCGGCTCCCGCGCCAGCGCAGAGTCTGGCGCGATGAACCCGTTCCCGCTGCTCGAATGGATAAAGACCAACGGCGGCGCGGTCTCCGGCGGCTCGGATGCGAAGTACTGCACCGCCCCCCAAACCGGACCCCCGATCCCCTCGAACGGCGAACAGAGCTGGCCGACACCGGATAATCCGACCGACCGGCCGGACATTGATACCGGCGGCACCGACGCGGCACCGAGCCCCATCGTAAAACCCGCCACGGATGAGCCAAATAGAGCTCCACGTCCCAACAAACCCTCCAAGAACGAGAACATACGCTCCGAAAAACAAGACGTAACGCTACCGAAGCCCAAAGACAAAGCTGGCGTAGGTCGACAGAGCGAACCACCCCGGCTACAAATGCCGAAGGCCAGAGAGATCGTGAATAAGGTTCGGGACATGATCGACAACGCCTTCAAAAACGATAAGCGCGATAAGCCGGACAGAAACGACGTCAAAAAAGCCGAAAAGGACAACGACCGACCAAAGAAATCCCCATCAAACCTTAAGGACAAGCCAGCTAAAAACGAGACAAACTGCGAAATCTCAGACAGGCCGACCGGTACCAAGAAACGTGCGAAGGCCGACAAGACGATAGATAAATGCGCTGACTCGCCAGAGAAGCAAAAGAACAGCGATTCAAGCAAACCGGCCAACAACGGGGCCAAAGACAACACCGACGAGAAGCTGATCGTTGAAAAAGAGAAGCCCGGTGACACCCCGGACGAGCAGAACACCGACGGAGAAGATACCAACGCCAAACCACCAAGAGACGAAGAGGCAGTTACGGAAGACGAGCCTCCCGAAAACGTAGGCTCACCGCCTGCCGAGCCTGCTGCGGAGGACGAAACCACCGCAGAAGAGAGACCGGTTGTGGAAGAGACAGCGCCCGTTGAGGAAGAGCCTGTCGTGGAAGAGGAAGCCCCCGCTGTGGAGCCAACGCAAGAGTAGCGGAGGCAAGCCTCGCTACTTCAAGGAGTCGAGTACCCGCTCGCGTTCTTTGCCTTTTAGCACTGTGCTGCGGGCGCATTCGAGGCACGTCGCTTGCAGATTTTCGTCGTGCTTGCGCACGTAGTAGACCAGAGCGACCTTTTTGGGAACTTCGTACAGGATGTGTGTCCTGTTCTCACCACAGCGTTTACAGTGCCGGTCTTCGCGGCTCAATTCCTTTGGCATATTGTCTGTACCGGGCAAGCGGGGACGGAATACGCTATTGGCTTGTCTCATGGCTTGAATTGTAACGCTTTCGGAAATATACTCGCAACATTGGCACTCTCCAGGTGAGAGTGCCGAAAAGTGTAAGTGACGTGTAGTCTAACAGAGGAGGCAAACGGTGGCTCATAAAGAGTTGAAGTTCGATACCGATGCTCGCCAGGCGCTGGAGGCGGGAGTAAACAAGCTCGCCGAGGCGGTCAAGGTGACGTTGGGGCCGAAGGGACAGTACGTTGTGCTGGACCGCAAGTTCGGTTCGCCGACCATCACCAACGACGGTGTGACGATTGCTCGTGAGATCGAGCTAGAGGACATCTTCGAGAATCAGGGTGCTCAGCTAGTTAAGGAAGTCGCCACCAAGACCAACGATGTGGCGGGCGACGGCACGACGACGGCCACGGTGCTCGCGCAGATCATCGTGCGTCAGGGTCTCAAGAACGTGGCGGCGGGGGCCAACCCGGTCATTCTGCGGGCTGGTATCGACAAGGCCGTAACGGCTGCGGTCGAGGCCATCAAGAAGCAGGCCACCAACATCAGCGATAAAGATGAGATCTCCCGCGTCGGCGCTATCTCGGCTCGTTCTGAGGAGATCGGCAGCGTCATCGCCGAGGCTATCGACAAGGTCGGCAAGGATGGCGTTGTAAACGTCGAGGAGTCCAACACCTTCGGGATGGACCTCGAATTCACCGAGGGTATGCAGTTCGACAAGGGCTACCTCTCGCCGTACTTCGTGACCGACCAGGAGCGCATGGAAGCGGTCATGGACGATCCGTACATCCTCATCGCCAACCAGAAGATCGGCAACGTGCAGGACGTGCTGCCGGTTTTGAACGCTGTGATGCAGTCGAGCAAGCCGCTTTTGATCCTCTCGGAGGACGTCGAGGGCGAGGCTTTGGCTACTCTCATCGTCAACAAGCTGCGCGGTACGTTCACCGCCGCCGCCGTCAAGGCGCCGGGCTTCGGTGATCGTCGCAAGAGGATGATGGAGGACATCGCCATCCTAACCGGCGGCGAGGTCATCACCGAGGAGTTGGGCCTCAAGCTGGAGAACACTCAGATAAACCAGCTCGGTCGTGCTCGTCGAATCGTCATCACCAAGGACAACACCACCATCGTCGACGGCGCAGGCGACGCCAAAGCTATCAAGGGCCGCATCAGCCAGATCAAGGGCGAGATCGAGAACACCGACTCGGACTTTGATCGCGAGAAGCTGCAGGAGCGTCTGGCGAAACTAGCCGGTGGCGTGGCTCTCATCAAGGTCGGGGCCGCTACCGAAACGGAGCTGAAAGAGAAGAAGCACCGTGTTGAGGACGCACTCTCCGCGACCCGCGCCGCTCTCGAAGAGGGCATCGTGCCGGGCGGTGGCGTAGCGCTACTCAAGGCTCAGAAAGCCGTTACCAAAGAGATTGAATCTCTCGAAGGCGACGAGAAGACCGGTGCCAGCATCATTCACCGGGCGCTCGAAGAGCCGATCCGTCAGATCTCCGCGAACGCCGGGGCCGACGGCTCCATCGTCGTGGACAAAGTCCGGGCGGGCAAGGCTAACCAGGGCTTCAACGCTCTGACCGGCGAGTACGAAGACCTCGTGAAGGCTGGGGTCGTCGACCCGGCGATGGTCACCCGCTCCGCACTTCAGAACGCGGCGTCCATCGG
>JBGTFQ010000062.1:0-2022 GCA_041747155.1 Rubrobacteraceae bacterium
TGCCGCATGATCCCTCGACCCCACTGCACTTGAGCTGGACCCCGAACCAGGGGGCGAAAACGGCGAAAATCACCATCACTACCCGCGATGGAAGCAGGAACACACTCTCGTCGCGCTACATGAACCGGCTCAGCCGTGCGAACATCCTGACCTCTTTAAGCTGTAGCGCAGACTTCCTTTGACTACTAAGATAGTAGCTGACGTCCCTTGCGCGGTTAGACGGAATGCAACTTACGGCATTTCATTCTACGCAGTTAGATTCAGACAAGGCAAGCGCTGCCGAGCCGTTGAGAAGTTGTTGCGGGAGGGCTGCTTCGTTTGCCGGGGATACGATCGTGCCGATGCGCAGATTTTATTCGTCTGCGGGTTCGACCAGTTCGAACTCTTCGACTACTAGAATGGTGTCGTCCGTTAGTGGGCGGCCTTCGTCGGCCAACTCCTCAGCCCAGGCGTCGAGGTGATCCCGCCTAAAAGCTTCTACGTCCGTGCCGTTACCTTCGCCGCTGACGAGGCTGGGGGATGGGAGGCCGAAGGTCGTTTCGTAGACGGCGAGCATCTTGACCCGACAGCGTACCTCGCCATCCGTGTCCAGTACGTCCACGAGCTCCCCGACGCTGGATACGACTTCGGCCAACTCTTCTTCATCGTAGTCCGTACGGGGGCAGCAGGTCGCGGTCTTCTCACCGTCGAGGATCTGACGGACCAGACGTTCCCCTAGTCCGTCGTCGCCATCCCAACCGAATTCGAGTTTGTAATCCGTCAATGTTCTAGGTAGGTCGGACTACGAGGACTGGACAGTGAGCGTAGTGCATCACGCGGTGGGAGACGCTGCCCATGAACAGCGAGTCGACGGCTCCCGTGCCGCGACTGCCGATAACTATGAGGTCTGCACCGACTTCTTTCGAGGCCCGAACGATCTCATCCGCTGGAGAGCCGCTCCAGACAAGTTTTTGGACATCGGTGGCGAGGTCGCTTACTTCATCGGCTATGAGATCGACGGCCTCTTGTGCGGCCTTCTGGAAGGAGTGGCCTGTCGGTCCCTCTCCGCTACCGCTTGCCGCTTGGCCGAGATCGCTCAGGAACGGCACTGCCGCTAGCGGTCTGACTACCGCGATCACTGCGAGCTTGCCCACGGATTCCGCGGCCACAAGGGTCTTTAGATATCGGGCCGCCTCGAGCGACTGCTCCGAACCATCTGTGGCTATGAGTACGTTGGTCATATTCTCTCCTCCCTAAGTTTCCAGCAGCCTACGCCGCCGACACGGTCTACGCTGGTATGTCCAGAATGATCTTCCCGATGCCCGCGCCTTCTTCCATGTGGTTCATGGCCGCTGTCGCTTCTTCGAGCGCGAAAGTTTCGTTGATGACGGGATGTAGATCCTTCTCCGCGTAGAAGTCGAGCATAGCACCGAACTCCTCCGCAGTCCCCATTGCCGTCCCCCGAACCTCCAATTGCTTTAGGAAGATCTTGGGCATGACCAACTTCTCCACCGCGCCCGCCGTCGCTCCGAACGAAACGACCCGACCACCAGGATTCGCTATGGTGACCAGCGTATCGAAGACCTCGCCCCCAATAGAATCCACGGACAAATCCACGCCGCCGGTCATCTTCTTCAAGTCTTTCGACCAATTCTCGGCGTTGTAGTTGACGCCGCCTTCCGCGCCAAGCTCTTTGGCCTTCTCTATCTTCTCATCGCTCCCGCTGGTGACGAAGACCGTAGCTCCCATCGCCGCCGCAAGCTGTACGAGGAACGTAGCTACGCCACCGCCGATGCCCGGTATAACGACCGTCTCACCGGCTTGCAGCTCGCCACGAGTCACGAGAGCTCGGTACGCGGTGAGGGCGGCCAGTGGTATCGCGGCCGCCTCCGGCATCGAGAGGTTCGAGGGTTTTGGTAGGACATGATCCGCCGGAGCCTTCACAAACTGCGCGAAAGTCCCATCATCCGGCAATCCCATTATCCGGTACTCCTTGCCCGGAATCCTAGGGTCGTCACCCCACTGCAGAGCCGGGTTGATAAC
>JBGTFQ010000063.1:0-18617 GCA_041747155.1 Rubrobacteraceae bacterium
ATCTTCCAGGCCGGATATGACCGCCTGCTGGAATTGGCACCTTGCGGGGCGTAGTTCCCCGTGGGTTGCCGCAGTTTCAAAGGGCCAGTTCCCTCCACCGCTCTAGATGCGAGTTCACGCTAATCGTGGATGCTAATGTACCGCCGCCCCATCGTCAAGAGGAACACCCATCCTCTAGTAAGCTCGGGCGAAGACGGCGGTCTGGCCGGGCTTGCCGGAGACGAGGTCTTTGCCATCCTCACGCTCGAACGGCAGCAGGCGGATGGTGGCCTTCGTATCTTCCTTGATCCTGGCCTCGGTCTCGTCCGTACCGTCCCACGGAGCCGTAACGAAACCGCGCTTTTCGGAGATTGTCTCCTTTAGCTCGTCGTAGGTCTCAGCGTGGCGAGTGTTCGCTTCGCGGAAATCGGCGGCCTCCTGGAGCATGTTGAGACCGATCTCCTCCATAAGCTCTCTCAAGCGGCCTGGGATGGCTTTGCGAAAAACGAATTCCTTCTCGCCGGTATCGCGGCGCACGAGGACGGCTTGATCCTTCTCGATGTCCTTTGGGCCGAGTTCGATCCTCACTGGAACACCGCGCAACTCGTGCTCGTTGAACTTCCATCCAGGGGATTTCTCTTCGTCGAGATCCAACTCCATCCGAAAACCGGCATCGCGCAACTCCGAATACAAAGTCTCGGCCTCGCGGCTTACTTCGCCCTTATTGTTCCCCCGCCAGATCGGCACAATAACCGCCTCTGTTGGAGCGAGCTTCGGCGGCAACTTGAGTCCCTTATCGTCGCCATGCACGAGGATAAGCGCCCCCACCGCACGAGTCGAGAATCCCCAAGAAGTTTGAAAAGGATGCACTCGATCCTGGTTCTCATCCAGAAAGGTAATGTCGAAGGCTTTGGAGAAATTCTGTCCGAGATCGTGGCTGGTGGCCGCCTGCAAGGCGCGACCATCACCCATCAGAGCCTCACAGGTAAAAGTCTCAATGGCTCCGGCGAACCGCTCGGACGGGCTCTTATTGCCAGTCAGGACTGGGATAGAAAGGGTCTCGGCGAAGCAGTCTTTATAGACGTTCAGCATCTTCAGGGTCTCTTCGCGGGCTTCCTCGGCGGTGGCGTGGACGGTGTGGCCCTCCTGCCAGAGGACTTCGATGGTGCGGAGGAACGGGCGGGTGGTCTTCTCCCAGCGGACAAAGTTCGACCATTGGTTTACGAGAACCGGAAGGTCTCTGTAGGAGTCGATCCAACGCCGGTAAAACTCGCAGATTATGGTCTCCGAAGTCGGACGAACCGCTATGCGCTCCTCCAACTCCTCGTGTCCGGCGTGAGTTACCCAGGCGACTTCCGGGTCGAAGCCCTCAACATGCTCGGCCTCTTTCTTCAGGTAGCTCTCGGGGATGAACAGCGGGAAATAGGCGTTGACGTGGCCGGTGGCTTTGAAGCGGTCATCGAGGTCGCGTTGGATGCGCTCCCAGATCTGATACCCGTAGGGCCGGATGGCGAACGTCCCACGCACCGGACCATAATCCGCCAGTTTCGCCATCTTGATAACATCCAGATACCATTTGCTGGAATCCACACTCTTCTTTGTAAGTTTCTCTCCCGCTTCCACCATGCAAAGTTCCTCTCCAGATAAAATTGAAACTGGACCGGAGTATAGCGTCCCGGTGGGTTGAGGTGATCGCCGCTTAGCGTTTCTTCTGAAAGAGATGCAGGACCCAGCCAAGCACCAGACCTGCTAAAAGCCAGAGTAGATATTCCAAGTTATCTCCATTTAGAGAAAGGTTTTGATCTCCGATTGCCAGTCTAGTCTACCAGTCCGGTACGGTAACGCGGCTTACCGGGATGCTGGATCGCGAAGCTCATTGGGCGAGCGTTCAGGCTGGCTTGCGGCTCCAAATAGTAGCCAGTAGCGGCCCGGAGATATTGTGCCAGACGCTGAATACCGCGCCGGGCAAGGCGGCCAAGCCACCGAAATACGTGGCGGCTAGTCCGGCGGCTAGTCCCGAGTTCTGCATCCCGACTTCGATGGAGATGGCTCGTCGCTGGGTGGCATCAAGGCCCATGTAGCGGGCGACGGTGTAGCCGAGGAGCAACCCGCAGATGTTGTGAACTACCACTATGAGAAAGACCAGCGGCCCGACGGAGAGAAGGTTCTCCGAGCTTGCAGCGACGACACCCATCACGATCACCACGATAGTCACCACCGAGACGAGTGGCAGTACAGGTCGCACTCGTTGAACAGGCCCACTGAGGAATGTATTTACGAGGACTCCCAGGGCGACTGGCAAAAGCACGATCTGCAGGATCGACACGAACAGCGCACCCGCATCGACCGGCAACCAGCGCCCCGCGAGAAGCAGCATCAGAACTGGCGTGAGAAGCGGAGCCAGTATCGTCGAGACCGAGGTCATGGAGACGGACATCGAGACATCCCCACGAGCCAGATAGGTAATTACGTTGGAGGCTGTGCCACCGGGACAGCAGCCGAGCAAAACTACACCTGCCGCTAGTTCCGGGGGCAAGTTGAAGATCAAGGCCAGGGCGAAAGCCAGCAGCGGCATGATGGTGAATTGGGCCAAGACTCCGACGGCTATCCCTTTGGGATGACGGAATACCCGTGCGAAGTCCCCGAACGTCAAGGTGAGACCCATCCCGAACATAACGAGTCCTAGTAAGAGGTTGACATAGTTCAGGATTCCGCTCAGGGGTGGGATGAAGAACGCGATGGTTGCGGCTAGTAGGATCCAAGCTGCGAAGTATTTTCCCGCGATGTTGCTCAACCGCTCCAAGATCACCACTCTCCCCTGTTACATCACCCGGTACCTGCGGAATATACAGGATGCGGCGTTGAGTTTATCTTGCGGCGGGCTCTATTCTCTCTTTCCCAACATACGGAACCAACGACTCTGGCAGTTGGATCGATCCGTCCTCTTGTTGATGGACTTCGAGCAACGCTATAAGGGCGCGGCTGATGGCGAGCGCGGTCCCATTGAGTGTGTGCAAGAGTTGCGGGCGACCACCATCTCCCCGGTAACGGATTTTGAGTCGGCGGGCTTGGTAGTCGGTTGTGTTGGAGGTGCTGGTCACCTCGCCGAAATCGTTGCGTCCCGGCATCCAGGCTTCGAGGTCGTACTTGCGATACGCGGCCCCTCCGAGGTCTCCGGTGCAGATATCTACTACGCGGTACGGTAATTCGAGACCCTGGAAGACTTTCTCCTCGATCTCGACCATCTCGTCGTGGATGGCTTCGGAGTTTTCCGGGGTTGCGAAGGCGAACATCTCGACTTTGGTGAACTGGTGAACTCGATACAGGCCGCGGCTGGCGCGTCCGTGTGACCCGGCCTCGGTGCGAAAGCAGTGGGAGAGGCCCGCGTATCGTAGAGGTAGGTCGTCTTCGGGGACTATCTCGTCGGTGAGTTGCCCGGCCAGAGGGATCTCCGCGGTTGCCACGAGCGAGAGGTCCGAGTTTTCTACCGAGTAGATCTGGGTTTCAGGACCGCGCGGAATGAAGCCGGTCCCCACGAGAGCTTCGTCCCGCGCCACATCCGGAGTGATAGTCGGCTCGTAGCCGTGCTGCATCAGAATGTCCATTGCGTAACGGATCAGACCAAGCTCCAAAAGCACCGCGTCCCCGCGAAGGAAATAGAACTTGCTCCCCGCTACCTTTGCACCAGCGTCGAAGTCTATGATCCCCAGAGACTCACCTAGCTGGACGTGGTCCTTTGGCTCGAAAGCGAACTCGGGGATGTCGCCCCAGCGACGGATCTCTACATTCTCCGAATCATCTCGGCCAATGGGCGAATCGGGGTGGGTAGTGTTGGGTATCTTCAACTGCTCATCCCGCAACCGCTCTTCGACTTCGTAAAGCTCCGCTTCCTTCACCGGAACTTCATTCTTCATCCCCCGCGATTCTTCGATAAGCTTCGCCCGCGCATCCGCGTCCCGCTCCTGTCCGACGCTCTTCGCCATCGCGTTCGCCCGTTGTTTCAACTCGTTCAGTTCGGTGATAAGCGTCGATCTTCGGTCAGCAAGCTCTACGACGAGCCCAACATCCGCCTCGACCCCTCGGTTCTTGCAATTTTCCTGAACAGCCTCCGCGTTCTCACGGATGTATTTGAGATCCAGCACGACAACTCCCTCTGGGCATTGAATATCTAATTGCGGCGCAAGCGCCTACTGACACTCTATCCTAGTCACTGAACGTAGAGTTCGCCAGCCTCCCAAAACACTCAACCCAAAAACGAGTATGAACAGACTTCGAGATCACCGGAGTCGAAGTCCTCGCGTTGGCCTATAGCCGGAGCTTCTTGGACGCTCCGGCTACAGGCCCGGTTCACTTATCCGATCGAGAACCCGAAGACGCTCAATACCGTGTATACGCCGAGCATAGCTATAGCGATGCTGCTGATCATGAGCGCCGTGTTGAACACACCGCCGCCGTAGAGTCGTGGGTCGATCTCGGTGCTGCGCAGATACCAGACCGCGATAACTACGGCGAGCAGGAAGATGCCGGTCATGACGCCGCCAATCTGGACCATAATCACCGGGGACTGTATGAACAGGTAAGCCGCACCCCAGATAATAGGCAATGCGACGGTAAAGATTCGTATGTAGCGCAGCCGCGTCGGCGCGTCGTGCCAATCCAGAACACCAAACGTAGCCAGCAGATTCGTATACATCCGGGACCAACTCGGGATCGAAGCCCAGAGCGTGGAGCCGAGTACCGCTACAGCCCCCAGAAGAAAGACGATGCTCGCCCATTCTCCCAGTACATCAGTGTAGATGCGTGACAGGGTGGTGATCATGTCGTTACCCTCCGGGGTGAGCCCTTGAGGCTTCAAGACCGCAGCACCCATAATAAAGAAAGCCAGCGTCCCGAATGTGTAAATGCACCACGAGACAAATGCGTCCTTATACATTACCTTGATCCAACCGTTAGCCCGACGCGCCCACTCTTCACTACCATCGTTGGGTCCCACCCATCTGGCGTAACCCTTCTCGCAACACCAGTAAGTGTAAAAGGTGATCTCATCCGCCCCGACACCGGTGATTCCGAACATGGCGATAGCCGCACCCAAAGCCCCAGCGGGAATAGCGAATTGAAGTCCTCCAAGTATGTCACTCGTCTCATACGCGAACGGCGTAAAAGGCAATCCCAGAGCGATCAGGATAGTTATTGCCGAGAAAGTGACAACCAGCAGAATGGCCCCGCGCTCGATAAGTCCGTATCGGTTGGAGTAGAGCAACGCGATGCTGCCCACTACGACTACGATAGTCCAGATCAGCGTAGACGTGAACCCGAGTGGATCTCCGCCGATTGGAAATAGAACACTTAGAGCTATAGCTACTCCACCTACGATGCCACCGATCTGCAGAACTTTGGAGAGAGCGAGCACTATCCACAAAAGGTTGACCCACCCAACGCGCCCAAACTTCGGTGGCACTTTGTTGTAGCCGGTCAGGGCCGGTTGACCAGTGGAGATTGTCCAGCGGGCTAGTTCGATCTGCACCGCTACCTTGACCAGCGTGCTGAAAATAACCATCCAAAGAATTGCAAACCCGGCCTGAGCACCGAGCGTCGTTGTAGCAATAAGCTCACCGGAACCCACGATCGACGCGCTCAAGATCAAGCCAGGTCCCAGATACCGCAGACTATGACGCCAACCTACAGGAGGCTCCTTTATACCTTCAGGGGTCAGGCGATAAGGATCATCCCCCTGCACCTCCACACCTGGAACTACCTCACCCGTACCTGTAGCCATAATGGCTCCTCTCCTCCACGAAGCTACTCACTCCCCGCACTTACCATCGCCGGTAGGCTCCCACACCATCCGAGCAGCATTCCCTTTCAAAACCAGTCACAAATTACCAATATGCAACAAAAAAATCAACCCATAGTAATTCGAGGGATCTAACATAGAAGGTCGCATTCTCCCGACGACTTACAAGGAGGTGGATACTAGAGAGGAGTTCAGAGGAGTATTAACCGCAAAAAATCTACCCCCGTGACGCAAGCTCCGCGAGGGCGCGGTTCTCTTCGCGGATACGAACAAAGAGGATACCCGCGTTGAAGAGAGAGAACGTGAGTGCAGTGATCCACGCTCCAAAAATTAGCGGGAAGGTCAGTATCTCAGCTACGACCACCAGATAGTTGGGGTGATTGAGGAAACGATACGGGCCTCTACGAACCAACTTCGCACCTGGAACTACCAGTATCCGTGTGCTCCACTTCTCTTGAAGAGAGAACAACACCCAGTACCGTAAGAGCTGCACGGCCAGAAACAGTAACAGCGGAGCGGGCCACCACGGTGGGATCTGCGGGCCGCGCAGCAGTCCCTCCACCACCGTACACATGAGCCATCCAACGTGGATCGCGACCATCGCTGGATAATGCTTCGCGCCACGCTCGACGGCGCCCTTCGCCCGTAGCCGAAGCTCGTTGCGGCGGGAGACACGAAGCTCAAAGAGCCGCTGAATGGCGACGAGCACGACACCGGAGACTAGGACGAACTCACTCAACGTATTGAGAACCTATGTCCTCAGAAAAACGTGCTCGGCGGAGAAGCCTGGCCCCATAGCGGATAGAACACCGAGGTCGCCGGGCGCGTATTCGCCGCTCGTTAGAAAGCGTTCCAGGATAAAGAGAACAGTTACGCTGGACATGTTTCCGTGGTCGCGCAGGATGCCTCGGGAGAATGTAAGGTCGCCAGATGGCAGCCCCAGAACTTCTTCAAAGGCATCGAGAACCTTCGCGCCACCAGGGTGCAGGATGAAGTGTTTCAGGTCAGCGAAGTCTAGTTGGTTTTTGGCGCAGGCGGCTTCGAGATCGTCTCGAAGCTTTTCGCGCACTATTACTGGGACGCTCTTTGAGAGTTGGACTTTGAGGCCGGTCTCTATAAGGTCCCAGCCCATTACGTCTTCGGTGTCGGGCCACGTGGTGCTGCTGGAACTGAGGATCTCGGGTCCGGTGCCGGTTCCTAGGATCATGGCTGCGGCTCCGTCGGCGAAGAGGCTAGTGGAGATCAGGTTAGCCTTCGAGCGGTCGCTTCGCTGGAAGGTCAGACCGGAGAGTTCGACCCCGACCATCAAGACTTTTTGGTCCGGGTAGAGTTTGGCGTATTCGGCGGCTCGGGCTAGGGTGGCGGCACCGGCGGCACATCCGAGGCCAAAGATGGGGATTCGGCGGGTGTGTTCGGAGAGTCCGAGACGGAAGATGAGCTTCGAGTCCAATGACGGGGTCGCTATGCCGGTAGTGGAGAAGAAGAATATAGCCCCGATCTCCCCCGCCTCGACCCCGGCTTTGTCCATCGCCCGCCGAGCACTCTTTTCCGAGAGTTCTAGCGCGTTTTCGACGTACAGGGCGTTCTTCTCTGGGAAAGTGTGATCTTCGGAGAACCATTCGAGCGGGACGCAGAAGTTGCGGTTGTCCACTTGCACGTTCTCGAAAATTGGGGCCAGACGGTCGATGTCCTGATAAACTTCGCCGAACATGCTTCGAGCGAAGTCCCGGATCTCCGACTGTCCCAGTCGATGGCGCGGAACCGTCGTCGCCACAGAGAGTACGGATGGGTTTCTCTCGCTCAACTATTCCCCGTGCGAGTCTCGAAGCCCGATTGCGCGACGGGCTCGTGATCCGGCTCCGGTGTCGCGCAACTGTTCCTAAAGACGTATTGAGAAGTCCGCTTGCGCTGCCGACTCGACCAGTCGATAGTCGGGCGGCGTTGCTCTTTCGGCACGTATCCCAGCCGGTACACGGCCATAAGCTCCAGGTCGTCCGGTACTTGGAAGAGCTTCTGCATCCGCGCCCAATTCTCCGGTATCTCCATCGGCGTGGAGACAAATTGGATGCCCATACCGAGAGCCGTCGTCGTCAGCCAGATGTTCTCTATCGCCGCGCCCATCCCGAAGACTGAGTAGAAACCAGACAACTCGCCTGGCTTGTACTCGGTCTTGTCCAGCATCACCGCGAGCACCAGCGGAGAGCCCGCGACGAGCTTGCGGTTATCTTCGCCGAGGGTCTTCGGGACACCGAAACGGTTCATGATGGCCTGTCCCGTGCCGGAGAATACTTGCTTCGTGAACGGCTTGACGACCGCTGGAAGTTGATCGAAGTAAATACCGTCGCGGCGTTGTTCCATCTCGGCTTCGGAGAAACGGAAATACGGACGATACCGCTTCCAGAACGTGCCTTCTTCGAGGAGCCGGGTCATGCTCTCACCGCTTATTCGGGCGACTTCTTCGATGACATCGCGGTCGTCGGCGAGCACGAAACGCCAGGGTTGGCTGTTGAAGTGCGACGGAGCCATCCCCGCTACTTCGACCAGAAGCCGTTGGTGCTCCGGCGTTACCGGGTCCGGCAGGAACGGGCCGTTCGTGGTTTTTCGTTTGCGGACAACGTCCAGGAAATCCAATTAACGTGCCTCCTGAAATATAGATACGAAAGCGACTGAGTACAGGATCAGGGCAGTAGTCGCCAGTGCCGCGTGTCCTACAGTTCCCGCCCGGACCTGCGGCAACACCGCGAACAACGCGAGGACCGGCAACAACACCCAGCGGTACGGTTCATTGAACCAGAATCCCGCTACCACCGCGATTGTCGCTGAGACAAACACGGCAAAGAACAGCGCGTGATGCAGCCAGCGAAAAGGTTTTGTGTCAACGACCCCGAACTGAACCAGAAGTCCTAGCGTGAAAGTCGCCAAAAACAAAATCGCCGCGACGGAAAAGATCACCAAAGACAGAGCATTCTCCTCTCGATCATGCTCTCCGGTTATAGCACAGGGCACGGGAGCAAACGTGCGCCCGAACACGGATGGAAGCCGTCCCCCAGAGGTGATGCTAAGATTTGAGACGTTAGTGAAAAGTATCTAATCTACAGGGGGCGATATGCAAAACGGACGCCCGGAGGCTTACATAACGGGAGTGGGAGTGGTCAGCCCCATTGGGGTTGGGCGCGACGACTTCTGGAACGCGCTACTGGCGGGCAAGAGCGGCATGGGAGACATCTCGCTCTTCGACGCTCACGACCACGACGTTCGTATCGCCGCCGAATGCTCGGATTTCGAGCCGAAGGATTTTATGGATCGGAAGGTCGCCCAGCGCACGGACCGCTTTGCTCAGATGGGCTTGGCGGCCTCGAAACTCGCGCTGGAAGACGCGCATGCGTGGGATGTCTTGAAAGACGATCCGGAACGAGTCGGTCTGATACTGGGCAGTGGTCTCGGCGGGGTCGAGAGCATGGAAGAGACTCAGTGGACCATCGACAACAAGGGTCCGAATCGCGTCAGCCCGTTCGCGGTCACCAAGATCATGGCTAACGCCGCCGCCGCGCACGTCGGTATCCAACTCGGCGTGCAAGGACCATCCTCGACCGGCGCCCTGGCCTGCTCTTGCGGCACGGACATGCTGGCTATCGGCTACGACATCATCCGGAGGGGCGACGCGGATGTGGTCATCTGTGGTGCGACGGAGGCGAGCATAACGCCGGTGATCGTGGCGGGCTTCGCCGCCATGCGGGCTATGAGTCGCGAGAACGACGATCCCCAGGGCGCGTGTCGCCCCTACGACGTTGACCGCTCCGGATTCGTCATCGGCGAGGGAGCCGGGGTCATGATCCTCGAAAGCGAGGAATCTATGCGCCGACGCAACGCCGAGCCTTACGCCAAGATAACCGGCGTGGGCCGCACCACCGACGCGTACAACGTCACGGACCCGGACCCGGAAGGCCGGGGACTACTGAGAGCCATGCAACTAGCCGTCGAACGCTCCGGCCTCGAAGCCGAGAAGATCGGATACATCAACCCGCACGGCACCGGCACCGTAGCCGGAGACGGCCCAGAATCCCAGGCCATAGCCCAGGTGAACCCGAACGCGATGGTCTCCGGCACGAAGAGCACTCTCGGTCACTCGCTGGGAGCGGGCGGCGCGATAGAGACCGCCATTTGCGCTCTAGCACTCAAGGAGCAGCGCGTGCCACCGATGAAGAACCTCAAGAAAGTGGCGGAGGAGTGTGCCGATCTCGACTATGTGGTGGACGAGCCCCGCGACGCGCCCGGCCTCGAAGCCGCCATGTGCGCCAACCTCGGGGTCGGCGGTCACAACGTCGCGTTGATCCTCGAAACCGCCGAGTAGAAACCGCAACCCGGAGAGGAAGTGGTCATGGAAACTATCTCCAAAAGCAAGATTGAAGCCCGACTTCAGGAGCTTCAGGGGGTCATAGCTCCCTACGGCAGCGCGCTCGTCGCGTTCTCCGGCGGTGTTGACTCGTCGCTCGCTCTCGCGATAGCCGCCCGAGCTTTGCCGAACAACAAGGTGCTCGCCGTCACGTCTAACAACGAGACGTATCTGCCTTCAGAGTTGTCCCTCGCGCAAGATTTTGCTGAATCCTTAGGGGTCGAGCACCTGGTAGTAAACACTCGGGAGTTGGACAACCCAAACTACGCTAGCAATCCCACAAATCGGTGCTACTTCTGCAAGAGCACGCTGTACACGGACTTCGCGGCTCTGGCCGAGGAGCGGGGCTACGGTTGCGTTGTGGACGGCGCGAACGCCGACGACGAGGGAGATTACAGGCCCGGTCGCAGAGCCGCCAAAGAGCTCGATGTGGTCTCGCCGCTCTCGGTTGCGGGAGTTACGAAGGACGAGGTGCGGGAGTTGGCGTTGCATCTTGGGTTGCCGAGTTGGGACAAGCCCGCGTTGGCTTGTCTATCCAGCAGGTTTCCGTATGGGCAGGAGATCACACCGGAAAAACTTACGCAGGTGGCACGGGCCGAGGAGTTTATGCGGAGCGAGGGTTTCCAGCAGGTGCGGGTGCGGCACCACGGCGAGATAGCTCGCCTCGAAGTCGGGCCGCAAGAGCTAGAGCGAGCCTTCGCCGAGCGAGAGAAGATCACGGCTGAGTTGTTAGACGCGGGGTTTTTGTACGTGGCCCTGGATCTCGCGGGCTACAAATCCGGCAGCCTGAACGCCGCGCTAAAGAAGCCCGGCAAAAAGCTGTTGCCGGTGGTGGGTTAGTCATGGCAGAGAACGAACCGCTACTCTGGATCACGCTGGCCGCAATGCTCGTAGGAGTCCTCGGAAGCGTCCTGCCGGGACTACCAGGCGTACCCCTGATCTTCCTAGCAGCCGCCATCTACGCCTACTTCACGGACTTTGCGGTAGTCGGCACCCTGGTGCTCGTAACACTGTTCCTCTTCGCGGCCCTGGCATTCGTGGCGGACTTCTTCGCCACCTCCTACGGCGCACGACGTTTCGGGGCGAGCAACTGGGGTACCATCGGCGGCGCGGTCGGCGGCATAGTTGGAGCGATAGTCGGGCTGTTCTTCCTCGGTATCGGCTCACTGTTCGGCCTGCTGCTCGGAACTGTCGGCGGCGTGTTTCTCGGTGAATATCTGCACCGCCAGAAGACTCCAGATACAACAAGCGAAACCTCGGGCGGCGAAGTTTCTCAGGCCGCCGGACGCGGCGACTGGCGCAAAGCTTCCCGCGCTACAGGAGGAGTCCTGATCGGGCTGGTAGTCTCAGCCTTCGCGCAAGGTTTACTCGCACTAGGAGCAGTCGCGATCTTCGTCTTCGCTCTGGTCTACTAGCGTTCGCTATCCAGCCCGACAAGGCTGATAGGTGACAACTCAAGCGCATGCCGTTGCGAGTCTACGTACCAGAGCCGCAGCGTCCCGGAGACTGCCGCCGCGCCCGGCATTGGTAGGTCTTTGCCAGCGTCGTGAGCTCCGGGTATTCCGCCCACCGACCGAGGCCATCCTTGATGTAGATCGCGCATGATCTGATCCTGTACGTCGGACAGGATGAGTTCTCAAGCCCTTGCGACGTTGTCCTCGAAGGCTCCGGGCTGATTTACAAGCGCTTCGAGCTTCCCCCAGACAGTACCGGCGATGTTTGGCGACGCGCCATCGGGTACCACGGATTGCAGCTGCTCGGAGATGGTCCGGGTAAGGGCATCAAGCGCCTGGTCTGAAAGTTCGGCGATCGTCCTGCCTTACTCCTGCTCTCTGTGGAACGCTATTCGGGCGGGTCCTCTTGAGGTCGGTCGCGGAGGAAGCCTTCGAGTTCCTGGGCCAATTCGTCGCCGGAGGGTAGGTCGCGGGGGTCGTCGTCGGCATGGCTGTCGTAGCGTTCTTCGAGCATCTGGACGTAGGAGGCGAGATCCGAATCTTGTTGCACCGCCTCGGAGATTTGGTCTTGGTAATCCCCAGCGGTGCTTTCGAGGCCCGAAGTATCTACTTCGATATCGAGCAGTGTCGATAGGCCGCCGAGCAACGCGAGAGCAGCAGGCGCAGACGGCACGGACGGCAGATAATGCGGCACCGAAGCCCAGAAGCTGACCGACGGTATCTCAGCATCGGCGCACACCCGGTGCAGAACGCCGGTTATGCCGGTTGGACCTTCGTAGCCGGAAGACGAGAGGCCGAGTTTCTCGGTTAGTGAGGGGTTCTGGGAGTTGGCGGCGACTGCTACGGGCCGCGAGTGCGGAACGTCGGCTAGAAGAGCTCCCAGGGTTACGACGAGGCCCACATCAAACTCGCGTGCCACGTCCACTACGCTGTCGCAAAACGAGCGCCAGCGGAAGCTAGGCTCGGGGCCGGTGAGTAGGATCGCACTGCGCCCGCCGAGTTGCGGCAGGTTAGTGGTAGCACTCAAGATGTTCTCCGGCCATTCAACCGTTCGAGTAACGCCGTCTATCAGCTTGATCTGGGGCCGCGTAGCCTGATAGTCGAAGAATTCCTCGCCGTCGAAGGTGCCGAACTTCTTGGCTTCCCAGGATTCGCTCACGGATTCGACCGCGACACTCGCCGCCTCCGCTGCATCGTTCCAGCCCGAGAATCCAGCTATCAAAATAGGGCGATCCAACTCTGGCCGCCACTCCAAACTTATATATTTATTATCCATGAAACTAGCTTACCACGAGCCTCCGCAACGGCTGTAGTCGTCCCTATAGACAGACTTCTACACGAACCTCCTGTTCAAGTCGAGGGCGTGGCTCAGGCGGCGCAGATAGTCAGATTCAGGGATCTCGGTAGCGCCGAGGCTGGCTAGATGGTCGTTCTGGATCTGGCAGTCTAGCAAGGCGTAACCACGCTCCCGCAACCGCTCCACCAGATACACGAAGCAGATTTTCGAGGCATCCGTCATTCGGGAGAACATGGACTCCCCCATGAACGCACCTCCCAGAGATACGCCGTAGAGCCCACCGGCTAGTTCGTCGTCCTTGTAGGCTTCGACGCTGTGAGCTTTGCCGGTTTCGTGAAGTTGCGTGTATGCAGAGATGATCTCGTCGTTGATCCAAGTCTCAGGCCGGTCGGCGCACGCCCGAATAATGGCCTCGAAATCCCCGTTCACCCGAACTTCGTAGACCTCTTTGCGGATGACACGGCGCAGGGATTTGGAGACACGCAACTCCTCGAACTCCAGCACGCTCCTCGGGTCGGATCTGTAGAACTCGATATTGCCGTGGTCATCGGCCATCGGGAAAGCTCCGACGCTGTACACGTACTCCAAAATTTCCGGCGAAAGCGTCATGCCCGTATAGTAAGCAACTCATGCCGTCGCCGTCTAGAATGCGATCCTATGACAGAGATCGAACGAACAAGCCCAAGCTCCGCCCGAGCCACCCGCAAGTATCCGATGCCTACCTCGAAACTCCTCGACGCTCTACAATGCGCCATCGAGAAGCTGCCGCGTTGGGAAGTAGTCTCCCTTACGGAAGGCGGGATCGAGGCTACGAGAAAGACAGCACTCTTCCGGTTTACGGACGATATAACTATACGGGTCGAAGATATCGACGATGGTTCGCAGGCGGTTATCTCAAGCGGTTCGCGGATCGGGAAAGGCGATCTCGGACAGAATCCCCGCAACATCAAGGCATTGCTGGAAGCCGTGGAAGAGGAATTGTCCACCGACAGCCAGACTACTTGACGCGGCGATTGTTGCGGCCCTTGTAGCGAAGAACAGCGGCGTAGACTACGCCTGCACCCACGACGAGCCCGAAGACGATCAACAGAACGTCGATGTATTGTGGGGCTCGTTCCCCGAGGAATGAGTACACAAACGTCACCGGGGCCATGCCTACGACCGTGGCAAGCAAGAACTTGAGGAAGCTCATCCTCGTGAGACCGGCGGCGTAGGAGATCACATCAAACGACACGACCGGGATGAGCCGAGCTATCAGGACGGCGTACACTCCGTACCGGGTGAACCAGACATCCGCCGCGCCAAGACTGCGTTTTCCGAGTATCGCTTCGACCGGCGCGCGTCCCAGAGCGTGGGCTATACCGAACGAGATCGCCGCCGCCAGAGCCGCGCTCGAAAGACTCAACAATCCACCCCAGAATGCCCCAAAAGCTAGCCCGTTGGCGAATGCCAGCACGAAAGCCGGAAGGAAAGCCAGCAACGCCTGCAAGATCATCAGGGAAGCCGAGATCACCGGCGCCCAAGCCCCATACGACAAAATATAATCCCGCACCGCCTCAATATCACCACTAGCCAAAACACTCACGGCCCGATTAGCCTCTACTCGAAACGGCCCATACACGACGTACACAAGACCTACGAGAGCTAGTAAGGCAACCGTCAGAGCGGGCCTCATCCACTTCGAGGCTAGAGCATGTGAAAACCCCGTGCCTCTAAGATTCACGCTGGGTTGCGAGCCAGGATCAGGTGCGTCCCCCGACCCGGCACCGGCACAAACTCAACCGCCTCGAAGCCCGCTCCCAACAGCCAATCCTCGTATTCGGGGGCGGTGTAGGTATTGCCTCGCGCCGTGATAATTAGCATGTTCACCGCGAAGAGCGCGGCATCGTCGCTCATCCCGCGCACAAATTCACGCACTACGAGTAGACCACCCGGCGCGAGCGTCTCGCGCATTCGGGCGAAGAGCGTCTGGTTCTCTTCCGGGCCGTACATGTGGGAGGTATTGCCGAAGTAGACCGCGTCGAAAGGTCCATCCGGCAAGCTATCGTTCATATCTCCGGCGGCGACCGCTATCCCGGAGGCCGCTAGTAGGTCGCGCATTTGATCTATGACCTCCGGTCGATCAAAGACCGTTACTCGCGCACCACCACTAGCGAACGCCTCGGCGTTGGTGCCAGGACCACCACCAACATCCAGAATGGTCGCGCCTCGTTCAAGACGGGGCAGCACCTCGGCGGCGACACCCTCCGCGCCGGGGCGGGCCGAGAGTCGCATCTGATGGATAAAAGTCGCGGTTCCTTCGAAGTTCGGACGTGTCCGGTCTTCGGCGGGAAGTCCGGTCTTCAGGATCTCGGGTAGGTTCGTCCACGTCGTTATCAGCTCGAAGCGATGGATGACGCTTCCACCGACATACTTTTCATGGTTCTCATCCAGCAGTGGACCGCGATGTTCGTCCCGGAGTCGGAAGCCGTTGGCGGTCTCGTCCAGGATTCCCATCTCCGCGAGTGTCGAGAGCATGATGTGCGTCGCTCGGCTGTCCAGGTTGAGTCTTTGGGCGGTCTCTTCGGCTGTAAGAGTCTCGTTGGCGACGGCGGGGATCAAACCGTCCCGCAAAGCGGTGCCGACGATGATCGAACGCCCCCACTCCAACCCGGTGTAGTCAATGTCCGTCACAGTAGACCGGATTGTATCGCTGCGGACACTTCCGGCGCATTCCTTGCCATGACGGAGCCCAGGCGCGGTCGTAAAATCCCACGAGAGAAACGCTTGAACCTTCTGATGGTCGCGCCCGGCGGCGCTCTGGGCGCTGGTGGACGTTACTTGCTTGGCGGCTGGCTTCAGCCCCAACTTGGCTCCGGCTTTCCCTGGGGTACGTTCGCCGTGAACGTGCGGCTCTCTGGCTATCGGTCTGATGCTCGGGATTTCGAGCAGAGGCGGCCACTCTACAACCGCGACCTTGTTTCTCGCCACCGGAGTCCTCGGCGGCTTCACGACGTTCTCGACTTTCAGCTACGAGACCCTCCAGATGCTCTCGCGAGGTACTCACGGCATCCTGCTGCTGAACGTCTTGGGACAACTGTTCACCTGTGTCGCGGCGGCGTACGCCGGATTTATCGTCTCCCGATTCGTGTAGCGCGTTGCGAGCGTCTCAGCTTACAGGAGGGCGTTGATTTCCCCTACGGTCTCTCCGTGGAGGCCGCGCAGTATTGTCGGCTTCGCCTTTGACGATGGGTTTCGGCGGGCTAAGGCGGCTCGGGCGGCTGTGGGGAGTGCGCGGTCCCCGCCATCGGAGATCTTTATCGCCATTCCCCATCCGTCAGGGCTTCCTGCTCCAAGCACAGCTTCTGCGCCGATCTTGGTGACGAGGCTCGTGGTCTCCATAAATTCCGTGTCAAGTCGTCCAGTTCCAGCCACGAGGAACGGATGATCGCGCATGACATCCCGAATACGAATAGCCGCAGATCCCATCTCATCGCTCAATCCTTCACCCGTGGCTAGCCGGGCGAATCCGGTAGCCAGACCCCGCAGAGGCAGGGCGAAAGTCGGTACGCCACAGTTGTCGCCGGAGACCAAGACATCATATTCTTCTACGTCGCAGGCTTCGGCCAAAAGCTTGAGGATGCTCTTTTGCAGTGGATGATCTGGGCTTCGGTAAGTCGCGGTGTCGTAGCCCTCGTGGACACAGACGGCTAGCATCCCGGCGTGTTTGCCGGAGCAATTGCCGTGTATCGACTGTGGGATTTCTCCCCTCCGGGCCAATTCCGCTGCGGCGGGTGGATAGAACGGTGGATGAGCGCCGTTCTGGAGATCTTGCTCCGTGAGACCAGCTTTCTCTAGCAGGGACCGGACCACTGCCAGATGGCGGGGTTCACCGTTGTGAGAAGCGCAGGTGACGGAGATCTCCTCATCTGTTAGTCCGAAAGCGTCTGCGGCTCCAGAGAGGATCAAGGGCAGAGCCTGAAATGGTTTCGCCGCCGAACGAACGTGAATAAAGCCTTCCGGGTCGCCGATAGCTTCCAAGATTTCGCCGCTTGGGGAGCAGTAGGCGACGCGGCCCCGATGGACGCTTTCGATGGTTCCGCCGCGCCGGACGACGGCCAGCGGTTCGTCGTTCGGGAGTACGGGTTCGGGAGGAGTTCTACTCACTGGCGAGTTGGATGATGTACAGCGCGATCTTGTCGTGGGCGACGCGCATCCGGCCCATTGCGGGCGGAAATTTCTCATCCCGGTAGTATTCGCGGCCCTCGCTTACGAGTTGCCGAAGCTCCTGCAATAGTTCCTCGTCCGAAGCGCCGGGTCCCTTGTGACGTAGGCTCGCCTCGACCATACCGATGGTCACGTCGGCACGAGGACTCGCGGTCCACATCGAGATGATCGCGATATCCATGTAACTGTTGATCCTCAATAAATGGGCCACCCGCATCTCCACATCCATCCGTTCCGGGCTCACGGAAACCACCGCCGAATGTTATCCGAGAGTATCCCCGGCAACGCCTCGTCCGGCACCCCGGCGGCTTCAGCGGCGGCCAGCGTGCTGTGGAGCGTTGAGGGCAGGTCACCATAGGGAATATCCGAGCCGAAGGCGATATGCGACGGGTCCAACGCCGAGAAGAGCACGTACAGGTCTTTGGCCCTTACAACGGACGTCTCGAAGAGAACGTTCTCGTGACCCTCGAAGACTCGGGCGGCTTCCAGAATCTCCACCATCGCCGAGTGACCGAGGATCAAGCGCAGTTCAGGATGAGCCTCGATTGTCGGGAGCAGAGGCTCGACGATACGTTGCATGGCGAAGCCCGCGTGGATGAGGACCGGCAAGTCGGCTTCCGCGGCCATCTCGAAAAGCTTCACGACCTTTGGATCGTCTAGCTCAAACTTCTGCGAGACCGGATGCAGCTTGAGACCCTCGAAACCCCGCTCAACACACCGCTCGAACTCCCGCTCGTAGTCGTTGTACGGGTTGAGCCGGAAAAAAGGCACGAAGAAGCCCGGATGCTCCTCGTGAGCATTCCAAACCACCTCGTTCGGCCCCGAGAAATCATCGCGGGCGTTAGGGTCGTTGAGAGCGAAGACAATGGATCGCTCGACACCGGCGGCCTGCATCCGATCCCGCATCCCATCCCCCGTCATCGCGCGCCCATCGACATCCGCGCCAATATGAGCGTGCGCGTCGAAAATCTTTACGCCCGCCGGAATCTTGGACTGAACCCAAGCCCAAACATCCGCCATCGCACCGTTAGTCAAGACCGCTACGTCGTGCTCGCGCTCCGCCTCCGTCGCCAAAAATACCGCCAATCCGTTAAAGGAGTTTCGTATACGACAATCGTGAGATGTTAACAGGCGACTTATATCCGCGCTAAGAAGATACAGGCAAGCGAAGTCGTACCTGGATAGAGAGCCGGTACAGTTACTCTTATACTGTCGCGGATGTGTAAGGTGGTCGGTACAATAAGGTTACAGGTCTTATGGAAGGGAATAGATGGGCGCACCGGCGGGACTCCACGATCTAGTCGAGCGATTCGACCGCAACATAGATGCCTACAAATCCGGCGACTACAACGAGACGCAAGCCCGCGGCGACTTTATAGACCCGCTGATGGAGCTTCTCGGCTGGGACATCCACAACCGCCAGGGGAAAGCTCCGGCTTACCGCGATGTGATCGAGGAGGACCGCGTAAAAGTCGGTGGCGGCACGAAAGCCCC
>JBGTFQ010000064.1:0-5240 GCA_041747155.1 Rubrobacteraceae bacterium
TGGCAGGACCGGGAGTTCTTTCTCTTTGCGACCGCTGACGCCAGTCGGGTAGAGTTCCCGCCAACCGAGGTCCAGCACGATCCGACCTTTAGAGAGAAAGGTCTCTTCGCGAACTTCCGTCACCACGGTCGTGTTCTCGAAGCGGGCATCCGGAAAGAAGACCGCTAGAAAACGTCTTGCTATTAGATCGTAGATCTTCGCTTCGTCCAGCGGGAGGTCCGTGGTCGCCCTCTTGTTGGTGGGGACTATAGCGTGATGGTCAGTTACTTTGGAGTCGTCCACGATACGCTTGTTTACGGGGAGTTTCTCCAGCCCGATCAGCCTCTCAGAGAAAGTGGATAGCTCCCGCAGAGCCCCAGCGGCCTCGACGCGCTTCTTTAGGCCGCCGACCATGTCTTTGGAGAGGTAGCGGCTGGACGTGCGCGGATATGTGATGAGCTTCCGTTCTTCGTAGAGTGCTTGGGCGACACGCAAGGTTCGGTCGGCGGTGAAGCCGAAACGAGCGTTGGCGTTGCGTTGCAACTCGGTAAGGTCGTAGAGGAGCGGCGGTTTCTCGGTGGCGGTCTTCTTTTCGGCCTTCTTGACGGTGCCGGTGCCGCCCCGGACTTTCTCGGCTATCGCTTCGGCGGCCTGTTGCTCGTCCAGGCGGTTCTGTTTGTTCTTGAACCAGACGCCATCGTAAGTGGCGGTCTCTTGGGCGAAGCGTGCGTAGACGGTCCAGAACTTCTCGGGCTTGAAGTTCTCTATCTCCTTCTCGCGGTCGACGAGGAGTTTGAGGGTTGGAGTTTGGACGCGGCCCACGGAGAGGACGTTTCCGGGGCGTCCGAATCGTACGGAATAGGCGCGGGTGGCGTTCATACCCACGATCCAGTCGGCCTCGCCTCGGCTGCGAGCGGCATCTTCGAGAGGTTTCATGGAATTTCCGTCGCGGAGGTTGCTGAAACCAGCCTGTATCGCCTCGGTCGTGAGAGAGGAGATCCAGAGTCGACGAACGGGTTTCTTGCACCCGGAGAGCCCGTAGAGGTAAGCGAAGATCAACTCTCCCTCTCGCCCGGCGTCGCAAGCGTTGACGACTTCCGTCAAGTCAGGGTTCCGCAACAAACTTTTGACGACGGAGAATTGATCCCGCGTCTTGTAATTAACCCGAACTTTGAATTTCTCCGGCACGATGGGCAAACTGTCAAGCCGCCACCGCTTGTACTCGTCGCCATAAGCGTCCGGCGGCGCAAGCTCCGCGAGATGCCCGACCGCCCATGTGACGGTCCAGCCATCCCCCACAACGGCTCCTTGCGTCTTACGACCTCGCCCAAGCGAGGCGGCGATGTCTCGACCCACAGACGGCTTCTCAGCTATTACGAGCTTCATGCCCGAAAGTATACGGGAAGCGTTTGAGTGTTCATCCCCAAACGCCGCAGCGGCACTAAGTCCCGTCCATCTCTCCGCCAAGAACTACGCGGGCGTTCTGCATCCGGGGCTCTTTGGAGAAATTTTCCAGGGTGATGCCGACGCGCTCGTATCCATCGGCGGCTTTGGCCGGGACGTTCATAGAGTACGTGTCGCCTCCGGCCTCGTCTACGGTAAAGGTTCCGGCGCTGACGCGCTCGCCTTCTTTGCCGAGCCACAGTTCGTAGTACTCATCTTGCTTGTTGCTTGGGAGATCCCGAACCTCCAACTCGGCCCGAACGTTGGCATCTTCGGGTTCGAGACGCAGCTCGCCGCTGGCCTCGGGGGCCATCTCGGTTCCGTTGAGGGCAACGGCGATCTCCGTAGCAAAGAACCCCGATGGCCCAGAGGTAAAGAGGCCCAATGCCACGAAGGCCACGACTGCGGCAGCTGCGGCTAGAAGTGGGGCGAGTCGCGTCTTTTTTGGGCGCGGTAGCTCCTCGAAGATTTTGTCTTTTAGATCGGGCGTTGGTGGCTCGGTGGTGGTGGCAAGTTCTGAAAGGTGTTCGTGGGCTTCGCGGAGGTCACGCTCTTCCGCTCGACATGTCTCGCAGTCTCGCAGATGCTCGCGGACTTCGGATGTCTCTTCACGGCTCAGGGCATCCAGCACGTAAGGGCCGAGGAGATCCTGGACGTACCGGTGCTGGGTGTCCGGGTTATTCATCGGTGGTTCCTTCGTCCGGGCGCGTCATGCGAGTGTGGAGGTCTCTCAGCGCGGCGGTTGTGCGGCTCTTCACCGTGCCGAGCGGGATGTCGGTGCGGGTGGAGATCTCGCGTTGCGAAAGTCCCTGGAAGTAGGCGAGGGTTAGTATTTCGCGGTGGTTTGGCGAGAGTTTGGAGAGGGCGGCAGCTACGTCGAAGCTTCGGGATAGTTGGGTAGCGGGGTCTTCTTCTCCAGGTTCAGTGCCGGGGGATTCGGCGATGGTTTTGATGCGGGCTCCTCGACGACGGTGTATATCTGTCGCCCGGTTGCGGGTTATACGGTGCATCCAGGTAGCGAAGCTGGCTTTGGTGGGATCAAAGCTCGCGGCGTTCTTCCACACGGAGACGAACACGTCTTGCAGCAAGTCCTCCGCCGAGCTTCGGTCGCCCAGCAAGCGGCGACCGGAACCCAGGGTCACAGCCGCGTAGCGGTCGTACAACTCCGACAGAGCACCTTCGTCTCGGGCTTCGGCAACACGTTGCATCAAAGCTTCGTCTGTGGAGTCGTCCACCGCCAACCTTCCGCCGACATCATCGGGGATCATATCCGCTACCAATTCCTGATGCTGATTCGAACATAATTTTGTTGTACCTGTTGGGATCATATGCAGTTGTATACGCTGCCGGGGGCCGTTCGGATTATGCCATCTATAGCGAAAATCTAACTGTTCGAGGTTAGAATACGCTTGTTACGAGAGGAGCGCAGTGGAGCCAGATTTCTCCAAAGAAGAGCTTAGAGCTGTCGCCGAACGACCAGCCCAGGGCCATATAAGCAACTTTCTCGGCGACATGAAAAACATGTTGAGCCTCGCTACGCTCAAGGCGACCATCCGGGAGTTTATGCAGGACGACGCCCTCGGTCTCGCCGCGCAACTGGCCTACTACATGATCCTGGCTCTCTTCCCGTTCATCCTCGTGCTGTTCTCGCTCATGGGAACTTTCTCAAGCCCCGAACTGGCTTCAACCATCCTTGAATATCTGCGTCAAGTAATGCCAAACGAAGCTTACGGGCTGATAGAAGAATACACCGGCCCAATAATAAGCGGCGACGCGGAGGCACCCGAGCTACTATCCTTCGGCGTGCTGTTCACGATCTGGGCCGCTTCGGGGGCTTTCTCAGCCCTGATAAACGCCCTGAACCGGGCCTACGATGTCCAGGAGACGCGACCTTACTGGAAGGTAAAAGGACTTGCTATCCTGATGACGCTCGGGCTATCGGTGCTCATACTTGCAGGAGTTCTGCTGATGGTCCTCGGTCCCTCTATTGGAGTTGGCATCTCCGACTATTTCGGGCTGGACGAGGAATTTCTCTTTGTCTGGAACATCGTACGCTGGCCGGTAGCATTATTGCTGATGGTCGCGACGGTCGCGCTCCTGTACTTTCTAGCTCCCGATGCCGGGCAGCCGTTTCGTTGGATCACACCTGGAGGCTTCGTCGGTGTACTGCTGTGGGTCGTAGCAAGCGTCGCCTTCAGCGTCTACGTCAACAACTTCGGCTCCTACAATAAGACCTACGGCTCCATCGGCGTCGTCATAGTGCTGCTACTGTACCTGTACATCTCATCGCTCACCATACTCTTCGGAGCGACACTCAATGCCGTTCTGATAAGGCTGAAAGAAGAAGTCTCCGGCGAACACATCCTAGATGCCGAGCCCGCCGGTGAGAAACCGGATCTCGTCGACGAAGATCTGGTCGAAGAAGTACGAGATGAGAGAAACCAGTAAGAGACGTGGCCGTGGAATTAGCCAGGCATCCCTGGTAGAAGAACGCCTCTCTTTGGTATACTCCGGCTCGCACGGAGGAGTGGCTGAGTGGTTGAAAGCGGCACCCTGCTAAGGTGTTATGCCTCTAAATGGGGTATCGAGGGTTCGAATCCCTCCTCCTCCGCTCGAAATACCCCCAGCTGCGCAGCTATAGACGAATTTAGCGCAGGAGAAAGAGCTGGGTTCTCCACTCCTTTACTAAACCAACGCGGCTCGTAATTTCGATTCCAAACGTTTTCTTAGGACAGTACAGTCTGCTCGTAGATCGAACACGGTTGGTTCTGGAGGACTACCCAAATTACTTCCCCGGACCGATGGCGAGGCACATGCCGCACAGTAAGCTCATCTCGTAGTCCAGAGAGCGTGGAGAAGGAGTTGGTGATGCAAACGGATCAACAGAACTATGGCGCAGCGGGAGAGCCTCCTGGTGGAGACCCAGGTAGGATGTCCATTGGTGGCACAACAGCGGAGTTTACCTACACTGATCCTGTACAGAGCTTCGTGGGCGCGGTCAGGGAGATAGTTACCCATCCTGTCGGCTTCTTTCGTGGCATAACCCGGCGAGGAGACTTCGCGAACCCCCTGATCTTCGCCTTGGTTTGCACCGTGATCTCGGCGGTAATCGGGGGTTTTCTAGGGATAATGTATGCCATCTTGGGCATAGGTGGTACGGGTGTCGGGGAAGCAGTCGGAGCCTTCGTAGCCTCTATGTTCTTTGTGCCGATCATCTTCACGATAGCGTTATTTGTCGGCGCTGGCATTCTGCACTTGCTGGTCGCCTTGATAATCAAGCCTGCGGACACCGGCTTTGAGTCAACGTTCCGGGTGGTCTCTTACGCGAACGTCACGGAGCTTGTGAGCTGGGTACCGGTACTTGGACCGCTGGTAGCCGCTGTGGGTTCCGTAGTGCTGGCCGTTATCGGTGTCAGGGAAGTTCACGAGACAACGACCGGCAAGGCTGCGCTCGTGGTCTTGATCCCCGCCGCGGTGGCATTACTGGTAGCGTTGTTCCTTATCGTGGTTGTGGGCGTTGCCATATTCTTCGCCACGCAGTAACGAGGTAGCAGCCTGGTAAGTTAGCCAACCCAGGCCGCCCCCTTACCCGTAGACAATATCCTCCCGGTTTGAGGGCCCCTGAGGCTCCAGACCGGGAGGGTAGCTCCACGTTAGCGTCCTTACGTTGGCATCTACCTCCATCCACCGGATGTCGTAGCGGCGGAGATCGCTGAGATCCACGAAGACTTGAGGCTTTCCGCAGAGGACTGCGGCTACTTACTACGAATCGTCCAAAGTATCTCCAAGGGGGTATCGAGGGTTCGAATCCCTCCTCC
>JBGTFQ010000065.1:0-5214 GCA_041747155.1 Rubrobacteraceae bacterium
ACTACGATGGGTGGTCGCAATGTGAAAGCTGGACGTTTCGCGGGGTCCGGTGTGCCGTTCTCGGAAGTCGAGAACGAGCGGATGAAAGGCATAACTCTAGAGGGTGTCGCGGCGATTCGGGTGATCGGTGGAGCGTTGCCCAAGCTTACCGAGCGAGGCGTAATCTCCGAGGAAGATTTCCCCTTGATGCGGCATCTGC
This sequence comes from Rubrobacteraceae bacterium, assembly GCA_041747155.1. GTDB lineage: Bacteria > Actinomycetota > Rubrobacteria > Rubrobacterales > Rubrobacteraceae > JACDDK01. Next base: position 200 of record JBGTFQ010000065.1, read on the forward strand.
ACGAGGTGGTCGCGCACGACGAGCCGGTAGATATGCCGTGGGAGAAATTCTTTGGAGGCGAGCCTGTTGGGTCGCATTGAAGTTAGCAGTATTAGCTGTTGCGGTGGCACGATCGGAAAAAGGGTATTAGTTTAGGTAGTCGTGCGCACTCTACGTTATTGTAGAGATGAAGAGCTAGAGGAAGGGCGAGCTATGGACCGAGGGAATGTACTGAAGGGTGTCGGAGGTCAATCTTTCGACGTTATCGTGATCGGGGCTGGAATCAATGGAGCGGGGATCGCCCGTGACGCAGCCATGCGGGGTTTGCGAGTGCTGATGCTCGACAAGGGGGACCTCTCCAGCGGCACTACCCAGTGGGCCACGCGCTTGATCCACGGCGGCCTACGCTACCTGGAACACTACGAATTCGCCCTCGTGCGGGAGTCTCTGAGAGACCGTGAGGCGATCCTGAGCATCGCACCGCATCTCGTTCATCCGCTCGGGTTTCTCGTCCCGATCTACGACCGCAGCGCTCGCGGTCCGCTCATGATCCGTCTCGGAATGACCCTTTACGATGCTCTCTCTTTCGATAAGAGCATGGATCGCCACAAGATGTTCAACGTCCAGAAAGTAAAGGAACGCGAGCCCGGCCTGAACACCACGGGCCTCAAAGCCGCCGCGTTCTACTACGACGCGCAAGTCGAGTACGCCGAGCGCGTCGCCGTCGAGAGCGCCGTCAGTGCTCGCAACCACGGCGCGACGGTCATCACCTACGCGAGCGTCGACAAGCTCATCATGGACAACAGCAACAACGTAACCGGCGTTGAGTTTAGCGACCAGCTCGGTGACGGTGGAACCTACCAGGTACACGCTCCTGTTACGGTCAACGTCGCGGGTCCGTGGGTGGATGAGATCCTTGCGGAGTTACAGAAGCCTGGTACGGGTGAAGAGTCCGGCAAGTTCATGGGCGGGACGAAGGGTAGCCATTTGGTTGTGGATCCTTTCCCCGGCGCTCCGAAAGGCGAGGCACTGTACATTGAAGCTCGTAAGGATGGTAGGCCGTACTTTATCGTGCCGTGGAACGGTCGGTATCTTATTGGTACGACTGACCTTCGCTACGATGGGGATCTGGATCGTGTCCAGGCAACGGAAGAGGAGATCCAATACCTCCTCGACGAGACGAACTACGTGATACCAGCGGCCAATCTTACCCGCGAAGATGTCCTCTTCACCTACTCCGGCGTGCGTCCGCTGCCGTTCAGCCCGGCGGGCGAGACTGGCGGCGTAACGCGAAGCCACGTCGTCTACGATCACGCGACTGGCGAATCCGCTGCGGGCGGCAAGGTGACGAGCAAGAGTGCTGAAATGCCGCACGTCGGGGGCTTGCTCTCCATAATCGGCGGAAAGTTGACGACGTACCTGAACCTCGGTCGGCAAGCGACGGACGCCGTGTTTGAGAAGCTGGATCGCAAGGGTCCAAAGAGCACGTCGCGTAAGGTTCCGCTGCCTGGCGGCGAGACCTCGGACTTCAAGTCTTTCTCGGAAGGCTTCAAAGCCGCAAGCAGCATCCCCGAAGTGCTTCAGGATCGGCTCCTCAAGTTGTATGGCGTTCGGGCCTCGCAGGTTCTGGCGCTGGCGAAAGACAACCCGGAGTTGGCCGAGCCGCTCTCTTCGAATGTGAGTGTCGAGACCGCACTGATCGGGGCCGAAGTTATCTGGGCTATCCGGGAGGAGATGGCCGAGACGCTTTCGGACGTTCTACTGCGCCGCACAATGGCCGGTTATGGACCCGATGTCGCTCTGGATGTCGTGGACGCTGCGGCAGAGGTCGCGGTCAAGCACTGCGGCTGGGACAAGAACAAGGCCGAGCGTGACATTCAGGAGTATCGCAAGTGGATCGAGCGTTACACGCCAAAAGAGTTTCGCAAGGCTGAACCGGCGAAAGCATAGAGCTGTGATCTCGGCGGTGATCTTCGATCTCGACGGGACACTCCTCGAAACGGAGGAACTGAAAGCCCTCTCCTACGCCCGGGCCGCCGCCGAACTCGACCCGAAAGTCCAGGAGAAGGACGTAAGAGCCGCCTACGCCGAAGACCTGGTGGGACACTCCAGACGAGAAGTCGCCCAGGGTGTCCTCCAACGCTTCGACTTGGAGGAAGCGGCACGGGCGCGTATGGAAGACCTCGACGAAGACGAACCGTGGAAGGCTCTCGTCAACATCCGGGTCGGGATGTACGAGGAAATCTTAGAAGACGATGATCTACTTACAAAACAACGATACGGCCACAATATCGACCTTCTCCGGGAGATGCGCGAAGCAGGATATCCTACGGCGTGCGCTACTATGTCGCATCGTTATCAGGTAGAGCGCGTGCTGGCGGTACTCGAACTCGAAGATGCTTTCGATGTGATCTCGACCGCCGACGACATCGAGAACGGCAAACCCGACCCGGAGATAGACTTCCTGGTCTCCGAGAAGATGAACATTCCGCCGGAGGAGTTTCTGGTCGTAGAGGATTCACCCGCCGGAGTCCAGGCGGCGGTGGCGGCTGGAATGAAGGTCGTCGCCGTACCTACTGAGATCACACGCCCCTCGTTTCAAAAGTCCGAGGTTCTCGACCCTCGTTGGGTTGTCGATGATCCTGAAGACTTGCGCGAGGTCGTGAATGAGAGGATAAAGGATGCTGGCGGAAGTCGCGTTCAGGCGTGACAGGATTTTTAACCGGGAAGGGGAGGCAGTGTCGAAAGAGATAGGGGACCTGACGCACGCGCTGAACGATGTGGAGGAGCTAGACGAGCGGCTGGATGGTAAGAAACTAGCCGTATTTTTAGATTACGACGGTGTGTTGACGCCCATCGTGGATCGCCCGGAAGATGCGATCATCTCGAGTTCCATGCGCGATGCTGTTAGCGGACTCGCCGAACGCTGCACCGTCTGCGTCGTAAGCGGGCGGGATCGCCCGGTCGTACAAGAGCTAATGGGCCTGGACAACCTCGTAGTAGCGGGCAGCCACGGCTTCGACATCTGGAGCCCCGATGAAGGAACCATCGAACACGACGCGGGCGGTGGCTTCGAGGAACTTTTGGAAGAAGTAAAAGAGCGCCTCGAAAAGGAATCCGAGTCCATAGAAGGCACATCCATCGAGCCAAAAAAGGCATCCGTAGCCATACATTATCGGCAAGTAGCCGAAGAAGAGCGGGATAAAGTAGGCAAGATCGTGGACGGTCTGCTAGAAGAGCGTTCCGACGAATTGAAAGTGACACCCGGCAAGATGGTCTACGAGATACAGCCCAAAATAGACTGGAACAAGGGCAAAGCCGTCCTGTATCTTTTGGAGACGCTTGAGCTAGATGGTGACGACGTAGTACCGATGTACCTCGGTGACGATCACACCGATGAGCACGCTTTTGAGGCTCTGGACGACCGGGGAATCGGCGTATTTGTGGGGGAGAAGGACGACCCGGAGATCGAAGGTCGAACCACTGCGGCAAACTACGTTTTGTATACAGTACCGGAGGTCGAGAGATTCCTGGATGCGCTCGCGAGATAGAGTTCGGTGGCTTGGGTAAGAATGCGTCGCGATTTCACTATGACAAAGGGAGATGCCGATGAGTGAATGGATGCTCAGTTATGACCATTTCGATCCCGAGGAGGAGGGACTACGCGAGGCGATGACCTCGACCGGAAACGGGTATTTCTGTACCCGCGGCACTTCTCACTGGTCGGATGCGGACAAGGTCCACTATCCTGGCACCTACGTCCACGGCGGTTTCAACCGCGAGACGACGATCATGGCCGGCAGGCCGGTCCTGAACGAGGATCTCGTCAATTTGCCCAACTGGTTGGTTCTCAAGCTCCGCATACAGGACGACGGGGAGCCCGTGGATCTCGACAACGTCGAAATCCTCTCTTACGAGCACTCGTTCGATATTCGCCACGCTACTGTTATTCGCAACGTCCGCATCCGGGATGGAGAAGGCCGCGAGACGACGCTCGAAAGCCGCCGGTTCGTTAGCATGTCGGACATGCATCAGGCGGGGATAGAGTGGAGCATCACACCGGAGAACTGGTCCGGCAAGCTGGAGCTTATAACCGCGCTCGACGGTCGGGTTCTCAACGGCGGGGTCGCCCGCTACCAGGATCTTGAGGGCAGGCACCTGGATCCCGTCTCCCCCCGAACATTCGGTCCGGAGACCATCGCCCTCCTTGTCAGAACTCGCCAATCCCGGATCTACGTCGCTGAAGCGGCTCGCACTCGCGTCTACGGGGAGCACGGAATTCTGGCCGTGGATCGCGAACTTCTGCAGATGCAGGACTATATCCATCAAGTCTTGAGCTTTGAGGTGGAAGAGAACTCTACCGTCAGGGTCGAGAAGATGGTCGCGTTCTATACCTCGCGGGACCACGCCATAAACGAGCCACTCGCCAACGCCGGTCGTTCCGTGATCCGCTACGGAACTTTCGAGGAAGCTTTCGAGGCACACGCAACGGCCTGGGACGCTCTGTGGGACGCCTGCGACATGGAGATACCGGGCGACGACCGGGTGCAGCTTTTGGTGCGGCTGCACATCTCGCACATATTGCAGGTTTGTTCGCCGCACACGGCGGATCTGGACGCAGGCGCACCGGCTCGGGGGCTCAACGGTGAGGCTTATCGGGGGCACATTTTCTGGGATGAGATCTACATCTATCCCTTCCTGAACTTTCGTCTGCCAAGCATAACCCGTGGTCTACTCACCTACCGCTACCGGCGGCTGGACGAGGCGCGAGCGGCAGCGCTCGAAGCCGGTTACAAGGGAGCCATGTTCCCGTGGCAGAGTGGTTCGGACGGCAAGGAAGAGACTCAGCAGGTCCATCTCAACCCGAATTCCGGGTCTTGGGATCCGGACTCCAGCCATCGCCAGCGGCACATTGGGGCGGCCATTTTCTACAACATTTGGCATTACCATCAGGTCACCGGAGATATGGAGTTCCTGCTGGAGTCCGGTGCTGAGATGATGTTGGAGATCGCCCGTTTCTGGTCGTCCATCGCCCA
>JBGTFQ010000066.1:0-3140 GCA_041747155.1 Rubrobacteraceae bacterium
GAGTGTAAAGAAGGAGAAGTCGGCGACGCCGGCCTTGCAGGGCTCGCCGCAGAAGCGGGGGGTTTGCACCCGCGTTTCGACGACCACGCCCAAGAAGCCGAACTCTGCGCTGCGGAAGATCGCGCGCGTGAGGTTGGTGAATGGGATGGAGATCACGGCTTACGTCCCCGGTGAGGGTCACAACTTGCAAGAGCACTCCGTTGTGCTGGTGCGTGGTGGCCGGGTGAAAGACCTGCCGGGTGTCCGGTACAAGGTCGTGCGGGGCGCTCTGGATACGTTGGGCGTCAACAACCGCAAGCAGAGCCGGTCCAAATATGGAACCAAGAAGGCGTAGGAGGAGAGAATAGTATGCCCAGGCGTGCAGCGCCCCCAAAGAAAACAATAGAGCCGGACCCGGTTTACGGGAGCGTGCTCGTGCAGCAGGTGATCAATAAGATCATGCTGGACGGCAAGAAGAGCACCGCCGAGAAGATCGTCTACGATGCCCTCGCTTATATCGAGGAGCGCACCGCGACGAGCCCGGTTCAGGTTCTTAACAATGCGCTGGATAACATCCGGCCTCGCCTGGAAGTTCGCAGCCGCCGGGTCGGTGGCGCGACTTATCAGGTGCCGATCGAAGTAGCTCCGCGTCGCGCTAACACTCTGGCTCTGCGCTGGATGGTTAGTTTCGCTCGAGCCCGGCGCGAGAAGACGATGGGCCTCAGGTTGGCGGGCGAATTGCTCGACGCCAAGGACAACATCGGCTCGGCTGTGAAGCGCAAAGAAGACACGCATCGGATGGCTGAAGCCAACCGGGCTTTCGCACACTACAGGTGGTGAGAAGGTAATAATGGCAGTACAGACGACTAAGAAGATCCCGCTAAAGCGGGTACGGAATATCGGGATCATGGCGCACATCGATGCCGGGAAAACGACGACGACGGAGCGCATCCTGCTCTACACGGGCCTCACCCACAAACTGGGCGAGGTTCACGATGGCAACGCCGTTATGGACTGGATGGCCCAGGAGCGCGAGCGCGGAATCACGATCACGTCCGCCGCAACCACCGTCTTCTGGGGCGGCCTCGAAGACTCCTCCGGCAAGAATGGCAAGGGCGAGAAAGAGGGCGTTCATAGCCGTATCCCCGAACAGCACCGCGTCAACATTATAGACACGCCCGGACACGTGGACTTCACAGTAGAGGTCGAGCGGTCGTTGCGGGTGCTCGACGGTTCGATAGCATTGTTCGACTCCGTTGCCGGGGTCGAACCGCAGTCGGAGACCGTTTGGCGACAGGCGGACAAGTATGGAGTTCCGAGGATCGCGTTCGTCAACAAGATGGACCGGATCGGGGCGGATTTCTATAAGGCTGTCGATACGATGGTCGATAGACTCGGGGCTAACGCCATACCGGTGCAGTTGCCGATAGGGGCCGAGGGTGAGTTTCAGGGTATCGTGGACCTCGTCGAGATGAAGGCCACGGTCTACACCGATGATCTGGGTGCTACGTTTGAGATCACGGAGATCCCCGAGGATATGAAGACGCGGGCCGAAGAATTTCGGGACAAGCTTCTCGAAGCGGTCTCAGATCAGGACGAAGAGTTGATGGAGCTTTATCTCGAAGGTGAAGAGATTGAAGTACCGCAGCTCAGGGCCGCCATCCGTCAGGCCACTCTGGACAACGCCATGACGCCGGTGTTTGTTGGTTCCGCGTTCAAGAATAAGGGCGTTCAGCCGCTGCTCGACGGTGTCATCGACTACCTGCCGAGCCCGCTGGATGTTCCGCCAGTCGAAGGCAAGACGTTGGACGGCGAGGAGATCGTGCGCGAGGCCGACGAGAGTGGCCCGCTGGCCGCGCTCGCGTTCAAGGTACAGAGCGATCCGCACGTTGGAAAGCTCACATACATGCGCGTTTATTCCGGTACGCTCAAGTCTGGTTCTTACGTTACTAACACGACCAAAGGTAAGCGCGAGCGGATCGGTCGGTTGTTGCAGCTACACGCCAACAGCCGCGAGCAGCGCGATGAGGTATACGCCGGTGAGTTGGTGGCGGCGATAGGACTGTCGGACACGGGGACGGGCGACACGCTTATCTCGGCGGACGATCCGCAGCAGATCATCCTGGAAGAGATGGTCTTCCCGGAACCGGTCATCTCGCAGGCCATTGAGCCTAAGACGAAGGCCGACCAAGAGAAGCTCACCGTCGCTCTCCAGCGTCTCGCGGAGGAGGACCCAACGTTCTCCGTACGCGGTGACGAGGAGACGGGACAGACGATTATCTCCGGCATGGGCGAGCTTCACTTGGAGATCATCGTCGACCGTTTGCTGCGTGAGTTCCGGGTGGATGCCGATATTGGTCGCCCGCAGGTCGCTTACCGCGAGACGATTCGCAAGCGTGTCGAAGGTGTGCGGGGCCGTTTCGTGCGGCAGTCGGGTGGTCGTGGTCAGTACGGCGACGCGGTCATCAACGCCGAGCACAACGACGAAACAGGCTACCTGTTTGACAACAAGATCGTCGGTGGCGTTATCCCGAGGGAGTACATCGGGAGCGTTGACAAGGGCATCAAGGAGGCCCTCGACAACGGTGTCGTGGCCGGTTTCCCAGTCGTGGACCTCAAAGTTGAGTTGGTAGACGGCTCGTTCCATGAAGTCGACTCCAACGAGATGGCCTTCCAGATCGCGGGCAGCATGGCGATCAAGGAAGCCATGAAGCGGGCTGACCCCGTCCTGCTTGAGCCGATGATGAGCGTCGAAGTCGTCATGCCCGAGGAGTTCATGGGCGACGTAATGGGCGACTTGTCTAGTCGGCGGGGGCAGATCCAGGGTATGGACGCTCGCGGTAGCGGTCAGGTTATCCGGGCGATGGTTCCGCTCTCCGAGATGTTCGGTTACGCGACCACCGTGCGGAGCAAGACTCAAGGCCGAGCTACATTCACTATGCAGTTTGATCACTACGCCGAAGTGCCTAAGAGCATCGCGGCTGAGATAGCGGAAACTAGCTAGGAAACGGGAGGAATAGAATGAGCAAGGGAAAGTTTGAGAGGAACAAGCCGCACCTGAACGTAGGCACCATAGGCCACGTGGACCACGGCAAGACGACGCTAACAGCGGCGATCACGGCGGTCCTGGCCAAAACCGTACCAAACGACGTAGCCAACAA
>JBGTFQ010000067.1:0-13583 GCA_041747155.1 Rubrobacteraceae bacterium
TTCTCCTAGCACGGACTCCACCCAGATTCTCCCTCCGTGGCGCTCGACGATCTTTTTGCATACTGCGAGCCCGATACCCGTACCGGGGTATTGTATCCTGTCGTGCAACCGCTGGAATATAACGAAGATCCGGTCAACGTACTCCTGCTTTATTCCTATGCCGTTGTCGCGAACCGAGAACACCCATTTGTCTTCTCGGCGCTCGGCTTGTATGCGGACTTCGGGTGACTCCTGACCTCTAAACTTGAGAGCGTTTCCGATGAGGTTCTGGAGCAAGCGGGTTAGTTGCGACCTGTCTCCCATTACGGTCGGCAGCGGACCGGAGACCAACTCCGCGCCAGTCTCTTCCAGTACCACTAGCAGGTTGTCTCGGGCCGCAGCAAATACGGCGTCGCACTCGGTTGGCTTGAACTCTCTTCCCTGGGTGCCGACCCGCGAGTAGACTAGCAGGTCGTTTATGAGTTGCTGCATCCGGTTTGCGCCGTCCACGGCGTAACCGATAAACTCCCCGGCGTCGTCGTCGAGTTGGTCCTTGTACCGTCGGGCCAGGAGTTGCGTGTAACTGGAGACCATGCGTAGCGGCTCCTGGAGGTCGTGGGAGGCGACGTAGGCGAACTGCTCCAACTCGGCATTCGAGCGGCGCAAGTTCTCGGCTTGAGCCTCCAGCATGCTCTCCGTCTTTTTGCGCTCGGAGATCTCTCGCTGCGACTCTTCGTAGAGTTTGGCGTTGTCGATGGCGAAGGCGGCGCGGCGCGCCAGGTCCTCGGCTAACTTTAGATCCTCAGCCCCATAGCTTCGCCCGGATTCCGATGCCACAAGCGTAAGCGCCCCAAGCTTGCGTCCGCGGGCTATAAGCGGCACGATGATGTACGAGCGGATAGCGAGCTTCTCCAGCAGCGCGTAGTGCTCTTCGTCCACCGCAGCCTCGACCAGCACGGAAGCTGGAAGTTCCGGTACCAACTCCGGCTCGCCGGTACGCAGTACGTTTGGCACGCCCTGCGGAGATTCCGGGTTGGCGGGGTATCTACGCTCCAACTCGCGGGCCAGCTCTATCTTTCGCGGGTCCTCGTGGGCGACCGCCAGGCGTTCGAGAGTGCCGTCATCCTCCAACACGTCCACGGCGCACCAGTCGGCCAGATACGGAACCACCAGGCGGGCAACGCTCGCGAGCGTTGCCCGATAATCCAGAGAAGACACGAGGACATTGCTCGCCTCGGCGAAGAACCGCTGAACGTTCTCGTTCGTCTTGCGCTCAGTGATGTCGCGGTTGATCTCAAGTACGGTCGCTGTATTGCCTTCTCGCGCACGCACCTGACGGCTCTCCACCCTGATAGGGCTACCGTCTTGCCTGCGGTGCAGCAACTCTCCTTCCCAACGCCCTTCCTTCCCGAGACTCTCATCTATGGCTTCCTTCGAGGAGAGAAACTCGGTATGCAAAAGCTCGTGGATGACGCGATCAACGGCATCCTCCTCCGATACACCGTACATCTCCGAGGCTCCCCGGTTCCAATATGTGATGGTGTCGTCGAGATCCCGAACAATAATGGCGTCGTGCGACAGCTCCATCAACTCCGACTGACGACTCAACTTCGCCTGAACGAGCTTTCCATCGGTGACATCCCGAACCAGAATCAGAAATCGCAGGCCCGTCTCGGTCTCCAGCGTCGTGAACGAGACCTCCACGTCTATCCGGTGTCCATCCTTGCTACGCAGAGCGGTATCGTAGCAGGTCTCACCCTCTCCACTCTCCATGCGCCGCCGCCGGCGCTCCATAAGTGGCGCTCGCTCCTCTTCGACGACGAGATCCAAAAAGCTCGACATTGCCGAGATCTCCTCTGGCCGGTAGCCGCTAAGCTCGCAGAATCCTTCGTTTGCGTGGACGACTCTCTGACCCTCTACGATAACGAATCCCTCGCCAAGCGCACTCTGGGCCGCGAGCACGCCCTCGTAGAGATCCTGCTGCCGCCGGAGTTCCGTCGCTGCCTGCTTGCGCTCGTCTACGTCCAAGACCAGACTCAATCGGACCTCACGACCGTCGCGAACGACCTGCCGGGGCCGAATCTCTACGCCGAATACGGTGCCATCTTTCCTGACGGCCTGGTATTCGGCTACCTCTTCACTCCCTGACGAGAATCGCCGGACGGCCAATTCTCGTTCTCCATCCAACAGGAAGTCTAGGAGTTTCATCCCGGTCAATTCATCCAACTCGTAGCCGAACATTTGGGCGAAGCTTTTGTTGGCGTCGATCACCTCGCCGTTCTCGCTAATGACGATCCCCTCGAAGATCTCATCAGCCACGCCCCACGAATCCCCACTGGCTTCTCTCACTACTAATCCCTCTCCACCCGCTCGAAGCGATACTGTACCGACGGCATCTCGACAGCTTGGTGCTATCCGACCTATAGACAGCATCGGCAGTATAAGGTAATTTATCTATTATGAGCATTGACGAGAGGGTCATCAAGCCCACGGACGCCGCTGATTGGTTTAGACATCGTTCCTACGACCATGCGAGTTTCTCCGACGTGGAGGCGTTAGGCCGCCGCAAGCGCGAGCGTGAATTGACGGTAAGTCTGGTGCTACCGTGTCGCAACGTGGCGGACACGGTCGGCGAGATCATCGATAGTATCCACGCCGTCAATGAGCAATCGCCGCTGGACTCTCCTCTGGTTGACCAGATCCTGGCCGTCGACGCGGATTCCGCCGACGGCACGATGGAGGTCGCCGCTCGCCACGGCGCGGAGGTATTCTCCGAGAACGAACTACTCTCCCACTACGGCGGGGCGCACGGCAAAGGCGACGCTATGTGGCGCTCGCTCTCCGTAGCTCGTGGAGACCTCGTAATGTACGTTGACGCCGACACGCAGGACTTCGAGGCGCAGTTCGTCTATGGGACGCTAGGTCCGATCATCTCGGTCCCCCAAGTCCGGTTCGTTAAAGGCGCGTTTCGACGACCCTTCAAGAGCAGCGATACTGTGGAACAAGACGGTGGCGGTCGTGTCACGGAGTTGACCACCAAACCACTCTTCAACCTCTTCTATCCCGAACTAACAGGCTTCGTGCAGCCACTGGCCGGAGAATTTGTAGCGGACAAGGAACTATTCAACTCCATACCATTCCTCACCGGCTACGCGGTCGAAACCGGAGTCATGATCGACGTATTCAACAAAGTCGGCCTCGGCGCGATGGCCCAGGTGGACCTCGGAACCCGCCAGAACCGTCACCAATCTCTACGAAACCTCTCCCGCATGTCCTACGCCGTATTGCGGGCCGTCGCCCGCCGTATGCGCGAGGACGGTCGCCTAAACCAGATCCGGGACCAGAGCCTCCCGGAGCAACTCTTCCAATTCTCGAACTACCTGCACGCCGTGGCCACCCCAGACGGCCTGGACCTCCAAGAACACGTCGAAGAACTAGTCGAGCGCCCGCCGATGGCCGAAGTCCTGAGGGTGAGCTAGAAGCGATATGCCTGGCATCCACGATATGGGAGGTTCACCCGGCGGCCCGATCGACAAAGGCCAGCACGAAGTACAAGACTGGGAACGCCTCGCCGATGCAGTAACCATCCTCCTGGATAAAAAAGGCGTAAAAACCACCGACCAGCATCGTCGCGCACAGGAGAGCCTCCCCCCGGAGCAGTACGAAACCCTCAGCTACTACGAGCGATGGACTGCCGCCACCGAAGCACTCCTGATCGAGAAAAGCATTCTCACCCAGGAGGAGATCGACGCCAAGACCAACGAATTGCAGGAGGAGTGGGACGCGCAATGACTCCCCGCTACGCTCCCGGCGACCGAGTACAAGTACGCGACGAGGAGCGACCCGGTCACATACGAACCCCAGACTATGTGAAGGGCAAGCCCGGCACCGTTACAACCTTGCTAGGCGAGTATCGCAACCCCGAGGAATTAGCCTACAGCGACGATGGATTCCCGAAAAGGCCGCTCTACAAGGTAGGTTTTAGTCAAGCGACACTTTGGAACGACTACGAGGGATTGGCGAGTGACACGCTATACATAGATATCTACGAGCACTGGTTGGAGACACCTGGGGAGGAAGAATGAGCGATACCCACGATCATCCACACGAGCACGCGCCGTCGGGAGCGGAGGGTGGATACTATGCGCATCGCATCCGGGCTATGAAAGCGTTGCTCATCGACAAAGGCATCTTCACAAGCGAAGAGGTGCGGCGCCAGATCTCCTACATGGAGTCCCGCTCCCCCGAGAACGGCGCTCGCATGGTCGCCCGCGCCTGGTTGGACCCCGAGTACAAGGCTCTTCTCCTCTCAGACACCAAAGCCGCCGCGCTCGAAATAGGCGTGGACGCCTCCGGTCCCGTAGAGTTCATCACCATAGAGAACACCCCAGAGGTCCACAACATCATCGTCTGCACCCTCTGTTCCTGCTACCCGCGAGCCATCCTCGGTCGTCCGCCGGACTGGTACAAGAGCGCCAACTACCGCTCGCGCACCGTCCGGGAGCCCCGCGCCGTGATGCGCGAGTTCGGCTACGAACCACCAAAAAGCGTTCGCGTAGCCGTCCACGACTCCTCCGCCGACCTGCGCTACATGGTCCTGCCGCTACAACCGTCCGGTAGCGACGGAATGAGCGAGGACGAGCTTGCCGCACTCGTCACGCGAGACTCGCTCGTCGGAGTGAGCGTGCCGTTGGAGCCGACGCGGACGACATGATTTTCTAAGCCATTCAAACCTTTTTCGTCGCCGGAGGATAGATAGGGTAAGGGCGCCCGTCCGACAACGGTCAGAGAGGGTGAGTATGGATGAGCGACGTGCGGTAGATCGCCTTAAAGACGGCGACATCGGCGGTTTGGAGATTCTTGTGAGGCTGCATCAGGTGCGAGCCGTGCGGTCTGCGTACCTGATCCTACGTGACCGATCCCTCGCCGAGGACGTGGTGCAATCCGCGTTCGTGAAGTTCTACGAGAAGATCAAACGCTTCGACGCGGAGAAACCCTTCGCGCCGTACTTCATGAAGATCGTGGTGAACGACGCCGTAAAGACCGCCAAACACCGTGAGCGAACAGTCTCCTTCCCCGACGAAGGCACCGAAAACTGGAGCGTAGAGTTCGCGGACCCTGAAGTTGGGCCGCAAGAGCTGGCCCAGGCGGCTGAAGACCGTCGGCGAGTGTGGGCAGCGCTCGAAAAGCTTCCACCGGCGCAGCGGGCCGCCATCGTGGAGCGTTACTACCTCGGCATGACCGAGGCCGAAATGTCCCGAAGCGGTGCCTCGCCTCCGGGGACGATCAAGTGGCGGCTCCACGCCGCCCGTAAGAGCCTCGCAAAACTCTTACGTCCGCAAGTCCGCGCCGAAGGCCCAACCCCAGCACTCGCCGAAACTCCGAAAGGAGGCAACGACCATGAGTGAGCAACGAGAACGACTACAGCGAGCCCTTCAAGATTGCGCCGAACGCGGAATGCCAGAGACGGTAGATCTGTGGACGGGGGTCGAGGAGCGTATATCGCCCGCCCGTCGCCGGTCGCGCCGGACCCGTTTTGTTCCGAGGACGCGCATTGCATGGGTGGTTGCGGCTGTTGTAGCGGTGATGTTCAGCACGGGTGCTTATGGCGCGTCTAAGTTTGTCTACGAAGTCTTTCAAGATGAGTTACCGGGTGCAGCGGCAAAGAATCTCGGAACCAACATCTACGAGAGAAAAGTGCAGGACGAAGCAGCCGTCACCGTCGAGTGGGCCTACGTGGATGCAGAGTTCGTGGTAATCGGCTACAGCGTGGAGGATCTAAAAGAGAACCGCCGCAACGCCGGTCATCCCGCGAATCTGGACCCTATGGTGATTGACGAACAACTCGGCAACCCGGACTCACTACCGAAAAAGCGCGTAGACGTTACAAACGCAAATGGCGAGGAATTCGACCTGATCGGCGGCACGACATACACCCTCGGTATTGGAGACATCTGGAGCGGAGCCTTGCCGAACACAGTGGTCTTCGAGACCCCTGAAAACTTCGCAGTGGAGAAACAGCACGGTTTCGAGTTTCAAGTGGTTCTCGAAGAGAGTCCCATTCCATCTTCCAGGGAAGAAGCGGAGAGGGGAATAAGGATCGAGCGGAAACCGCCCATTGGCCCGTTCGTATTCGACTTCGAGGTTCCTGTGCGCCCCGCGCCGATTATCCAGATGGACCAGAGCGTAGAAGCAAGCGGCGTAAATATCACACTAGAACGCATAGTCAACTCCCCGGCAAGACCGCAAGCGATCATCTGCTTTGATCCACCAAATAACGGCTACGATTGGTATCCAAACGTCAAGACGGAGCCCGCCTGGCGCGAGCCCATCGAGCCTCTACCCTTAAAGAATGGCTGTTGGTCGGCTCCACTCTACGGACAACTAAAAGGTAACTCCTCAATCACCGTGACCGAACTCTGGGGTGATTCGATCACTGAGTCTAAAGGAGGCGCGATGGAGCAGAAGACGATACTCGGCCCCTGGCGCTTCGACTTCGAGGTGCCCGAGCAGTAGCTGGTTTTGCCCGGAAGCCGGGGCTCACTAACGAACCCTGGCTTCCGTACTCCTCTAGCTAAGTGCTTCTTCTTCCTCTCGTTCGTTGGTGGCTAGGACTTTATCGACCATGTTCGGCGGGACTTCCTCGTAGTGGCCGGATTCGATGTGGAAGTTGGCCCGGCCTCCGGTGATGGAGCGGAGATCTCGGGCGTAGGTAAGCATCTCGACTTGCGGGACTTCGGCCTGTATGACCTGCCGATCGCCGCTCTGTTCCATGCCCATTGGACGGCCACGCCTCCCGGAGAGATCCCCCATCACGTCCCCGACCAACTCCAGCGGAACTAGCACTTCAACCTTTACGAATGGTTCTAGAAGGATCGGCTTCGCGTTCTCCATCGCGTTCTTGAAGGCCACCGAACCCGCTACTTTGAAGGCCATCTCCGAAGAATCCACCGCGTGGAATGAGCCATCGTGCAGGCGGACTTTCACATCCACGACCGGACATCCGGCAACGGAGCCTTCCTGCATGGCTTCGAGAACACCTTTCTCGACGGCGGGGATGTATTGGCGGGGGATGGAGCCGCCGACGATGGCGTTCTCGAACTCGAAGCCCGCGCCGCGTTCCTGTGGTGTGATCTCGATGTGGCAGTCACCGAACTGGCCACGCCCGCCGGACTGCTTCTTGTACCGCCCTTGAGCTTTGGCAAAGCTCGTGATCGTCTCCATAAACGGCACTTTCGGAGCGCGGGCCTCGACCTCCACCCCGTAACGACGATGAATTCGATCCAACGCAAACTCGATATGCATCTGAGCAAGCCCGGAGAGCACATCCTCCCCCGTGGACTCGGCTCGCCGAAGTCGCAACGATGGGTCCTCGTCCGTTACCTTCTTTATGGCCTCGAAGACTTTCTCCTCCTCGCCACGAGTCTTCGCTCCTACTGCGAATTCCGTTGTCGACTCTGGCAACTCCACAGGCTCGAAAACAATTACGTTTTCCGGCCTGGAGAGCGTGTCGAAAGTATTCGTATCTTTCAGTTTGGCAACCGCGATAATATCCCCGGCGACAGCCTCATCTCCAGATACTCGCTCCTTGCCGAGCAAATGTGAGACGCCGCCGAGCCGTTCCGCAGAATCCGTGCGCGGGTTGGTGAGGGCTTCGTCCGACCGGCAACGCCCACTGACGACGCGCAGCACGCTCAGGCGTCCGGCGTATGGGTCTTGATATGCCTTGAAGGCGTAGGCTGAGAACGGAGCTTCCGGGTCGCAGGGGATCTCCTCGCCATCTTCTGTGATCCAGCGGGAGCGGTCGATGGGGCTTGGGGCGCTACCGGCGATCACATCGAGCAGCCGGTCCACCCCGATCATGCGCTCTCCACTCGCGGCCAACACCGGGATGATGAGACCGTCGGCGATGCCTCGCCTTATCCCCTCGAACGTGTCCTCCGTCGTTAGCTCTTCGCCTTCGAGGTACTTCTCAAGCAGCGTGTCGTCACTCTCGGCGATAGCCTCGAAGAGCTGGACCTTCGCCGCGTCTACCTCGTCCTCCATGCCCGCAGGTATCTCCTCGCTCTGCTCGCCGTCCACAAAGGCGATGCCGCTGAGGAGTCCGTACACGCCCTTAAGGTCATCCTCAGTGCCGATGGGCAGGTTCAGCGGCACGATGGCCGGGCCGAAGCGATCCCGCAGCTGTTCGAGGACGAGACGGAAATCCGCCCGTTCGCGATCCAGATGATTGACGACGATGATATGCGGGATGCCCTCCTTCTCACCCCGCCGCCAGACGCGCTCGGTGACGACTTGAATGGGGTCTTGCGCATGAACGACCATCACCGCGCAATCCGTCACCCGTTGGGCGATAAAAGCATCCGCGATAAAGCCGCCCTCGCCGGGGGTGTCGACGAGGTTGATGCGGCGGCCCTTCCAGTCCACGCTGGCGACGCTCAAGCCAAGCGTCATACCGCGTTCGGCCTCCTCCTCGGCGAAATCCATGACCCCTGCCGAGGGGCCGGATCTCCCCGATGCGAGACCGATCATGCCTTCCGCGAGCGTAGTTTTCCCACTTCCTCGATGCCCAATAAGACACACGTTCCGAATAACAGCCGGTTCCACAGCCACGAGCCTCTCCTTTCCCAAAGGACACTCCGTCCGCCCCCCACAGGCGGGAGGTTCAGCTTAACGCAGAAAAAACTCTCGCGCCAAAACTCCGCGGAATATGCAGCGAATGCTAGACTCCAAATACTTCATGACGAGAACAGCCTCCACAACCGAGCACATAAGCATACGAACCCCGCTTGCCGGGCTGGTCAAGGCGATACTGCTCCTGGCCGTCCTCGTACTCGGCTCGATCTCGGAGGTGCTCCGCCAAGAGGGAGCATCCACAACCATCGAGTATGGCTACGTGTTGCTCGGAATCCTCGCTACCGTCGGCTGCCTGGGATACATGGCCGTGCGCTTCTCCTCACGACTCGCGGATACACCGTTGTTCAGAATCACGCGGTTGCAGCACGCAGCGAACGTCCCCCACGACGATATTCCGGGTGAGGACTGGCCGCTACTCATTTCATTGCTCTTCGGCCCCTTGCTCGTGCTGCTCGCCGGGCTCGGCGGCTGGGTCTAGTCCGGGGCGCACCGCCTCCACGCCGGACGCACACCGTTCGGCGACACCAAACATCATCCGGACAAAGGACAAAACCCCATGCTCGACTTTCTGAGGGACTTCTTCGACCCGCTCTTCGATCTGCTCGGCTTTACGCTCACGAGCCTTCACGCGCTCGGAGCACCGTGGTGGCTCGCCATCGTCATGCTCACCATCGTCGCTAGAACTCTGCTATTTCCACTCACGATCAAGCAAGTCAAGAGCATGAGAAACATGCAGGAATTAAAGCCCGATATCGACGCTATTCGCACGGAACATAAGGAAGACCCGCGCAAGCGGCAAGAGGAGCTCGTCAAGCTCTACGGAGAGCGCAAAGTGAACCCTGTTGGAGGTTGCTTGCCCGCGCTCGTGCAGCTTCCGATCTTCCTGGTTCTGTACTACACGATTAAAGAGTTCGAGACCCTGGATAGCTTTAGGACCGGCGGACTGCTGTGGTTTCAGGATCTCACAGCAACGGACCCTCTCTACATATTGCCGGTGCTCTACGTTGTGACGATGATGGCGTCACAGGAGATCTCAGCCCGCCACGCCGCCCCGGAACAACGCAAGCTCATGCGCTTCCTGCCGCTTGTCTTTGGAGTAGTCCTCGCAGTTGGCGGTTTCCCAGCCGGGCTCTTCGTGTACTGGATAGCGTCCAACTCCATAAGCTTCGTCCAAAATTACCTGATCTACCGAAACGCCACACCTACAGCGTCATTGAACCAAAACCCCGAAGTTCTACAGGACAAAGATACCCACCCGATCCCTAAGACATCGTAGTAAATCTCGTAGCACCCCGAGCATCTTTACTGCTGCGTCTACCACGGAGATACGCTGACGTGTAAAGTACACGGTGTCGAAAAAGCGCATACCGAGAAGGAGAACTCCCCATGGGAAACCAACGTAACAACGAAAGCGAAGGTCCACTGCAAACGGATCGCGGCAGCACGACTATCCAGGACACTGCAGTGAAATCTATCGTGGGCATGGCCGCCGAAGAGGTCGAAGGGGTCCAGACCACTGCGGGCGGCGGGCGCCTACCAGGTGACTCTTCCCGCACCGTCGGAGAGTTCCTCGGTGGAGTCACCGGTGGCGGCGATGTCCGCTCCCGCGGAGTCTCCGTCGAAGTCGGTTCGACTGAAGCCGCCGTGGACCTGACAGTCAAAGCCCTCTACGGAAAGCCAGTACCACAGACCACCCAGGCCGTCCGGGATAACATCGTCAACCGCGTCGAAAGCCTCACGGGCCTCAAGGTCACCGAAGTCAACGTGGACGTGACGGACATCTTCTTCCCGGATGAAGAGGTACATTAAGGGAAGTTTCTCAGCTAGTCAGCACTTCAGCTATTCAGCAAGTTCGAGAACCAGACGCAGAAAAAGCCCTCGGCGAGAACCGGGGGCTTCTCTCTGACTAACTAACCAGGTTAACGTTCCTAAACCATTAACAGCACTGGATTCTCCAGGGTTTTCTGTACTTCGGCCATGTAGACAGCGCCGTCGCGACCGTTGGCTATGCGGTGATCCGCCGAGAGCGTGAGCTTCATCATGCTGGCGGGGACTACCTCGTCGTTCTCATCGTAGCTAGGGCGTTTGGTTATGGAGCTTACGGCGATTATGGCGGCCTGGGGTGGCGTAACTATGGCAGTGAAGCTCTCAATGCCAAACATGCCCATGTTGGAGACCGTTATAGTGCCGCCCTGGTACTCGTCGGGTTTGAGTTCGCCGTCGCGGGCTTTGCCCGCTAGTTCCTTGGATTCACGCGATATTGCGGAGAGTCCCTTACTACCGATGTCTTTTATGACCGGTGTGATCAAGCCCTGATCGAGCGCGACGGCCATCGCCATGTTGACGGTCCCGTGCAACTCTACACCCTTGCTGGTGTACAGCGCGTTCAGGTTTGGATGGTTCCGCAAGGCGACCGCGCACGCCTTCATAACGAAGTCGTTGACGGAGAGCTTGATCCCCTCTTCCTCCAATTGCTCGTTGAGCTGCTTTCTCAAAGCCATTGCCGCATCCATACGCACCTCGACGGTCGCATAGAAGTGCGGGATGTTCTGCTTGGCCTCGGTCATCCGCTCGCCGATTACCTTCATCATGCGCGTCGGCTCCACGAGCGTCGTCCCCGGCCACTCGGTCGGCTCGGGCAACTTGGCGGCCTGCATGGCCCCCTGCGAAGCGTCCTCTTGCTGCGACTCCGCGCCGGACGCTCCATCGGAAGATTCTCCGCCACCATCAGCGTCTCGCCCGGCGCTGCCGCTCTCCATCGCGGCCCGCACATCGCGCTCCACGATGCGTCCGGCGGGACCGGAACCCTCTATCTTGCCGAGGTCGAGATCATTCTCGTTAGCCAACCGCCGCACGATGGGCGACGCCCGATACTGACCGTTAGAACTCGCACTCCCCTGACCACCGGAATCTCCGTCCGAAGGCTCCTCGGATTCTTCTTCGCCTTCGCCGTCTTCCTCGGCGGTAGCCGTGGCGGTCTGTGACTCGCCGCCGGAGTCTTCGTCGCCACCTTCTTCGGCTTCGCCCTCAGAGTCTTCGCTCTTGCCGCCACTCTCGGGGACTTCTTCGCCCTCAGCCTGGATAAACGCGATAGCTTCACCGACAGCTACGTCGTCGCCTTCGCCCGCTATGAGTTGGGCCAGAGTTCCGGCGTCTTCGGCTTCGAGCTCCATCGTGACTTTGTCGGTCTCGATCTCGGCGATGGCGTCGCCCTCGGAGACTTCGTCGCCCTCGCTCATGAGCCACTTGACGAGGGTTCCTTCTTCCATCGCGTCGCCCATCTTGGGCATTATGACTTCGGGCATGCTACTTCTCCTCTATGTACAGCGCCCGACGGGCCGCGTTGGCTACCATCTTCTCGCTCGGGAAGGCCGCTATCTCCAGGTTACGCGCATACGGTGCTGGAACTTCGGCCCCGCTCACGCGCTGAACCGGAGCGTCGAGATAGTCGAAGGCTTGCTCCTGGATGATCGCCGCCACCTCACTAGCCACCCCGAACCACTTCCACTGCTCCTGTACCGCGACCGCCCGATGGGTCTTCTCCACGGACTTGACGATGGTATCTTCATCGAAAGGCCGGATGGACCGCAGGTCGATAACCTCGGCAGAGACATCGTCTTCTTCTTCGAGCGCCTCGGCGGCCCTCATGCAAAGATTGACCTGACGACCGTAGGCGATGAGCGTTACGTCCGTACCTTCGCGAGCGATACGAGCCTCACCGAACGGAACCGCGTTGTCACCTTCCCCTACTTCACCCTTCGTCCCGTAGAGAGCACCCGCCTCCAGGAAGATCACCGGGTTAGGATCCCGCACCGCCGTGAGCATCATGCCCTTGGCGTCATTCGGCGTTACGGGGCTGACTACCTTCAAGCCGGGGAAGTGTCCGTAGAGGTTCTCCAGCGAGTGCGTATGCTGGGCGGAGAGCTGCACGCCACCACCGTTGGGTCCGCGAATGACGAGCGGCACTTCTACTTGACCGCCGGAGAAGTAGCGTACCTTCGCGGCGTTCTGGATGATCTGGTCCGATGCCAGAAACGAGAAGTTCCAGGTCATCATCTCCACGATAGGCCGCATACCGAGCATAGCCATACCTATTGCAGCACCGGTGAAGCCGCCCTCGGAGATCGGGGTGTCCATTATTCTTTTCGGGCCGTATTCGTCGTAGAGTCCGTCAGTTATGAGGTGCGTGCCACCGTAGACGCCGATGTCCTCTCCCATGAGGATGACCGATTCGTCGCGGTCCAACTCGTGGACCATCGCCTCCCTGAGCGCTTCGCGGTAAGTCTTTGTCTCGGCCACTACTTCTCCCCCATATACTCGTCTTCACCAGCGTAGACATCCGTGTAGAGTTCTTTGAGGTCGGGTTGCTCGCTCTCGTCCGCGAACTTCACGGCGGCGTCGATAATCTCCTTGACTTCACTCTTGATCTCGTCTATCGCGTCTTCGTCCAACTCTTCGTTCTCGATGAGTTTCTTCTCCAGCAGACCGATGGGATCCCGCTCCCGCCACTCGTTGACTTCTTCTTTGGTCCGATACTTCTCCATGAAGTCCGCCGCACCGTGCGATGCCGTCCGATAAGTCAGCGCCTCGACCGCGTAGGGCTGCCCAGTCTCCCGAACGTGCTCGGCGGCCCTCTCGGCAACTTCCATCACCGCTTCAACATCCATACCGTCGACCTTCTCGTTCTCGATGCCGTAAGCATCGAACTTGGCCGCGAGATCCGTCATGGCGGTGGTCCGCTCGACCGATGTCCCCATGCCGTACTGGTTGTTCTCCAAGATGAACAAGCACGGACAGAGGCCATCCTTGCCCCACAGACCAGCTAAGTTGGCGGCTTCGTGGAAAGCCCCGTTGCTCATGGAGCCGTCGCCTAGATAGAGCTGGGTTATGTGGTCCGAGCCCTGATACCGCTGCGCGTAAGCCATCCCGACACCCAACGGTATATGTCCGCCGACGATGCCGTAACC
>JBGTFQ010000068.1:0-5579 GCA_041747155.1 Rubrobacteraceae bacterium
CGTAAGTCCAACAACGCGCAAGTTCTCACGATGGGCCAGCGGGTGATCGGGCAGGAGGCTGCCAAGACGGTTCTGGATGCTTGGCTGGCATCCGAGTTCGCGGGCGGAAGCTCAGCTTCTAAGGTCGAGAAGATGGAGGAGATCGACCGCCGGTATCACGGCTCCAACGCTTAGACGTTAGACAATCTCGGATACTTACATAGACGATCAAAAATAGGGAGGATATTTTGGATCTCAAGACAGACCCGAAAGTGGCGAAACGTTCGATAGACGCGGTGCGAACACTCGCAATGGACGCAGTCCAGGCCGCGGGACACGGCCATCCCGGCACCGCGATGGCGATGGCCCCACTGGCCTACACTATCTTCACGAAGTTCTTACGCCACAACCCGGATAACCCTGACTGGAAAGACCGAGATCGCTTCATCCTCTCAGCTGGTCACGCCTCCATCCTGCACTATTCCATGCTCCATCTGACCGGCTACGACTTGCCGCTCGAACAGATCAAACGCTTCCGTCAGACGGGCTCCATCACCCCCGGCCACCCGGAACACTTCATGACACCCGGCATCGAGACCACCACCGGCCCGCTCGGGCAGGGCTTCGCCAACGGAGTAGGCATGGCGATGGCCGAGCGTTTCCTCGCCGACCGCTACAATCGCATCGGACACGAGATAGTGGACCATCGGATCTTCGCGATCTGCTCGGACGGCGACCTTATGGAAGGCGTTTCCAACGAAGCCGCCTCGCTCGCCGGGCAGAACGCCCTCGGCAAGCTCGTCTACTTCTACGACGATAACCGAATCACCATTGACGGCACCACCGCCATCTCCTTCGACCGCGAAGACAAAGCCAAACGCTTCGAAGCGCAGGGCTGGCACGTCCAGCACGTCGCCGACTCCGAAGACCTCGAAGCTCTGGCCGAAGCGACTCAGAACGCCATAGACGAAGAGGATCGTCCCTCGCTGGTCATCGTACGGTCGCACATCGCGTATCCCGCGCCGAACGCCATAGATACTGCGGCCTCGCACGGGTCCGCGCTCGGGGAAGATGAGATCCGTCTAGCCAAAGAAGCCCTCGGCCTCGACCCGGACGCCCACTTCGATGTCCCCGACGAAGTCTACGAGCACATGGCTCAAGCATCTCGGGGCGGCGAGTTGGAGCAGGAGTGGAACGGACGCTTCGACGCCTGGAAGGAAGAATTCCCGGACCTCGCCGAAGAGTGGGAGCAAGCCTGGAGCGGCGACCCGCTACCCGGTTACAAAGGGAAGTTGCCTAAGTGGGATCCAGCAGAGAAAGAAGAACTCGCTACTCGTAAAGCCGGGGGAGCGGCGATGGACGCCTTTGGGGAGTTCGCGCCGACCATGATCGGGGGCGCCGCAGACCTCGTTGGCTCCACAAACACTGTGTTCTCGAACGGCGGTGTCTTCTCTCCTGCAAACGCTGGCCGCAACGTCGCCTGGGGCATTCGCGAGCACGCGATGGGATCTTGCGTAAACGGCATCGCGCTGCACGGCGGCATGGTTCGGCCCTACGGCTCTACGTTCTTGATCTTCTCGGACTACATGCGCCCCGCCGTCCGACTCTCAGCTCTCATGGGTATCAAAGTAGCCTGGGTCTGGACGCACGACTCCGTCGGACTCGGGGAGGACGGCCCGACACATCAGCCGATCGAGCACTACATGGCCCTTCGAGCCATCCCTAACCTGACCGTCATTCGGCCCGCCGACGCCAACGAGACCTCGATGGCCTGGCAGAGCACCTTCGAGACTGATGGTCCGGTGGCGATCCTTCTGACCCGCCAAAACGTGCCGGTCTTGAGTCCCGACCAAGCGGAAGGTGCTTTGAAAGGGGCGTACATCCGCGAGGATTCCGACGGAGAGCCAGAGGTCATCTTGATCGGGACGGGATCAGAGGTAGCGGTCGCGCTCGAAGCGCGGGAGTTGCTCTCGGAGAAGGGAGTCTCGGCGCGGGTCGTGAGCATGCCGTCGTGGGAGATCTACGACGCTCAAGATCAGGACTACAAAGATTCCGTCTTGCCGCCGGCCGTCGAAGCGCGAGTCTCGGTCGAGGCGGGCATCCCGCTAGGTTGGGAACGCTACGTCGGCTTCCGAGGCCGCAGCGTTGGCATAGACCGCTACGGCGCATCCACACCGGGCGAGGAACTTTTGCAGGAACTTGGCATTAGCCCCGAGAACGTGGCTAACGAAGCCCTGGACTTGCTCGGACACGACGAGCGGATCGAGGAGGAGGCCGGTACTCCAGCGGTCGAGGATACTCATCCATCGGAGGGACATTCCTAGGAAAGTTAGAGTCGTCACGGACTTCGGAGCCAAACGGACGGGGAGTTTTGAGCTGCCCGTCCACAAGAAATAGGAGGTACTGAGAGATGAATGAGAACCTCAAAAAAGCGGCGGAGCTTGGACAGGGAATCTGGATAGACTCCATCAGCCGCGATGACTTGGTCGAGGGCGGCGCGATGCACCAGATGATAGAAGATGGGGTCGTTGGCGTAACCTCGAACCCTTCCATCTTCCAGAAAGCAATCTCCGAGTCAGAACTCTACGATGAGCAGCTAGAAGAGGCCGCCAAAGAGACCGACGATCCCAAAGAGATTTTCTGGAAGCTCGCGGTCAAGGACATCCAGGACGCTTGCGACATCCTGGCTCCGGTCTACGAGCGCACCGCGCACAAAGATGGTTTCGTCTCGCTCGAAGTCTCGCCGGACATTGGTTACGACTCGCCAAAGACGGTTGACGAAGCTCTGATGCTGCATGATCTCGTGGATCGTCCGAACTTGCTGGTCAAGATTCCCGCTACTCAGCCGGGGCTTGCGGCCATCGAAGAAGTTATCCGAAACGGCAAGAGCGTGAACGTCACCCTGATCTTCTCTCTCGACCGTTACGAAGCCGTCGCCCGCGCCTACATCCGCGGTTTGCAGCGCCTAGTGGCTGAAGGTGGCGACCCTTCAACCGTGGCGAGCGTGGCAAGTTTCTTTGTCAGCCGCGTGGATTCGGAGGGCGACGAGCGTTTGGAAGAGGCCGGACGTCCAGATTTGCAGGGCAAGCTCGCCATCGCAAACGCCAAGCTCGCGTACGAGGCGTTCGAGGAGATTTTCTCCGGCGACGATTGGACTTTCCTGGAATCCAAAGGCGCGAACAAACAGCGCCCGCTCTGGGCCTCGACTTCGACCAAGAACCCGGATTACCCGGACACCATCTACGTGGATAACCTCGTCGGCCCAGACACGGTCAACACCATGCCCGGCGCGACGCTCGAAGCGACGATGGATCACGGCGAGATCCGCCCGACTCTGAAGGAAGGCATCGAAGAGGCGCGTAGGCTGCCACGCCAACTGGCCGAAGCGGGTGTGGACTATGAGGACGTCACCGAGACGCTCGAACAAGAGGGCGTAGCCAAGTTCATAGACTCCTTCGAGGAGATGTTGGAGGTAATCCGCGAGAAGAGCAGCAAACTGGTTCGTCAGTAGGGGACATCGGGTATTGCAGTTGCGTTTATCCAGGGATAGGAGCTAAAATGGCGGGATTTAGAGGGGCGATATTCGACGTTGATGGGGTGTTGGTTGACTCGCCGCACGAGGATGCGTGGCGCGAAGGCTTGAAGAAACTCATGGAGAATGAGTGGAGCGATATAAGAGATCAAACCTCCTACTCGCCCGAAGCCTTTACGCCGCAGGTCTACCAGAGCCAGATGAGCGGTATGCCGCGCTACAAGGGAGCGCAAGCAGCACTCGAATATTTCGAGGTACCGGACGCCGAGGAGCGAGCGCAGGCGTACGGCGACGAAAAACAGACCATGATCGTCGAGCTGATCGAACAGAGCCAGTTCCACGCTTACCCGGACGCTCTACGCTTTGTCCTGAAGGTCAAAGATGCCGGTATGCGCGTAGCGGCGGCCTCCTCTTCAAAGAACGCGAACGCTTTTATGGAGCGCATCATGATAGACGAGTTCTGCGAGAAAGAAGGCTTGAGCTATGATTTCGTCGAGCCCGGCATGACGCTTCTGGACATGCTCGACGCGAACGTCAGCGGTCGAGACTTCGAGCAGGGCAAGCCTCACCCCATGATCTTCCTGACCGCCGCCGAAGAACTCGGTACGTCCACCGAAGAGAGCTTCGTAATAGAAGATGCCATAAACGGAGTACAAGCCGCGAAAGCCGGTGAGATGGCCGCGCTCGGCCTCGCTCGCGAAGACGACGAGGAGGCTCTGAAGGAAGCCGGTGGAGACCTCGTGGTGACAAGCCTCGACGATGTTTCGATGGACGCTCTCGCCGAGGGCCGTCTGGAGCGTGCCTGATGTCGCACCGGGATACCGCGCATCTCGGGGAGTACGCGGGCGCGGTAGAGGGCGCGGTAGAGGGCGCGCTCTCGGAGCTGCGCGAAGAGCATGTCGTGCGGCGGATGTGGGAGGGCGACCACACGGTCTGGGGACCGGAGCCCGAGGAGATAGCGAATCGTCTCGGCTGGCTGTACAGCCCGGAGAATTCCGAGAAGGCGATGCCGGAGATTCAAGGTCTCGCCGAAGCTGTGCGCGAAGAAGGTTTCGAGAATGTATTGCTTCTGGGCATGGGTGGATCGAGCCTTGCGCCGGAGGTTTTTAGCTTCGCGCTCGAAGGGAAGGACGGGTATCCGGATCTCGCAGTGCTCGATAGTACCGACCCGGCGGCTGTATTGCGTCACGCGGAGAGCCTGGATCTTTCGCGCACGTTGTTCGTTGTGTCGACGAAGTCCGGTGGGACGGTCGAGACTTTTTCGTTCTTCAAGTTTTTCTACAATAAGGTCATGGATCTCGTCGGCAAAGAGAAGGTTGGTTCGCACTTCGTGGCGATCACCGATCCCGGCAGTGGCCTACAAGACACTGCGGAAAAGTACGATTTCCGGGCCACGTTCAAGAATGACCCGAACATCGGTGGACGCTACTCCGCGCTCTCGTTCTTCGGCGTCGTACCGGCGGCGCTCACCGGCGCGGACATCTCGAAGCTGCTCTCCAACGCGGGCGAGATGGCCCGCGAGTGCGGCCCCGAAAAGGAGGAGAACCCCGGCGCCTGGCTCGGCGTGGTGATGGGCGAACTCGCCCGTTCCGCCGGTCGGGACAAGCTAACGTTGTTCGCGTCGCCGTCTGTGGAGGCGTTCGGGCCGTGGGTAGAGCAACTCATAGCCGAGAGCACCGGCAAGAACGGTGTCGGAATCCTGCCCGTCGATGACGAACCAATCGTATCTGCGGACGACTACGGCGACGACCGGCTCTTCGTAAGCATGAAGTTGTCTGGTGAGGAAGCTGCGGATGGATTGCTCGAAGAATTGAAGGGCGCGGGGCATCCAGTCGTGGAGATCGAGTTGGACGATGTCTTTGATCTCGGCGGCGAGATGTATCGCTGGGAGGTCGCCACCGCAATCGCCGGTTGGCGGCTCGGCATTAACCCGTTCGACCAACCAAACGTCGAGTCCGCTAAGATTCAAGCCCGAAACATGGTCGAGGAATACGCCGAAAAAGGCGAACTCCCACAGCCCGAAGCAACCGTCGAAGAAGATGGCTTGACGATCTTTGCATCCCAAAGC
>JBGTFQ010000069.1:0-20651 GCA_041747155.1 Rubrobacteraceae bacterium
CTCGTCCCACTGACCGAGCTGCGCCGTCGCATCGTCGAGCGATTCGTAGTCGACCTTTAGGTCTCCCACCTTGCCGTCTCGCTCTTCCAAAGCCAGCTTGATGGAGTTGACCATCGTAGTAGTCTGGGCGCGGTTCGCTCCCTGAAGCGGAAGGTCGCTGACTACCTTGACCGATTCGCCACCGCCACCACTGCCAGAATCTCCGCCGCCACTATCTCCACCACCGCAAGCCGCAGCCATAAAAGCCGAAGCCACGCCCAATACCGCGAGCATCCCCGCACGACGCATACCAGTCACTCTATCCTCCTTATTCCTTCTCGATCCATGAACGTCCGACTTCCTCATCCGTTGAAGAACCCCGCCTGGTTTGATAATTCCGGGATAGGGAACACAAAAAGATGTCTGTTGACGCGGAAGTATGCTCCTCTATGGCTGTTCTTGTCAAGCAATTGCAATATTTTCCTCGTAGGGCGTTTATACGTTGGTATAATGCGCCTCGTTCTCCGCGCCGGAGTGGCGGAATGGTAGACGCGCCGGACTCAAAATCCGGTGATCGCAAGATCGTGTGGGTTCGAGTCCCACCTCCGGTACTCGTAAAGCCGCCGCAACGTTTTCTCCCGAGAGAATGCCCGAAACTTCGGGTGATGGTAGTCTGCATCTCTTAGTGACCCGAGTTTCGAGAGGAGGTGTTGGTCGGGAGCCCTTAGCCGACGGCCACTTTTTATGCCCCATCCTTGGCACGACGTTTCGCCTGGCCCGGAAGCACCGGATGAGTTTTTGACCCTGATCGAGATCTCCAAAGGCTCGAAGGTGAAGTACGAGTTGGACAAGGACACCGGTCTCCTGAAAGTGGACCGCATCCTGTACGCTTCGATCCACTACCCGACCAACTACGGCTTTATCCCTCAAACTCTCGGCGACGACAACGATCCTCTGGACGTGCTCGTCCTCATGCAGGAACCCGTGTATCCGATGACGCTCGTCCGTGCGAGGCCCATCGGGATGATGCATATGGTCGACGAAGGCGAGAACGACGAGAAGATCATCTGTGTCAACCTTGACGACCCGGAGTTTCGCTCCTACAAACGCTACACCGAACTCCCCGAACACCGCCTGGACGAGCTACGCAGCTTTTTCGAGGACTACACGAAACTCGAAAACAAGGAGGTGGACGTGCGGGACTTCGCCGATCCCGACGAAGCCATTGAGACCGTCCGCCGCGCCATCGACCTCTACAAAGAGACCTACCCGAAGGACTAGACAAACCTTGACCTTCGACACGACCTCCCGAGAGCCGCCGAGACCGTAACCATCATCCCCTGCGGCCTGGAATGATGCTGTCGGAATATAAAGGAGAGCAGTGAGCGACTTATCGAACAGACGTTGTGAACCGTGTCGGGCGGATACTCCGAGGGTCTCGGGTGAGCGGCTACGAGATTTGTCCGAGCAAGTTTCTGAGTGGCAGGTCTTGGACGAGCATCATTTGCGGCGGGAGTTCCGGTTTCGTAATTTCTGGGAGGCGTTGGCATTTGTGAATCGGGTTGGCGAATTGGCTGAGGATCAGGGACATCACCCAGAGATCAGACTCGGTTGGGGATACGCGACGTTCGAGGTTTTTACCCACGCTATCGACGGTCTCTCGGAGAACGACTTTATTCTCGCCGCCGGAATAGACGCTCTCTAAAGAACTGGTTTCGTCTCGAAGCGCTGCGGGGAAAAAGCTTCCCATCGTCCACCAGCGAGGAGAGGAATAGGTGTATGGCTAAAAAGCCCGCAGGAGAGAAGAAAACGGAGGACCGCATACAGGTTCGCCAGGTCACGGATGTTCAGGCTTCCTGGACGGAAGCGGCTCGGGGAACGGACGGTTCGTTCACGATACAGTTGATCCTGGACAACGGTGCCGAGGAGTACGTGCTGCAGCCGACGGCGGGAGACGCCAAGGTGATGCTCAAGCTGCTGGAGAGCAGCGGGACCATATTCTTCGACCTCGAACGCAAGGTTCTTGTTCCGAACAACATATCGCTCGGTTAGCGAACAGAAGGTCTAGAGAAACTCAGAGTAAAAGGAGAGAATAAATGGCGAAGAAGAACGCCGAGGAGCAGATCCTCGTCCGCCAAGTCACCGACGTACACGCTAACTGGAGCGAGCAGACTCGGGGAGCCGAAGGCAAGTTCTCGTTTCAGCTCATTCTGGACAACGGTGCCGAAGAGTACGCCATTAGGCCAACCGCCGATGACGCGGACGTCCTCATGGATATGTTCTCCATGAGCAGTACGGTTTACTTCGACATGAGCCGTCAAGTCTTGATCTTCGGTAACCTCGACCTGGGCTAGCACCACAAAAACAAACGCACGAAGAAGGGACACTCCCGAAAGAGTGTCCCTTCTCTTTGCCGCCGAAGCGGCGATAGCTCTAGTGGATTTAGAACTCGAAGATGATCCGGGACTTCTTGCCGGAGGATTTTCCGCCGCGTCCCCGGAGCAGCAGCCACAACACAAAACCAACGCCGAGAGTAGCGAGGCCCGCAGTGGAGGTTAGGAAGCCGACCGCGCCGCTATGGGCATTCGCGGCAGCTGCTCGCTCCTGCACTTCGTCGGGCGTCGCGTTGCCCTCAATAATGTCTTTGAAGTTGCGGAGATCCTGCTCGAACATCGTCTTTGGACCGGCGAACATGCCCGTGACAACCTCGCCGACCTTGCCGCCCGGAGGATCCGCCCAGTTCATCTGAACCTCGATGCGGGTCCGCTCCGCGCTGATCTCCTTGAACCGGACCTGCCCCGAGGTCTCGACATCGCCATCCTCGGTGTTCCAAGCGATGGCCTCGTTCTCGCGGTTCTGTGTAGTCTTGGCATCAAACTCGACCGACGTGCCGAGAGGCCCCTTCACCTTCCAGTGCGACGTGTCCGCCCCAGTCATGCTCACGTCCTCAATGTTGGACATGAAGCTAGGCAAATTTTCGAGGTTTTTCCAGTAATCGTAGACCTCGGCTACCGGAGCCTGGACTTCAATGTTGCCTTCGATTCGCTGCGCCACTTGTTCCTCCTGAATTTAGTATTCGACAAAAGTTTCTTCTACCCTTATTAACTCACGGTAAACCCGGTGCCCGTGTGAGATCTCACGAAGTTTCAGCAACCGCCGCCGATGCCATTTCCACGATCCCGCAACTCGCACGCCTGGTTCTCCGAGAGACCCCAGATACCGATTCCCCTGTCCCGCGCTTGACCTTGGACATCTTCAAAGTCTTCCCGATGTTTCGTATTGGGCGGAAAGTCCGCGGCTTGCGCGTATCCAGCCCGAACGAGAGCTTCGTTGAGCATGGCACCGTCTTTTGTATAGACGTAGGCCAGCAACCTGCCGTACTGGTCCGTTTTCTCGACATCGAAGCGCAGCTCGACGCTGTTCTTACTATCTTCGAAAGTAGATTTCGTGAAATCCGTGGCCGCTTCGGCCAGAGGTTGAGGGGCATCAGGGCCGAATTTCTCAGGCGTATCAATCCCGATCAGACGTATATCTTCAATGCCGTCGATGGCTGGTCGGATCTCAATAGTATCCCCATCAACAACCCGCTCGACGGTCACCATCTGGGGGTCAGAGGCTACAGATGATTCGTCGCTCGTGGACGAGTCATCGCAGCCGTTGGCGCAGATCAGTACGACAAAGAGCAGTAGAGATCTCACAGCACTCAATGCCACACGCTCTGGCGGTAGTCCATATATGAGACGACGAAGACGTGCGGAAGCGTGAGAAGCGAGATCAGGACCAGATAAACCCCGAGCAACACGCCTGCCTCCACCCGAACACCTGAAACCCCCACATACAGCCCGGCGAGCATAACGAGGGCGACCGCCGTAAGCGGCGCGGCATCCCGAGCAAAGTAGCGGACGGCGGGCAAAAGCTCACCTCCCTCAAGACGCTCCCGCGACGGTTTGTCCAGCAAAGCCAGCCGAGCAATGTGCCGGGTAGCGTGCCAAATGCAAAAATACAGACCGACCGCAAGCACCGGCGGCACCACCGCGAAGTAAGCAACCAGCAAACCAGTCTCAAGAGCTTCGCCGATAACAGAGCCACGTTCTCTAGGAACAGCTTCCGAGATGCGCTTGAAAAACAAAAATGCGGCCACGACGACCAGAGCCAGACCCGCCATAACTCCAAACGTCCGCCCGAAAACCCAACTAGCGGTTCCGCCAAGATTGCTCCCGAAAAGCCCTGAGGCGTTCAGGAAGACATCACGATATATCTCCGGGTGAGCGATCAGCGGTACCAGCATGGGCAGACCACCGCGCACGAAGACGGTCCCGATGCTGTCCAGAAATTTCTTCGGACGGTCTTCCAGAATCGTCAGAGCGTGAAGATCGCCCTGCCCCCAGTGGAACCACGTAAGGACTATAAAGAACGCGAACGCGGCGGCTGGAGCAAGAATCCAGAATGCGAGGTAGAGAATTCCCAGAGCGATGTAGAGAAGTACAACAGCGGCTACGGACCGGGATGTCCCCAAGCGCCCTAAGAGTCGATCTGGAACCAGATGATCAAGGGCTCCATGAGGAAGTCCCAGAAATACCAGGCTAGCCAGGAACGGGCCATATTCCAACCACATGGGAACCTCCAGGCCAAAAGCGAACGCGATAGCCAGAGATCCCAGAACAACTCGCGAGGGCCAGAGCACATATCTACTCAAGTTCTTACGAGCGGCCTGCGACGGTTTGGCCGGTATCGGTTTAGGTTGCGCGGCGAGCCTCAAAAAGCATACGTCCGGCTACACCCACAAACGGAGTTTTGGGCAAAGCCCCGATCAGGCTGGCCTCGTCAGCTATTGTGCTTTCTTCAGTCAGAAATCGGACAAGGGAATCGGTCGGGACCCCAGCGAACATCCGCGTGTAGATTCCCGGACACCGATCCGGGTGCGTCCGCATAAACCTCAAGAACACGGCATCTAGAACACCCAAGCGACGCGGGCTGATATTGGTCAGAGGCTCTTTTCCAGAAGCCAGCGCCGTCGCTAGTGCGCGGCAATAACGTTGTATGCGCAGGAATGTGTAACCGGTGGAAGGCCGGGACTCGCCCCCGAGCATTCCGATGGCGTAGGCTCGTTCGCCCAATCTGCGAGAGAACTTATGGTCGGTCATCGGGATGTAACCACGCTCCTCACCGTCGATTGTATACTCCGAAGGAGCCAAGCCATAGACGCTCAAAAGGTAGTTCTGGATCTCCACTCGATGCTCCTCAAGCGGTAGTTCCCCCTCACACAGATACACGTTCTCTACCAGAGCCTCTCGCGCACTGAACGGCAACACGTACACGAAACGCAAACCCTTGCTCTGATCGACGGAGAAATCCATCAGCTTGCACGTTCGAGGATCAAAGACATCCCGCGTCGTCCGCAACCGCAGACCTACAAAACGCTGCGGAACCCAAACAGACTCTCTCTTTGCCTCCTCGAAGGCCAGGGAGCCGGGCGGCAATCCTCGTCCATCTAGTAGATAGCGGGTTTTGTAAGCTCGTTGTGAAGTCGCCACGAAAGTCGTGTCGGCCAACTCCTTGTAGCTTTCGACTGCTTCTCCGAGTCGCAGGGTGACGTTCGGATATTCGGCGATGTCTTCCAGGATGTGGCGGTAGAAATCCGCAGCCGTCAGGCACAGGTACGGATAGCTTTCGCTGGTCTGGGTGATGTGGCGGCCCTCGCCCTCGACGCTCCAGGAATTCCAACGTCCCGTCGCAAGATGCGAGAATGGTGTCGGCTCCACGTCCCAGAAACACCACGTTCGATCATCCTCGAAATACTGCTTGGAATCGAGGATCAAGATAGGAGCAGTCACACCCTGTTGCAGCAGGTAGTAACAGAGGCTGAGGCCCGCACAACCAGCTCCCAAGACGACATACTCGTAGTTTTTAGGTTCTGGGCGAGGCTCCGTTAGAGCAGCCGGTATCTCTACTGGCCCACCACGCCGCGACGAAGGCAAATACTCAAACGAAGTTTCGGGTGCGTAGTGCTGTCCTGCGGGACGCAATGATTCTCCTCTATGTCTTTCGGGCTCTCCGTTCGATGATAGCTGATGCACGCACCGAGGACCGTGAAACGCAACCCGCGAGTTCGCATCTCAGACGATCTTCAAACCTCTGTGCTGGATCACCTCAGCGTACCAACGAGCACTCGCTTTGAGAGTGCGCTGCTGCGTACCGTAGTCGACGTGCACGAGCCCGAACCTCTTGGAGTAGCCTTCTGCCCACTCGAAGTTGTCTAGAAACGACCAGACCATAAAACCTCGGAGATCTACTCCTCGTTCCATCGCAACGTGAGCCGCCCGGAAGTGCGAATCCAGGTACGAGATGCGCTCTTCATCTTTCACGTTGCCTTCGGGGTCCACGTAGTCGTGGACGGCGCGACCGTTCTCGGTGATGTAGATCGGGAGGTCTTTGTACTCTTCCTTTACGCGTACGAGTATCTCTGTCAGGCCGTCGGGGTCGACAGGCCAGCCCATCGCGGTTTTCTCGGCGGCGTGCGGCACGATGCCTCGGGCGTTCAGATCGGAGAATGGCTCCTGAGAAGGTTCTTCCTCCGGCGCGTCGCGGACAGTGTGGCGGAAATAGTAGTTGACACCGAGAAAGTCTATGGGTGCTGAGATGGTTTCAAGGTCGCCGTCGTGTATCGGTGGTGCTTCGACGCCGCGTTCTTTGTAGAAGGAAAGTACATCTTCCGGGTAACTTCCTTTGAAGACGGGATCCAGGTATAGCCGATTCGCCTGACCGTCTACGCGCCGGGCGGCTTCTCTATCGGCTTCGCGGTCGCGTCCGGGGAGGGCTGGATGGAGATTGAACGTGACACCGAGTTGGTTGTCGTCTCCGGCGGAACGCATCCGATGCATCGCAAGGCCGTGGCCGAGCAAAAGGTGATGGGTGGCTGCGAGAGCTTTGGCTGGGTCGCGGTGACCGGGAGCGTGCAGACCGTAGCCGTGGCCGAGCCACGCGGAGACCCAGGGTTCGTTCAGTGTGATCCAGAACCTCACATCGTCTGACAAAGCCTCGTAGACGAGGCCCGCGTACTCAGCGAAACGCTCGCTCGTCTCCCGGTTCGTCCAGCCTCCCGCGTCTTCGAGTTTCTGCGGCAAATCCCAGTGATAGAGTGTGAGCATCGGCTCGATGGAACGCGCATTCAACCCTTCGACAAGCCGCCGGTAAAAGTCCAGCCCTGCCTGGTTGGCGGCCCCGCTTCCCTCCGGCTGTATGCGAGGCCAAGCGACGGAGAATCGGTATGCTTTGAGGCCGAGTTCCGCCATCAGGTCGAGGTCTTCTTCGAGGCGATGGTAATGATCGCAGGCGATGTCGCCGGTGTCGCCGTGCAAGACTTTGCCGAGCGTGTGAGAGAAGGTGTCCCAGATCGACGGTCCCCGGCCATCTTCTTTGACAGCACCCTCTATCTGATACGAAGCGGTCGCCGTTCCCCACAGAAAATTCTCGTCGAAGCGCATAGAGCAACACCCTTTCCCGGAAGTTTAGCGACACGCCCGAAGATATATGAAGGGTGAAGACATCGCAAGAACGGCCCTTGGGCTCTCTGTTAATCTGCCGCTGGTTGTCCGCGAGCTTGGGAGGGATGAATGGGCAAGTTGAGGGTGACGATCTGGAACGAGCATCGACACGAACGCGAAGATCCCAACGTCGCGAAAATCTACCCAACCGGCATCCACGGCGCACTCGCCGAAGCGATACAAGGCGACGACGTGGAGGTAAGAATCGCGACGCTGGACGCGCCGGACCACGGTCTCCCGGAAGACATCATGAACAACACCGACGTGCTCCTGTGGTGGGCGCACATAGCCCACGACGAAGTGCCGGACGAACTGGTCGAGCGAATTCACGCACGGGTTTTGGATGGGATGGGTCTGATCGCGCTGCACTCAGCCCATTTTTCCAAAATCTTCAAGAGACTCATGGGAACGGGCTGCGACCTGAAATGGCGTCACGATGACCGCGAACGTCTGTGGGTAGCCTCTCCGGGCCATCCAATAGCCGAGGGTATCGGCGAATACATCGAACTCGAAGAAGAGATGTACGGGGAACCCTTCGATGTACCTCCACCAGACGAGTTGGTCTTCATAAGTTGGTTCGGGGGCGGCGAAGTCTTCCGCAGCGGATGTTGCTACACGCGGGGTCGGGGTCGCATCTTCTACTTCCGGCCCGGCCATGAACAGAATCCCTCGTACCATCACCCGGATATCCGGCGCGTCATAAACAACGCCGTACACTGGGCCTCTCCGACACCCGGAGCACCGGCTCTGCACGGGAACACACCGCCGATAGAGCAGAGATAGGAGAGATTTGCCAGAGAACACTAGCGTCCTAAAACCGTTGCGCGTGGGTGTCGTCGGCCTCGGCTTCGCAGGCGACACGCACCTCAAGAATTACCTTTTGCAGCCCGGTGTCGAAGCCGTGGCTTTGGCTGGCAAAGAGTCGGAGAAACTACGGCTGCTCGGAGAGACCTACGGCATTCCGAACCTTTACGATAGCTGGGAGGATCTCGTCGCCCGCGACGACCTCGACATCGTGAGCGTCTGCACGCCGAACCACCTGCACGCGCCCATCGCCATCGCCGCGCTCGAAAGCGGCAAACACGTACTCTGCGAAAAGCCACTCGCGCGCTCGGGGGCGGAGGCCGAAGAGATGTCCGAGGCGGCTCGCAAGGCAGGCAAGGTCTTGCGGGTGGCGTTCAATCATCGGGAGCGCGGCGATATCAGCGTGCTCAAGCACTACGTAGACAATGGAGATCTCGGGCGCATTTATCACGTAAAGGCCAGTTGGATGCGTCGTCGTGGAATACCGGGGATGGGGAGTTGGTTTACCAACAAGGAGATGGCAGGTGGTGGACCGCTCATAGACCTTGGAGTCCACGTCCTGGATCTCGCACTGTACCTTCTCGGCGAACCGGAAGTGAAAACCGTGAGCGCCGCCACGTACTCGGAGCTTGGGCCGACGGGTCTTGGAGCTCGCAGCGAGTTCGACGATCTCGACAAAACAGTGGTCGGAACCGCCTACGAAGTCGAGGATCTCGCAACGGCTTTCATCCGGCTAGAAGGCGGCGCGACCCTGCTGCTGGAGGCAAGTTGGGCGGTGCATGGCAGCGCGGGAGATGATTTTGGGATCACGCTGTACGGCACAGAAGGCGGAGCAGAGATCCGGGTAAAGCACTACAACTGGGAGGACACCCTCCGAATCTTCACCGACGTAGCCGGAGTCCCCGCCGAAGTCTCTCCGCAACTCTCTCGCGGTGACGGACATTTCGCCGTCGTGCGGGATTTCGTGGATACCGTAAGAAGCGGCGATCCTTCGCAGGAGCACGGTCAGGAAGGGCTCGCCCGCGCTCGCGCTATAGATGCTTGCTACGAGTCGGCTTTGGAGGGCTCGGAGATTCAGCTTCCTTAGATCTCGTAGATTTGCTGATCTCTAAGCTGGTGAGCATGCCGACTGCGGCGAATTTCAGCATTCCAAGACTTTGGGAGAACCTAACTGGCGAGTCGCGCTACAGATTTTATCTGCCGTAGACCTTATGGAATCTCTCGCAGATTAACGGCATCCGTGGCGAGAATTCGCGGCCAATCTGCGGTAGCGTGCGGGAAAAGAAACGCTGATGTTGCTCGCGCCAGTATTCGAGGGTCCCATCGCCCTCACCCTCGTCGCAGGCGAAGCGTGCATCTACTCGCTCGAACGGTATTACTTCCACTTCCGTCGTCTCGATTACGCACAGCGGCTCGCCCCGTCCGTCGAGCAGGATCGTCTTTTGCCCTACTTCGGTGATCGGCTCGGCCTCCGCTTCGGCCTCCCATAGAGCCCAGCAGGTAGCAGTTTTCCGACTAGACATCACCAGGGTTCCAAGCTCGTCCGCCATCCGGGGCGAGTCTCCGAAAGCTTCAGCCTCATACCGCTGGTTGCGCACCGGCGAGTCGAAAGGCAACGTCGCCAGGTAATTCTGCCAGAACTGTTCTATACCGATACTGCGGATAGGCTCTCGCTTCCTGTTTCAAATACTGGAAGGATATGCGGCTTTCGCACCTACAAAGAGGAGCCACCCGAAGGCGACTCCTCTTTGCTCACCTTTTAGTGGTTACTGCGGGAGTGCGGCTTCTATCTCGCCTACCTCGTCTTCGGAGAGGCGGAAGTCTGCGGCGCCGACAGTGCCGTCGACCTGATCCGGCCTCCGGCCTCCCACAATAGCCGCCGTAACCGAAGAGAGCCGCATCGTCCACGCGATGGCGACCTCCGCCGGGGATTTATCATGCCGCTCCCCGATCTCCGTGAGAAGCTCCACGACTTCCATGTTCTTGGAGAGCTTGGGCTCCTGGAAATCGTCGGCGTTGCGGCGCCAGTCGTCGGAGGGAAGGTTCTGGATCCGCTCCGGGGTCATCTTGCCGGTGAGAAGACCACTCCGCATCGGGGAGTAGACGATTACGCCGATATCATTCTCTTCACAGTACGGCAAGATCTCCGCCTCTACCTCGCGCTTGAGCATGGAGTACGGTGGCTGTAGCGTCTCGACGGGAGCTATGCTCTGCAGGCGTTCCATCTGCGAGACGTTGAAGTTGGAGACTCCGATGTGGCGGACTTTGCCTTCTTCCTTCAATTCCGCCATTGCCTGCCAACCCTCTTCGATATCTTCGTCGGGGTTGGGCCAGTGGATCTGGTACAGGTCGATCACGTCGGTCTGCAACCGCCGCAATGAGTCCTCACACTCCTGCTTTACGGAGTCTTTCTTTAGCCGGTTGATGATGTCGCCGTTCTCGTCCCAAGCCAGAGCGCACTTCGTGAACACGTAGGGACGGTCGCCCTCGGGCACGTTTTTTAGCGCCTGAGCTACAAGCTCCTCAGAGTGTCCGAGTCCGTAGACGGCGGCAGTGTCGATCCAGTTGATGCCGACCTCTACCGAACGCTGTATCGCTCCAATGGCCTCGTCGTCATCCTGCGGACCCCACGCGGCGGCCCATCCACTCCCACCAATGGCCCAGCTACCAAATCCAACCTGCGTAATATCCATACCGGTCTTGCCAAACTTAACGGTCTGCACAGAGAATCCCTTCTAAATGGCTGAAGTTGCGTTTATTACTTTACCAGCGACTCGCGAATCAACGCAGCAAGACGCCAGCTAGAACATCGAGATTCTCACTCAGAACGGCACTGAGATGAACGGAGAAGAGTAGTTTGGAGCACCCGACAGGATTTTCGCAGCCTCTTCACGGGACATTCGGTGTCTCTCGGCTTCGAGCATCGACGGCATCAGACGGATATCTCCGACCATTGCTATGCCGGTGATTTCCTCAAACGACAGAGCCCACGAAACTGCTGCGTCTATGTATCGTTGTTCGTCGAAGGGTTCGTACCACGTAGCGTATTTCTGATCCCCGGTCGGGTCGCCCTCCGGCCAGTTGCGTCGTGAGACGGTTTTTATGGTCATAAGCCCCACGTCTTGACGCTTGATCTCTTTAACCAACGCCTCGAAGTCCGCCCGATAATCTTCATCAGTCGAGAGGATGTAGTTCCAGGGTGTTAGCACGGTCTCGAACGGGTACCGCCGGAGCGCTTCGAGGTGGACCGCTGGAGCTTCGTGGCCGTGGCCCGTAATGCCGATGGCTCCAATGAGCCCTTCGTCTTTGGCTTCGATGGCGGCTTCTAGGCAACCATCGCCTCCGGTCACGCGGTTCAGGTCTTCGAGGTCGCAGACGGCGTGGAGTTGCAGAAGATCCACGTTATCCACCCGGAGGCGTTCGAGAGAGGCATGGATCTGACGCTTCGCGGCATCCTTTTCGCGTAGTCCAGTCTTAGTGGAGAGGAAGATCTCCTCTCTTATGTCCGGCATCCAGCGTCCATAGTGAAGCTCTGAATCACCGTAATCGGCGGCTGTATCGAAATGGGTAACGCCCGCGCCGAGCGCTTGCTGGATCGCAAGATCCGCTTCGCTCTCATTCACCTCCGAGAGACCCGCGCCCCCGAAAACGAGTACCGCGTTCTCCCGACCTATACGTCCCAGCCTGCGATATTCCACCCGCGCTCCCTTCTTCGCCTAGCCATCATCTTACCCGGTGCGAAATTCCAAACACTGGGCGGCGATTCCAACATGCTCGCCATGGAGGATCTCAATACGCGCGGATCATCTCTGGAATGCGCGTCGAGAATCTGCTTCTCCAAGCTACGCCGGTAGCACGAGCACACGCCGGGCCTTTATACTTCTCTCACGGATCGAGGGAAGGAGCATCAAATGAGCGAGAAGGTCTACCGCAGTGAACTTACCCCGGACATTTTTCTGCGCCGCAGCGCGTACATGTTCCCGGATAAGACAGCCGCAGTCCACGGCGACCGCCGGTACACGTACCGCGAGTTGGAGGAGCGAGTAAATCGTCTCTCGTCCCGACTGCGAGATTCGGGACTGGAGAAAGGTGATCGGGTGGCTTTTCTCTGCTTCAACATCCCCCCGATGCTCGAAGCCCACTTCGCCGTCCCAGCCGCCGGGATGGTGCTCGTCGCCATAAACACACGCCTCGGCAAAGATGAAGTCAAATACATCGTGGAGCACTCAAAATCCAAGTTGGTCTTTGTGGATGCGGAGCTTGAGGAACTGTTGGTAGATGTCGAGGGGGTAGATACGGTTCGCATCGACGATACAGGCGAGAGTGGAGATCCCTACGAAGATTATCTGGCCGAAGGGAGCCCCGAGCCGGTTGAGAGTATGTTGGAGGATGAGGAGGAAGTTATCTCCATCAACTACACCTCCGGGACGACGGGCAGGCCGAAAGGTGTGATGTACACGCATCGTGGGGCGTATTTGAGTGCTTTGGGCAACGTTATCGAGATCGGGATGAACTACGAGACCAAGTACCTTTGGACGCTGCCGATGTTCCACTGCAACGGATGGACGTATCCGTGGGCGGTCACGGCTATTGCGGGGACGCACGTATGTCTGAGGAGAGTCGAGCCGCCGAAGATCTGGGAGGCTTTCGAGCGAGAGGGGATCACACACTACTGCGCCGCCCCGACGGTTCAGATCGGCATAGTAAACGACGAAGCCGCTCACAAGTTAGACACGCCCGTAACCGCCGCAATAGCCGGAGCGCCACCCTCCCCCACCTTGCTCGGCGGCCTGTTGGAACTAAACATCCAGCCCATGCACATCTACGGCTTGACGGAGACCTACGGCCCGATGACCACGAGCGGCATACATCCCGAGTGGGAGGAACTCGACCTCGATGAGCGTTCGCGGATGATGGCGCGTCAGGGGCAAGGGTACATCACGGCGGATCTCGTGCGCGTAGTCGACGATGACATGAACGATATAGAGCAGGACGCCGAGGCTATGGGTGAGATCGTGATGCACGGCAACATGGTCGCCAAAGGCTACCTGGACAACGAAGAAGCCACCGACGAAGCGTTCGAGGGTGGCTGGTATCACTCCGGCGATGTCGCTGCTTGGCACCCGGACGGTTACATCGAGATTCGAGATCGTAGCAAAGACGTAATTATCTCCGGCGGCGAGAACATCTCGACCATCGAAGTCGAGCAAGCTGTATCGAGGCATCCAGCGGTGATGGAGGCTGCCGTCGTCGCTATACCGGACGAGAAATGGGGCGAGCGTCCAAAAGCTTTTGTGGTCTTGAAGAAAGGCGAAGAGGCCACGGAGGAAGAGATCATAGACTTCTGCAAGGAACACATCGCCCGCTTCAAAGCACCCGCAGCCGTAGAGTTCGGCGACCTGCCGAAAACTTCCACCGGCAAGGTTCAGAAATTCGTCCTGAGGGATAAAGAATGGGCGGACAGCGAGAAGAAAGTGAATTAAGTGCCTCAACTGCATGTATTAAAGGTGTTTGTCGGAGAGAACGGAAGTGGCGGCAACCCGCTCGGCGTTTTCCTGGAAGGCGAGACGATAGCGGAGAGCGAGCGTCAAAGTGTTGCGGCGGATCTCGGCTTCTCTGAAACTGTTTTTGTGGACGATATCGAAAGTGGTGAAGTCCGCATCTTCACGCCGGGTACAGAGTTGCCGTTCGCCGGGCATCCGCTGGTAGGGACTGCGTGGCTTTTGGAGAATGAGGGTCACGAGGTACGGATGCTCCGTCCGCCAGCGGGTGATGTTGCGGTTAGGATAGCTGGAGACTTGACGTTCATAACGGGTAGGCCGGAGTGGGCTCCGGTGTTTGATCACATCCAGCTAGAATTTCCGGCAGAGGTCGATGCTCTGACAGGTCCATCAGACGGCCACGACCTGGCGGGTGCATGGGCCTGGGAGGATGAGGCGGCTGGTCGGGTTCGAGTACGGGTCTTCCCGGTGCGTTTCGGTATCGAAGAAGACGAAGCGACGGGTGCTCATGCTGTACGAATGGCGGCGTTGTTGGATCGGTCGTTGACTATCAATCAGGGCGAAGGCTCCGTCATAGTGGCCGAGCCTCAGCCGGACGGCAGCGTGGAGATCGGGGGCCGCTCAGAGTTTGTGGAGACCCGAGAATATCCGAGTTAGGAGTAGCGAGATGATCGAAACAAAAACCTACGAAAACATCGTCCACGAACGCGACGGGAACATTGCCTACGTAACCATGAATCGCCCCAAGAAACGAAATGCTTTATCCCTGGCTCACATGCTGGAGTTGAATGAATGTTTCGAGGCTATCGGCGAGGACCGGGAGACTTCGGTAGTTATCTTGCGGGGCGAGGGACCGGCGTTCTGTGCAGGCCACGATCTCTCGGAGATGGTTGGGCGTGACCCGGAGACTTACCGCCACATCTTCGACGTTTGTTGTGAGTTGATGCAGACCATACAGGGAATCCCGCAGCCCGTCATCGCGCAGGTCCATTCCATAGCGACCGCCGCCGGATGCCAACTCGCCGCCACCTGCGACCTCGTGGTCGCCGCCGAAGAGGCCCGTTTCGCTACGCCAGGCGTCAAGATCGGGCTATTTTGCTCCACCCCGATGGTCGCGCTCTCGCGAGCCGTAGGCCAGAAAAAGTCGATGGAGATGCTTCTCACCGGGGAATTCGTCTCCGCCGAAGAAGCCCGCGCCGAAGGACTCGTCAACCGGGTGGTTCCGGCGGATGAGTTGGCAGCGGCCACACGAACACTTGCAGATAAGATCGCCGACGCCAGTCCGCTCGTCGTGGGGATAGGTAAAGCGGCGTTCTATCGGCAGTTGGAGATGCCTACCGAGGAAGCGTATGCTTACACTCGGGAGGTGATGTCCGAGAACGCATCCCTCGCCGACGCGCAGGAGGGCATGAGCGCGTTTTTGGAGAAACGAAAGCCGGAGTGGAAGGGTCGATGACAGAGACAGTTACGAAACCAAGGGAGGCGCAGGAGCGAAAGGTTGTTGGGCT
Organism: Rubrobacteraceae bacterium; assembly: GCA_041747155.1. GTDB lineage: Bacteria > Actinomycetota > Rubrobacteria > Rubrobacterales > Rubrobacteraceae > JACDDK01. Next base: position 15,337 of record JBGTFQ010000069.1, read on the forward strand.
GCCGCCGTACAACGTGGTGTTGTTGGACGATGACGATCACAGTTACGACTACGTGATCTTGATGTTAATGAAGGTCTGTGGACACTCCGCTAGCCAAGCTTACGAACTAGCCGCCGGAGTGGACGCAGCGGGTCGGGTTGTGGTGGCGACTACGAATCTGGAGGTGGCGGAGATGAAGAGGGATCAGATCCTCGACTTCGGCCCAGATCCTCTTATTCCCCGCTGCAAGGGCTCCATGTCCGCGAATGTAGAGCCCGCTTAAAAGTCGCTTCGCTACGCTTGATCCCAGTACGTAACGTAGCCGTCTTTGTGCTTGACGAAGCGAACGTTTCCATCCTGTGAGACAACGACGACGAGAGCTCTTGGAAGCGCTCCGGCCAGACGATAGGCCGACCGATGACGGGTACCGACACCAGTAGTCGTCTCCTTTACGGTCTTCGAGCCTTCGGCGTCCAGGGCTTTCTCGATAATCGAGATATCGGGAAGGTTACCGGATATCTCACCACCGAAGCCCAGCAGTTCGAAGCGCTGCGTCATCACAAACGCACCGTCGACCGCCGTGAGTCCAGCTATGAGGTGTCCGACCTCGAAGATGGCCTCGTCGAGGTTCGCGAGCTTCTCGTCGGTGACGGCTTCGTAATACTCCCAGCCTACTGGCTCGCTAACATCCCCGTCTTCCATATTGTCGCCTCGAAGCTCGGCGATGGCATTCATGGTACGCACTATAAGGGACCGGAAACGACGGCGAGGTTCATTGTCCGTGAACCTGTATTTGAGTGAGACATAGTCTTCTTCCAGCAGTTCTTGTGCAAGGTCGGGGGGTATTATGACAATAGTGCCACCATGTCGAGAGTTACGAACGGCGGCGATTAGGCGTTTGATCAGGTGCTGTCCTATGACGCGCGTGATGTCGTTGTCGAGTGGAGCCCAGGACAACCCGGAATGAACTGCTCGTACCCGAGCCTCGCTATGTATTCTGGACAATTCCTCTCTTACGGGAGAGAACATCTCCGGCAGCCATGAGGACTTAAAGACATCTATGTAGGCGCTAGAGAGTATCCCGCCTTCGAGTTTCCCGACGGAGGTGTCGCCACTACTCACCGAAACACGACCGGGTCCGGTCACATGAATAATAAGGACCTTCGGCAACGCCGGTGGGCGATCCCGCCCACCCTGATCCGCCCTCAGCCATCGCGGTCCGGAATGCACAATGCCCCATATTTTGAGCTCCCCGTTCTCATCGAGCTTTACCCCAATAAGCGATCTGTAGTAATCAGTTGCGGGTGAGAGCCGCCGCAACTCTTGCATATCGAATGGCCGCGTCTCCGGGAACTCTAACCGGTGCAGGCCGTCGGGTGGTCCTTCGTGGGGCGGCAGCGTATCGGGTCTGCAGAGCATCACCCGAAATGTCACCGGACGATCCTCCTCCGAAAGCAAGCTCGCCTGATAGCAGTTGGATATAAAACTCTCCAGAACCCCTGGATCCGGCAGCGGCTCGGCATTGTCTTTCCATCGCGATTGCACGAAAGCGGCTAGATGGTGCGGATATGCGTCGTTCTTGAAAGCCACTATCCCTCCGCCGGTGCCAGGCGCAGTATCCGGTCGTCGTTCTCCGAGGGAGTGCCGCGACCGTCGCGGTTGTTGGTAAAGACCCAGAGCGAGCCATCTGGAGCCTGGATAACGTTGCGTAGGCGTCCGTATTCGCCTTTCAGCAATGATTCCTTGCTATCTATCGAGCCGTTTGTATTGGGATCCAACCTCCATAACCTAGCCCCCCGCAACGCCGCCACGAAAATATCACCATCCCACTGAGGAATCGCACTATCCTTCAAAATCGCTGCTCCACTCGGCGATGCCTCGCTCGTCGCGAAGGTCTGCACCGGATCAATGTACTCAGGCTCCCCTCCGTCACCTTCGATCTCCGGCCAACCGTAGTTACCACCCGCCTCGATCCGATTGACCTCGTCAAACCGATTCTGACCAAACTCACTGGCGTACAGTTGTCCGTTTTTATCCCAGGCCAGCCCCTGAACGTTGCGATGTCCGTATGAATAAGCTGGATTGCCTTTAAGCGGGTTATCGTCGGGTATAGTGCCATCGGGGTTGAGGCGCAGTATCTTGCCGGAGAGAGAATTCTCGTCCTGGGCGGTGTCGGGGTCTCCAGCATCGCCGGTCGAAACGTAGAGCATTCCATCCGGGCCGAAAGCTAAACCACCACCGTCGTGGTACGTGTTTACGGGTATTCCAGTTAGGATCGGCTCAGGTGCCTCACCCAGCTTGAAGCGTCCGACGCGGTTATCCTCACCCGTTGTGTAATATGCGTAGACGAGATTGTCTTTGTCGTACTCCGGTGAGACGGCGACACCGAGCAAACCGCCTTCGCCACTACCGTCCTCGGGGATTCGCTGGACTTCCTCGACGTCGCCTTGGCTCGTTACTTTCAAAAGACGACCTGAGTCCCGTTCGGTTACGAGGGCATCACCGTCTGGGAGAAAGTCCGCGCCCCATGGGGCTTCGAGTCCAGTTACGAGGGTTTCGACCTCTACATTCTTCGCCGCTTTGGAGCTCGAGGTTTTGGCGGAGGTGTCAACAGTTTGCTTGTCGCCATTATCATTGGAGCCTGCGCTGTTGAGGGGACCACATGCGGCGACGGTCAGCGCAAGGGCTATGGCCCCTGGTAAAAGCAATTCCTTCATGAGTCGCGGGTCTTTCAAATTGCTCCTTCAATGTTTCTTTTGGTGGTGGATCTCGTTAGAGAGTAACGCAAACATCGCGATACGGATGTGAACATGCCGTAGAATCGTTCGCGCAAACAAAACCCTGGAGGCCGGATCAGCAAAACCTCAAACGAATCGTTAGCACCCGGCGGCTTGAGAGCCCTGCTAGATGGGCGACGGCCATTTCTGGGGCTTGCGTTTCTGGCGGGGTACGTGTGGCACACCTTCGATCCTGGCTCCTTCGGAACGGCGGTTTTCCTGGGGACGGGAGCGGCGTTGTTCTTCATGTCGGTGCCATGGTCGACCTCGTTTCATAGGACGTTCGCGGCGGTTGCTTTCGTGATGCTCGGGGTTTCGGTGGTGACGGGACGCTTAGATGTCGGGATGTTCCTTGATGAGATGCCGGCTTACTTTGGGATCGTGGCGGTCTTGCTGGTGTTGAGCGCGGCGGGGTATCCGATCCGGGCCGCCCGTTATGAATCTCAGATACAGGCTTTGATGGCTGCGCTAACTCGCCGAGGTGTTGGGGTGAAGGCGACCTCGGGTGTTCTGGGACATGTGTTGGGGGCGGTGCTAGATGTAGGTTCATTCGTGCTGGTCGATGTGATCACACACCGAGCCGCCCCAAAGGAACGTGTGGAAGCTCTGAAGTGGGCCGGACGCGGCTTCTCTTTCGCACCACTGTGGACGAACCTCAACCTGCTGACAGCCACCACCGTCACCCTGACTGCCATCTCGTATCCGAACCTACTGACCGTGACACTCCCGTTTGTCTTTCTCGGCCTCGGAGCGACGTTGCTAGTAGCCCAACGTCAAGGCGGGGTCGTCGAGAACCCCCAAAGCGCGTCGCTCGACCGGGGAGCGGTGGCCGTCCTGCTCTACCCGGTACTGCTCGTCACTACCGTCGCGCTCGTCAACATCCTGGTTCCAAAGCTCCCTTTGACAGCGACTATCGCCGTGACCGTCGCTGTCGTTGTAGTTCTCATCGCCCTGCTCGCCACCGCTTTGACACGTCGGTCTTCGCCGCTCGTCCGGTTGAGAGATGAGACTCGTGGAGCATTGACGGCCTCGCACTCGGAGTTCGCGCTCTTTGGGTCGGCGGGGGTTTTGGTGGTCTCGCTGGAAGCTCTCGGCGCCCTCGCTCCGCTTGGAAGTCTGCTCTCTGGCCTGCCCGACGCGCTCGTGGCCCCGGTGCTCGCTGCGATTATGGTGCTCGGCTTTATCGCCGGTATCCACGTCATCCCAATGGTGCTGCTCTTGAATGCCGCGTTCCCACTGGATGCCGGACCAGCTCCCGTCCTTTGGGCGGCGGCTATACTGATTGGGTCGCAGGCGGCGCTGCTCGTTACGCCGTTTTCGAGTTCCATCACCATGCTCTCGCGGCTCTCCGGCGTGCATCCCGTGGAGATGGGACCGCGTCGTAACTGGCGATTCGGAGTGGCCGTTGCAGTTGCTGGGGCAGCTTATATCGCGCTGCTGACGTTTATTCTGCTCTGATCTACGTAGCTTGGTATGTGATCCTATCGCCTTCAATGCGCTCGACCCGGTTCTGGACTTCGAGGTGGTCCAAATGCGCCAATGTCTCGGCAAGGGCAAAACACTTTTCGTAGATAGAGAGATCTTCCCGAAAAACGCGGGTGGATACCTCCGAAGCCGACTTTGGGCCTTCCGTCAGGTGTCCGCGCATCAATTCGAGCCGCTCGTCGTGATGATGCTCTAGTTCTTCGATTCGTCCCGCCAAGTTGTGGAAGACGGGTCCGTGACCAGGGAGTACGAGGTCTACGTCCAGGCTTCGCAAATCGTCCAGAGAGTCGAGATAGCGAGCCAGCGGGTGCGGGGCATTCTCCGGCCAGAGTCCGATGTTCGGGGTGATCTTGAGCAGGATGTGATCCGCGGCGTACAGTATCCGCCGCCCCTCGTCGTGCAATACAAGCTGATGATCCGCATGTCCCGGAGCGAGCAATACACGAACGGAACCGCCGCCGACATCCAGTTTCTCCCCGACCTGTAGCGGGGTCATTTCTTCCGGCAAGGCCAACCCCGAACGCAAAGCCTCCGCCGCAGCATTGGCTGTCTCACGGGGCATTCCGTGGCGGGACAGATGCTCGATGAACGGCTCCGGACCATCACGCCGGGTCCAGATGCGGCGGGAGAACTCGATCTCCTCCTCTAGCATCATCACCGGCGCACCGGAACGTTGTTGTAGCCAACGGGCCGCCCCGAGATGATCCGGATGAAAGTGCGTCACTACAATCCGCTCAATGTCCCCGTCGAGATCCAGGCCCAAATCCGCAGCCGCCTTCCCCCACACCTCGTAAGTCTCCGGGTAATCAAAGCCAGCATCAACAACCGTCCAGCCGTCCTCGCCCTGGATCAAGTAAACCGAGATAAACCGCAGAGGCAGTGGAACCGGCAGCTTCAACTGATAGACATCCTCACCTACAGACGCAACCTCGCCAACAGCCTGCGACCCGAGCTTCGACGGCAACACACCCTCAGTCAAAGAAAACTCCCTCAAAAGACAAGCGGCCAGCCATTGTTAGCTGACCGCTGAAATGCCGACTAACCGACAGGCTAGTTTTGCAAATTCTCGAAGAT
>JBGTFQ010000070.1:0-6665 GCA_041747155.1 Rubrobacteraceae bacterium
CACGGGGAACTACGCCCCGCAAGGTGCCAATTCCAGCAGGCGGTCATATCCGGCCTGGAAGATGTGACGAGAGGCGGGCAGCCTCTCTTTCGGAGCGGGTTGCGCAGGCGGGCAATGGCCCGGCGTACAGACGCGACGAAGCGAAGGAGGCTGCATTACTACTCGATATGACACAAGACCCGAGGGCCGGAGCTAACCAAGCCCCAGCCCGACCCGCGTTCCAACTCCATCGCATAGGCGATTTCGAGCCCGAACTCGGCGGAACCCTGAAAGACGTGTCGCTCGCCTACGAAACTTGGGGCGAGTTGAACGCATCCGCCGACAACGCCGTACTTGTCGTGCACGCTCTCACGGGCGATTCGCACGCCGTCGGCGACCCATCGCCCGAACATCCGCGCGGTGGTTGGTGGAACTCAATGGTCGGGCGGGGCGAGGTTATAGACCCGGACCAACACTTCATCATCTGCTCCAACGTGCTCTGTGGTTGCTCCGGCAGCACGGGGCCAGCCTCTGAGGACCCGGATACCGGAAGCCCTTATGCGATGCGTTTTCCCGTGATTACGATTCGGGACATCGTGCGGGCTCAGAAGCGGCTGCTCGACGATCTCGGGGTGCGGCGGCTCGCGCTCGTTATCGGTGGCTCCATCGGTGGGCAACAGGCTCTTGAGTGGGCCGTTGAGTTCCCGGAGTTTGTGGAGCGAGCCGTTCCGGTGGCGGCTACGGGTGCGCTCGGGCCGCAGGGATTGGGGATGAGCGAGATCGGGCGCCGCGCCATAATGGCCGACCCGAATTGGCAGAACGGAGACTACTACAACACCGGAAGGAGACCCGACGACGGACTATCCATAGCCCGCATGGCCGGAATGATGACCTACCAGAGCGCCGCCGGACAATGGGAGCGCTTCGGACGCCGACCCGCGAGCCGACCGCCTCTGCACGAAGACCTCGCAGGCCGCTTCGAGGTCGAGAGCTACCTGCAATACCAGGGCCGCGACATAATCAACCGCTTCGATGCCAACTCCTACTTGTACCTGTTGCGGGCCATGGATCTCTACGACGTAGCGGGCGGCTACGAGAGCGACGCAGAAGCCTACGGGCGTGTCACGGCGGAGTTGCACTTCGTCGGTGTCACCAGCGACTGGTTGTTCCCGGCTGCCGAAGTAAGAGCGTCGGCGGAGCGTGCCGCGAGCGCCGGAGCAAACGCGACTTACGCGGAGATAGACACCAAAAGCGGCCACGATGCTTTTCTAAAAGACTGGGCAGAACTAAAAGAAGCGATAAAACCACCGCTGGAATCCAACTCAAGGACCACACAGAAAGGGAGACAACATGACTGACACCGTAGAAGGAAAGACCCAGGAGCGGAGCTTCGGCTTCGACACGCTCGCGCTGCACGGTGGGCAGGAGCCCGACCCGACGACGAACGCTCGGGCGGTCCCGATCTACCAGACGACTTCCTACGTCTTCGACGATACCGACCACGCCGCGAATCTTTTCTCGCTCGCCGAACCGGGCAACATCTACACGCGCATCATGAACCCGACCAACGACGTCTTCGAGCAGCGGATGGCCCTCCTCGAAGGTGGTGTCGGTGCTCTAGCCGTCGCCAGCGGGCAGGCGGCGGAGACTTTGGCGATACTCAACCTCGCTGGAGCGGGGGATGAGATCGTCTCGGCGGCGGCGCTCTACGGTGGCACCTACAACCTGTTCCACTACACGCTCCCCAAGATCGGGATAAACGTAAAATTCGTCGATTCCACAGACCCCGAAAACATCCGAGCCGCCATCACCGACAAGACGAAAGCCGTCTACGCGGAGACCGTTGGCAACCCGGCTCTCCACACTCTGGATATAGAAGCCGTAGCGAACGTCGCGCACGAAGCTGGGGTTCCGCTTATCGTGGACAACACCGTGCCGTCGCCGTATCTCGTCAATCCGCTGGCGCATGGGGCGGATATCGTGGTTCATTCGGCGACGAAGTTCATTGGCGGCCACGGGACGAGCATCGGCGGTGTGATCGTGGACGGCGGTAAGTTCCCCTGGGATAACGGACGCTTCCCCGGATTCACCGAGCCCGACCCGTCGTACCACGGCCTGGAGTACTACTCTGCGCTAGGCGAGATGTCCTACATCCTCAAAGCTCGCGTCCAGATGTTGCGGGACTACGGTCCGGCTCTCTCGCCGTTCCACTCCTTCCTGTTCTTGCAGGGCTTGGAGACGCTGCCGCTGCGCATGGAGCGTCACTCGGAGAATGCGATGGCTGTGGCGGAGTTCTTGCAAGGCCACGAAAAAGTCAGTTGGGTCAACTATCCGGGGCTCGCGGATCATCCGGCGCACGATCTAGCGGATAAATACCACCGAGGTGGCATGTACGGTGCGATCCTCGGCTTCGGCATCGAGGGCGGTCTCGAAGCGGGCAAGAGCTTCATAAATCGACTGGAGCTTCATAGTCTGCTGGCGAATATCGGGGATGCAAAGAGCCTCGTTATTCATCCGGCATCGACTACGCACTCGCAGTTGACGGCTGAGGAGCAGGTCTCGACGGGTGTTTCCGATGATTACATCCGGTTGAGCGTTGGGTTGGAGTCCATCGACGACATCTTGTATGACCTGGATCAAGCCCTGAACGGAGTGTGAGCGGATTGCCCGAACCCTTAGTAATTAAGTTCGGCGGCACTTCGGTCGGCGGCGGCGACCGCTTCATCCGAGCCGCCAATATAGCCACCGAAGCCTCCCGCGAGCGCCCCGTAGCTGTCGTCGTCTCCGCCATGAGCGGCGTTACGAATACGTTGCTCGGGGCAGCTCGCGGTACCGTTCGAGAGGGTACCGCCGCCGAGTTGCGGGCGGCGCTCTCGGAGCGTCATCTGGCGGCGGCCCGTGAGGCGGTTTCAGCGGAACATCTGACGGAAGTCGAGGCGCGGCTGGAAGAGTTGCTGGAGCTTTTGGTAGAGCGGATCGAGGCTCCCGTCAAGAGCCCGGCGGCTCGTAAAGCGGAGATCGCGGTCTTCGGGGAACGACTCTCGTCGGTGATCCTCTCCGGTGCGATCTGCACCTCTGGAACGCCGTCTGCCGTGGTCGCCGAAGACCCCATCGCGACCGGCCCCGCATTCTCGGGTTCTCCCGTGGATACCGCTGGCACGGAGAGGCGATGCGCAGTTCACGTCGCGCCGCTTTTGGCGGATGGTGCCGTGGCGGTGGTGCCGGGGTATGTGGGGCATTCGCCGGAGGGTTTCCCGACGACGCTTGGCCGTGGGGGGTCGGATCTCTCAGCGACCGTGATCGGGCGCGCGCTTGGTTCCACGGAGGTCTGGATCATGACGGACGTGGACGGCGTTCTGGACGCGGACCCGCGCCTGGTCCCGGAAGCGGCCTTGCTCACCCGGCTCTCATACCGGGAGGCTGGCACGTTCGCCTCGTTGGGGGCGAAGGTATTGCATCCAAAGACGATGGAGCCTGCGGAGGAAGACGGGATCGAGGTCTCCGTCCGCAACAGCTTCGCGCCCGAGCGGCCCGGCACCCGCGTAACGGGCTTCGAGTCCGGGCCGGGCGTTCGGTGCGTAGCGCTGCGCCGCAAGGTTCCGGTAGATATCCCTTGTACGAACGCTCGCCCGAGCGAGGCCGCGATGGTCGTCTGCATCGGAGAGCCGAACACGGCGGATCTCAAACACGGCCTAAAAGTGCTGCGAGGCGCGAAGATTGCGCCGTTGCATTCGGGGCTCGCCTCCGCCGGGCTCGTGTATCTCGTCAAGTCCGAGGCGGGAGAGGCCGCGCTGCGCGTGCTGCACGACTCGCTCGTGACCGTCGCCACACCTGTAGAGGAGGTTGCGTGAAGCGGTTGGAGATCGTCCAGATCGGGCTGGGACACGTTGGTCGCTCGGTTGCTCAGATCGTTCTGGAAGAACGCAAACGCTGGCGCGACGAGGACAACATAGATATCCATTTTCACGCCGTCTCTGATACTTCCGGCGCACTCGTGGGCGAAGAGTTGCTACCCCAGGCTGTCCGGCTGAAAGAGGACGGAGGACGACTCTCGGAGCTTGGCACAGACTCTATAGAAGACGTCCTGCGCTCTGAGCCCGCACCGGGTACGACGCGGGTCGTAGTGGATGTTGCCGTGCACGGGGGAACTTTTGATCTCGATCTCCTGGGCATCCAGAATGGTTCGTATCTCGTCCTCTCTAACAAGGGGCCGCTTTCGGGGAGCACGGCGCAGTACGAGCAATTGGTCACGACGATACCGGACAGACTCTGGCACGAGGCGACGGTCGGTGCTGGAATGCCGATCATCTCGACTATTGGCGGCCTGATCGAGACCGGCGATGAGATCCTGGAGATTCAGGCCAGCCCGAGCGGAACCCTCGGCTTCATAATGAGCGCGGTCGAGGATGGCACGTCTTTCTCCCAGGCCGTCGAAGAAGCGGTCGCGCTTCACTACGCCGAACCCGACCCTCGGGACGACCTCTCCGGCCTCGACGTAGCTCGCAAAGCCATAATCCTCGCCCGCATGATGGGCCGAACGGTAGAGCCCGCAGATGTACCATACGAATCCCTGGTGCCGCAAGGATTGGAAGATTTGCCCCTGGACGAGTTTATGCAACATTTGCCGGAGCACGACGAAGCCTTTGCGGCGCGTCTGGGGGCGGTAGAGGAGCACCATATGCTCAGATATCTGACACGCATCCCGAAGGAAGGCCGGATCTCGGTCGGCCTATCCGAGACGCCGGTGGAGAGTCCGTTCGGACCCATAAGCGGCCCGGAGAACGTCTTCGACATCCGCACCCGCCGCTACACGGATGTTACGCTCACCGTAAGCGGCCCCGGCGCGGGACCCGAGCGCACCGCCAGCGGGATCGTCTGGGACCTTCTCGACATAGCCCGCAAAGCCATAGAAGACGACGGAAAGGAAAACTAACATGAGCGATGGATACACCGTAGCGATAGTAGGAGCCGGTCTGGTAGGAGACCGACTGGTAGCCGAGTTACGCCGCCGAAACTTCCCCATTAAAGAGCTTCGCATCCTAGCTCGCAGCGCCCGACGCTCGACGCTAGCAGGCGAAGAGTTCGAGGTCGGCGTGGCCGAACCGGACGCATTCGAAGGCGTGGACTTCGCGTTCTTTGCGGGAACCGAGGGAGAGAAAGGTGCTGCGGTGCAACTCTCTCAAGAGGCTATATCCCGAGGTGCCATCGTTATAGACAACGGTTCGGATTTCAGGATGAACCCGGACGTTCCGCTCGTCGTTCCAGAGGTTAACGCGGGTGCCTTGGAAGATCACAATGGCCTGATCGCCAACGCCAACTGTTCTACGTCTCAGATGGTGGTGACGCTAGCGCCACTCGCTCGCGAGTTCGGATTGCGGAAGGTCGTCGTCTCCACTTATCAGGCGGTCTCAGGATCTGGGCGTAGCGGGGTCGATGCCTTGGAGAATGGTCGTGAGGACGTGTATCCGAAGCCCATCTCCGGCAACGCTATACCTTTGATCGGGGGTGTCGGAGAAGATGGCTACACGAGCGAGGAGACCAAGATGCGTGAGGAATCCCGCAAGATCCTGGGTTTGCCAGACCTCGAAATATTCGCCACGACCGTCCGCATACCTGTCCACACCGGACACTCTGAGAGCATCTACGTGGAGACCGACCGCGAGGTCACGCTGCCCGAAGTGCTCGATGTATTTCAGGCCGCGCCTGGCGTAGTATTCTCCGGCGACGCTGATGACTTTCCAACGCCACTCGAAGCTGCTGGAGATCCCGGCACGTTCGTGGGCCGCGTAAGGGTTGAAGGAAACGTGATCCAGTTCTGGTGCGTCTCAGATAACCTCCTCAAGGGCGCCGCCACGAACGCCGTCCAGATCGCCGAGTCTTTAATCAACGTGAAAGTCTAGGCGCGACACTGGAGATACGCTTCGCCACAGCCGGGGACACGCTACTAATACTCTCATTCATCCGCGAACTGGCGGAGTACGAGAAGCTTTCTCACGAAGTTGTGGCGACCGAGGAGAGTCTGCGAGAGTCACTTTTTGGTGAGCGACCGTACGCGGAGGTGCTGATGGCTTTCGTGGACGATGAACCGGTGGGTTTCGCGTTGTTCTTTCATAACTTCTCAACGTTTTTGGGGAAGCCGGGGATCTACCTGGAGGATCTGTACGTCCGTCCAGCATACCGGGGCTCCGGCGCAGGACGTGCTCTGCTTTCCTGGCTGGCGCGGCTGGCGGTTGAGCGGGATTGCGGGCGGCTTGAGTGGTGGGTTCTTGACTGGAACGAGCCCTCTATCGGCTTCTACAAGAAACTCGGAGCCGAGGCGATGGATGATTGGACGGTATATCGCCTAGCTGGGGAGCCTCTGCGGCGATTGGCGAGCGGGGGTTGAATCTTCCATAGGTTATACTGAAGTTGGAAGAACTTTAGTCTTCGTAGAGAGGATAGACATGTCTGAGTCGGGTGAGAAAAAGTCTTTTTGGGCCAGAATCTTCGGCGGTTCCACAAGCTCCGCACGGGAGGAAAAAGTCCTGGATTACATAGTCCATCGTATGAGCGAGGACGCGAACCTGCACGACATCGTCGAAGAAGAGTACGTAAAGCGCAACGCCACGCGCAGCCAGATCGACGATATCCTCTCGAATCCCCGGATTATCGAGGCCGCCCACGAGCGGTTGCAGGACGCTTTCGCC
>JBGTFQ010000071.1:0-2405 GCA_041747155.1 Rubrobacteraceae bacterium
AGCGGCAACTTCGAGCTAAACGTTATGATGCCCGTCGTAGCCCATAACCTGCTCCAGAGCATCCAGCTACTAGGCGCAGCTTCCACCAACCTGACCGACCAGTGCGTAAGTGGGATAGAAGCCACGGATCGCGGTCCCGCCCTAGTCGAGCAAGGCTTGATGCTAGCCACCGCGCTCGCCCCCGGTATCGGCTACGACAAAGCCGCCGAAATCTCCAAACAAGCTTACAAGACTGACAAAACCATCCGCGAAGTAGCCCGCGAACAGACCGACCTCTCCGAAGTAGAGCTAGACAAGCTACTCGACCCGAGGAAGATGACCGAAGCGTGATCTACGGAGCTGATAACAATTTTATATGAGTCATGACTTGGAGCTTCGCTTTGGCGTGGAAACTTATACAGCGAGGCGAGCCGCTAGTCGAGATAACGGAGTCAGACGGTACAGCCTTACGATGTTCTGGAAAGCAGCGGAGCCTCGTGTACTCGGGGTACTGTCAGCCATATACTAGACTTGGAAACGGATTTGTTCGGAAGGGAGTACGGTGGGATTATTGGATGGATTGATGGGGAATGCCTCGGAGATAGACCCGACTACTATAGAGGGCGACTTCTCGCAGGTGCTTGCGTCTGAGGAGAAGATCGAGCGGGCTTACCAACTTATAAGGGATCTGTTTGTTTTTACGAACAAGCGCCTGATCCTCGTGGACAAGCAGGGCCTAACGGGGAACAAGGTCGAATATCACTCACTGCCGTACAAGAGCATCACGCATTTTAGCGTCGAGACCGCCGGACACTTCGACCTCGATGCGGAGCTGAAGATATGGATCTCCGGGTCTCCTATGCCCATCGAGAAACGGTTCAACAAAAACCTGAACATCTACCTCGTGCAGAGCGTTCTAGCGGGCTACGTACTCGGGTAGAAACTTAGAAGATACGCAGGACCGCAAGGTACGTCAAATAGGTCGAAGCCACGGTGAGTACCGTTAGTAGAAACACGATCAAAGCCTTTCCCACGGAGTTTGTGAGGAGCCAGACATCTTTGCAAAATCCGGTGAAACTCCACAGATTTTTCTCCGTCTTGTCGAGAAGAAGGGCGGCGGAAAGGACTTCGCCCGCGATGAGGCTGAACCCGATTATCGCGGTCCCCCATCCGAGGACGGGCAGCAGGCCACCGAGCGCACTCGAAGCTACCAACAAAACTCCGAGGGTGATGTTGAAGATTCGACTGATAATTCGCCTGCCGCTCTGACTTTCCTGACGGCGACGATACCGATCCTGGAAACGTCGCCCCGGACGGCTCTGGCTAAACTCCTGCCAGTGTGTCCTGGCGGACTCCGTTAACTTTTCTTTGAAGGTCATGCTCATGTTGGAGATATTCTAACTTATCGAGATGGATGTGGATGGGATATTTTCGCTGATCTTCTCGTGAGCTGGCTCAGTTCCGATTTAGGCCGCCGATGTCGAACAGGTTATCTTCGGGGTTGCTTTGTAGAGCTGTGATCAGCTCTTCCAATCCGCCCATCTCCACCTTCATTCCACCCTCTGTTGCGGGTGGGGGATCCAGGGCCACGTACTCAACGAGCCCGCGACAGGATTCGAGCACAGTTAGCAGCCCCGCCCCCGAAACCTCTACCGGCTTCCAATCCGGCCCGAAGTCCGCCGCCTCCAGAAAACTCTGCGCCTTCTCGTTGGAATCAAAGAGCGGCAGAGCGGCGCGATCATCCACAGAGACCATCAGCGGTACGGCACCGGGCGCGGCTTCCTGAAACAAGAGAATGTAGGGCGGCTGAGGTGCTTCTCGGGCGGGCATCTTCAGGACGGACGTGGAGCCATCGTGACCAGCAAAATTAGATTCTCTTCACTCTTGTTGCTTACACCGTGCGGATCTCCGGCGCGGGCTATGACGGCGGTGCCTTCCGGCAAGTCTCGCTCTTCGTCGCCGATCGTGAAATGGCCTGTGCCGGTCAGGACGTAGTAGATCTTGTCCGAACCCTCGTGCGAATGGACCTTCTGAGCCTGTCCGGGTAGCAAGCAGTACGTGTCGTAGAACAGATGCGACGACTCGAAAAGCGCGTTCTTCTGCATCTTCTCCTCCGAAAAAGCGAGAGATTTCGATAAATTCTGTATCTCCACGGTGATCCTCCTTCTTGGACGCGATTCGCGACTCACTCTAGCATCCCACCGTTCCTCGAACCCGGAGTTGTTATGATAACCGCGTCTCTGAAAGGAGTCCGTTATGAAGTTCCCCGAAGTAATCCTGCGCCTACCGGACTGGGTCGATGAGTTTGTCGCAGATGATATCTACGCAGAGCCAGAGGATCGGATGCGTCTGGCCGTGGATCTCTCCCGCGAGAACATCCGACGCGACACCGGCGGGCCTTTCGGAGCCGCTATCTTCGAGCGCGA
>JBGTFQ010000072.1:0-10715 GCA_041747155.1 Rubrobacteraceae bacterium
CCCGATGGTTTGCTGAGTGGAGCCGGACGGGTTCGAACCGACGACCTCCGCGCTGCCAGCGCGGCGCTCTCCCAACTGAGCTACGGCCCCTCAAAAGCCATCAGAGTATAGTTAGCCTCTTACCAAGTGTCAACGCGAACCAGCTAACACGTTTATTCTAAGTTTCCACAACCTCCTGCGGCGCGCTGCGCCAGAGGGATTCGAGCCGGTAGTAATCGCGGGCTTCGTCGGTAAAGACGTGCACCACCACGTCGGTGAAGTCCAGGCTGATCCACTCGCTTGCCTCGTCGATACGCCGGGTGCGCGGTCGGTGTCCTTCTTCGACCATGCGAGAGATCACCTCTTCGGCGATGCGCTTGGCCTGGCGATCGGTCTCCGCGCTGGCGACCACGAAGTAGTCCGTGTAAGAGACTAACTCCTTGAGGTCAATGATGGTCACGTCCTTACCGAACATTTCGCTCGCGGCGTGGGCGGCGGTCTCCGCCATGCTACGGGTTAGTGCTTCACCCTCATTCATTGTGTCCTTACGAACCGCCGACTCGTCTCCTCTCACAGCGTCTCCTCGCTCAAGCTCCGCTCATCCTTTCTCTTGCTGTCTCGAACATACAATTTTTTCTCTGCAATGATCTCACGCACCACCTCCGGTACTAGATAACGAACACTCTTACCCTGCAACAATCTCCGACGAATACCTGTCGAAGAGATATCCACCCGTGAACACTCAACAGGGAAAATTCTGTCGAAATTTTCCAAACTAGCCTCCAGGTGATCCAGCTTAGCCAAGTCAAAGCCCGGTCGCGTCGCCGCCACCATCACAACCTCCTCAAGCAACCTGTCAGGGTCCCTCCAAGTCAACAAATTCGATACCTCGTCCGCTCCCGTGATGAATAACCAGTCGGCCTCCAGCGACGTTTCCTTCAACAGCGGCACGGTCTCGACGGTGTGCATAGCTCGACCAGCGTCGACTTCGACTCGATCCACCGAGAACCGCTCGTTGTCGGCGATAGCCGCCTCGACCATCGCGAGCCGGTCCAATGCGCTCGCCCGCACGCTGGACGCTTCCTTGTGCGGCGGTATTCCTCCCGGCACGAAGACCACGCGGTCCAGTCGCATCTCCACGAGGACTTGCTCGGCGATGATGAGATGCCCCGTGTGAATCGGGTCAAACGTTCCACCGAAGATGCCTATCCTCTCACTCATCGAAAATCGAACGCGCTTTCGCCAATACGAACCTCGTCCCCAGTCTCGGCCCCAGCCCGCCGGAGTGCGGCCAAGACACCCTTCTTCTCCAACTGCCGCTGGAAGTTTTCCACAGCCTCCGGGCTCTCCCAGTCCGTCTTCATAGCCATCCGCTCTATCTCCTCGCCCCGCACCTCGTAGCCGCCATTCTCTGCCTCGACCCGCATACCGTGCCACTCCGGTCGGAAGGTCCGGTGCGTCCGCTCAAGAGTCTCGACGACGGACTCACTCTCGGTCATCTCCCGCAATCGAGCCTCCAGAACATCCCGAAAGCTCTCCACACCTTCACCGGTAGTTGCGGAGATCTGCAGTGCTGTCGGGAAAGTGTCCCGTAAATACTCACGAAGCTCGTCGTCCAGAAGGTCGATCTTATTTAGCGCAAGTACAACTGGCTTGTCCGACAATCTCGCCGCGTGAAGCTCGGCCCGTAAAGTACCCTCAGCCCCTTCCGGATCCTCGCTCGCGTCCAACACTAATGCAAGCAACCGAGCCCGAGCTACATGCCGCAAGAATTGATTTCCTAGTCCGCGACCATCGCTGGCTCCAGAGATAAGACCCGGTATATCCGCCACCACAAACGGAGACCGATAACCTTTCTCATCGACGACTCCAAGCTGCGGCGTGAGCGTCGTAAACGGATAATCCCCAACCCGAGGCCGCGCCGCGCTCAAACGTGCTAGTAGCGAAGATTTCCCCGCGTTCGGAAGTCCTACAAGACCCACGTCCGAGAGAACTCGAAGCTCCAGACGAATGGCCCGTTCCTCACCCGGCAGTCCGCGCTCCCGGAAACCCGGTGCCTGGCGCGTGGACGTGGCGAAAGAGCTATTGCCTTTACCGCCTTCGCCGCCCTGAGCAACGGTAAACTCCTCGCCTGGACTGGCAAGATCCGCGAGTAATCCTTCGTCGTCGTGGATCAAGGTTCCGACCGGAACTTCTATCGTAACGTCGGCACCGCGCTCTCCGGAGCGATTGCTGCCTGAGCCATGACGGCCCCGATCGGCCTTTACAAGCTTGCGAAAAGCGTAGGGTTCGAGAGTCGAGAGATCTTCGGTGGAGCGCAAGATGATCGAGCCGCCATCTCCGCCGCGACCGCCATCGGGGCCGCCCCGAGGTTTGTACTTCTCGCGATTGAACGAAACACTACCGTCTCCACCACGACCGGCGCGGACGACGAAGCGGGCTTCATCAATGAATTGCAACGGGGCTAAAAGCCTCCAGAAGCGGGGATCAGGCCGTAGCCTCCTCTAGAACAGGCGTTTCTACGATGCTGACGATCTTGCGCTTCTTGCTGCGCCCAAAATCAACCTGTCCGGTGACCTTCGCGAAAAGCGTATCGTCCGAACCCTTGCCGACGTTCTTGCCGGGATGGACCTTAGAACCGTTCTGGCGGATGATGATGCTCCCCGCCGAGACTGTCTGGCCTCCGTAGGCTTTGACGCCGAGCCTCTGACCCGATGAATCGCGCCCGTTCCGTGAAGAGCCGCCACCTTTTTTAGATGCCATTTTCTATACCTCCGTAAACTTGACTCGGGTCTGCTCTTGACGATGCCCGGTCTTCTTTCGATACGTTTTCTTCGGCTTGTACTTGTAGATGTGTATCTTCGGGCCCCGCAACTGCTCCAGAATCTCAGCCTTCGCGGTCTTCTCGCCGATCTCGAATCCATCGTCGTTCACCGAGAAACCGACCGGAAAATCAACCGAGTCGCCGACCTCGCCGGGGATGCGATCCACGACTAGTTCTTGATCTTTTTCCACCCTGTACTGCTTACCGCCACTCTTCACAACCGCGAACATGTCCCTCGCTCCTAAAATCTCGAAATGGTTCTGGTACGCAAACTACCTTCTACAGCTTCCTAGTATAACCGCCGATACCCGTATCGGCTACCAGAGAGCCCGAATCTAAGGGAACTGATGCCGAGCCGCCTCACTGCGAGCACGTATAGCCACACTCTGTAACAGGCCCAGGGAGATCAAACTGACAACCAGACTACTTCGACCGTAGCTGATAAACGGCAGCGGAATACCCGTAACCGGCATAATGCCCATCGTCATCCCCACGTTCACAAAGACATGAAACAGAAAGATAGTCGCCACCCCCACGGCTAACAGAACCCCGAAGCGATCCCGCGATATCGTGGCGATATGCAGCACACGCCAGATCAGGATAAAGAACAACAGCAGCAAGATGCCGCACCCTACAAAACCGAGTCGCTCGCCGAGATTCGAGAAGATGAAGTCCGTGTGGTTTTCCGGCAAAAATCCCAGGTTCGAGAGCGTTGTCGCATCTACCGTCTTGCCGGTCAGACCTCCCGAGCCAATCGCGGTCTGGGACTGTTGCACCTGATAACCAACGTCGCCGCTGTTCTCGGGATCGAAGAAGACCGTCAGGCGATCCATCTGGTAATCCTCCAGCACTTTGAACTTCACGGCCACTACACCGGCGATAATCGCCCCAAGACCCAAAAGAGCCAACTGCCACAGCCGCGCTCCAGCGGTAAACGTCATTACTACGAAGACCGCCGCAAAGACAAGGGCTGTGCCGAGATCCGGCTGCACGAAGACCAGCAAAGCCGGCAGTGCCAGTATCGCCATCGACTTTATAAAGACCAACCCATCTCCAACGTGTCGGTCTGCCAAGAAGCCCGACAGAACAACCACGATGCCAAGTTTCGCGAACTCCGACGGTTGAACTTGGACGGGCCCGATGTCGATCCAACGCTGCGCCCCGCCCGCCGCAGCGCCCGCCAAAATCACAGCCACCAACATCAACACAACGCCGATGTAGATCCACCGCAAATGCCGCTGCCAGTAGCGGTAGTTGATAATAGCTAACGGGATCGCGCCAATTACCCCTGCCGCGAATCCCATGCCCTGACTTGCAGCCAGCTCACGCCCTTGCTCAACACCCGCGATGTAGACCGCGAAGATTCCGAAACCGGAGAGCGCGAGCGTTACAAACAGCAGCGTAAAATCGATGGAGCCCAAGATTCCCGGCGTGCTCTTGTCGACGGCTCTCGGGGTCGTTCGGGTTAGGCTCAACGGGTCTCCCTGGAGCGCACGACGTTCAACAACCATCCCCCTAATAGATAAGCTAACACCACATTCAACAGCGCTTCCGGCAACGCGCCCCCTACAATATACTCGCCAACACTCGGCCCCGTCGAAGTAGTCAGCTTCAGGGACGTAAGGCTTATGAGATCGTAAGCGAAGACCGAGACACCCGCAACCTGCGCCAGAAGAAATCTTTGAGAGTTTTTGAGCCTGGCGGCCCCAACCCTCATGGAAAGCGTCGCGGCGATAAGGCCGCCAAGAGCCCCAACGCCGAACAATCCGCCTCCTAAGGCATCGACCAGCGTCCCTCCGAAAAACCCGAGAAGGACAGCCTGAAGCTCTCGCAGACCCGACACCGCGAAGACAACGGCGATGATCACGAATTTCGGTGAGATCCAGCCAAAAGTAAGAAACGGACCAACTACCGCCTCAAGCACTGCCGCCGCCGCGACCACCACTGCGGCCCGCAGAACGGAAGTCTCTACCATCATGTATGACACGGGTCAGTTACCGGCTAACATGGTGTCACCACCCGGCAAACGCCACTCACCAACCGACGATCACCCGCACCTCTTCGAGCTCTTCGGGCTTTACGGCTGGAGTCACGACGATTTTCTTGAATTGATCTATGTCCTTGGCGGTGGAACTCTCGACTTTTCCGACCAACAGTCCCGGTGGATACAGAAGCTCCTTGTCACCCGCTCGGCCGCTCGTAACCACGAAATCATCCTTCTCGGCCCGGTCTCCGAGGTTTACGAGCTCTATACCGAGATAAGATTCCCACGTAGTTCCAAGAAGTCCCTGCCCGAACGGAACGCCCTTCTCCGTCTCCTGAGCTGTTAGCTCTCCGGTATCCGGGTCCATGGCGTCGGGAGGCACGATCCTCACCCCAGCCTTGAATTCCGGGTCCGTGATGAGCAACACCTCGGAAGTGTTCTCCGTGACGCTCATGGTGCGGCCCACGAGCAAGTTGTCACCCACAACCACCGGCATCTCGGGCTTTATGCCTTCTTTGGTGCCAACGTTGAGGCGAATTCGCTCGGAGAACTGGTCTCCAACGGGCGCGACCACGCGGGCTAGTGGCCCATACTCGTAGGTGGAGCGGCTTCCATCGACCATCTCGCGCAGGCGTTCGTTCTCGCGGCGGAGTCTCGACAACTCGGCGACCGCGGCATCGCCCTCGCGACGTTCCAGGCGCAGTTCGTCCGTCTTATCGTCCTTAAAAGCTCCCTCGACACGACCACGTACACTGTCAATTGGAGACGCGGCCGTCGCCACGCCGCTCCTCATGGGTTGGAGGACTTCCGCAGCACCGAGTTGAATGGTGTGCAGCGGGCCGTCAGAGCCTTCTTTCACGTAGATTGTAAAAAGGGTCAAGCTGGTTACGCATAGGATCAGCAAAGCCGCGAGACCGCTTGCCGCTCCGGATCTCTTGTGGCCCATGTGCCTAGATTACCCGGAGGAGAGGGCGTTGCGGTAATACTCCATCTCGTCGAGGGAGCGACCGCTGCCGATAGCCACGCACATCAAAGGATCTTCCGCGATGTGTACCGGTATGCCGGTCTCACGGCGCAGGCGTTCGTCGATAAGCCGAAGCAAAGCTCCGCCACCAGCGAGTACCATCCCCCGATCCATAATATCCGAGGCAAGTTCTGGCGGCGTGCGATCCAAAGTATCCCGAACAGCGGCGACGATGGCGTCGACCGGAATGCTTATGGCCTCGCGCACTTCTTCACTGGTGATGACGATGGTTTTGGGGAGACCTGTGACCAAGTCGCGGCCCCTAATCTCCGCCGATTCCTCTTCCTCCAGCCGGAACGCGCTGCCGAGTTCCAGCTTGAGTTGCTCGGCGGTCTGGGTGCCGATAGCCAGCTTGTACTCCTTCTGGATGTAGGTCGTGATAGCGTCGTCCACGTCGTCTCCAGCTATGCGTATCGACGACTTCGTCACGATACCTCCCAGGGAGATCACAGCTACCTCGCTCGTCCCGCCGCCGATGTCCACGATCATCGACCCTTGCGCCTCGTTGACCGGCAGCCCCGCGCCGATGGAAGCCGCGAGTGGCTCTTCGATAGTAAAAGCTTGCCGCGCTCCTGCGGATTCCGTAGCTTCCTTTACCGCCCGAAGCTCTACCCCAGTTACACCCGAAGGCACGCAGACAACAACGCGAGGGCCGATCAGGGACCGGAAAATGCGTCGCTGAGGCTGCGCCTTGCGAATAAAGTACGCGAGCATCTTCTCCGTTACCTCGAAGTCCGCGATCACGCCGTCCTTGAGAGGCCGCATCGCCACGATGTTGCCCGGCGTGCGTCCGAGCATTCGTTTTGCGGTCTCACCCACAGCGACGACCTTGTCCGTTTTAGTGTCGATAGCGACGACTGAAGGCTCGGAGAGCACGATGCCCTGCCCTTTAACGAACACCAACGTGTTGGCCGTCCCGAGGTCTATAGCCACATCCCGCCCGAAAATTCCTCCAAACATACCGCGCCCCATCCGTATCTTTTACTCAGGCTCTAAACCACGCGGTTTAGAGCAGATCGTGTTCCTTCATACTAAAGTATCCGTCGCCTAGGATCACGTGATCCAAGACCTCTATACCCAATATCTTTGCTGCCTCACCTATTCTACTCGTTACTTCCCGATCTTCGCGGCTGGGCTCCATTTTGCCGCTCGGATGGTTGTGCGCGAGCACTACACTGGCCGCGCTCGCTCGTATCGCCGGTTTGAATACTTCGCGAGGATGAACCAACGTCGATGACAGCGTGCCGACCGAGATCGTCGGAGCCTCCAAGACTTCGTTCTTAGTGTTCAAGAGTACGACGACGAAGTTCTCCCGATCTAGATTAGCGATCCGCCCCCTCAAGAGCCCGTCTACATCCGCCGGGGATGATATCATGGGCCTTCCTGGGTTACGAACCCTTCCAAGCCTTTTTCCAAACTCGACCGCCGCCAACACTACGCACGCTTTGGCCTCCCCTATCCCGTGTATCCGTACGAGATCGTGGACCGTGACGTTGTGTAATCCGAAGAGGTTTCCATTCTCGGCGATCACCTCTCCCGCAAGCTCCACAGCGGTCTTCTCACTGCTGCCGATCCCAAATAGAATCCCAACCAACTCCGAGTCGGAAAGCGCCGCCGGGCCAGCCTCTAGCAACCGCTCCCGAGGCCGCAACTCGGGCGGAAGCTGCTTTAACGTGTAACGATTCCTCTCCACACGAGTATCATAACGCTCAAGAGTTGGCCGCGTTTGGCTCGGTCACGTATCCGAAGATGGGCTTTGGCGTGGCATCTCTCAGCGTAGCTAGTGCCAAGAGACGCCGAAGTCCCGCAACATCCGCACGGTCAAGGAGAGCGGCAGACCGACAACATTTGTGTAGTCGCCCCCGATCCACTCGACGAACATCGCCGCTTGTCCCTGTATGGCGTAGCCTCCAGCTTTCCCAATTCCGTCTCCGCCAACCGCGTACGCTTCGACCTCGGCATCGTCCAGAGCCCGCATCCGAACCGTCGTGACAGCGTGGCGCACCGAAAGCTCCTCGCCCCGAGCGACTGCTACGCCGGAGTAAACCTCGTGGGCGCGGCCCCGGAGAGTACCGAGCATCCGCCGAACGTCGCTTTCGTTCGCCGCTTGCCCAAAGATACTCTCGCCCGACGGCAGACCCGGCACATAGACCACCGTATCTGAGCCAAGCACCACTTCATCGGTGTTGGAGGCAACGGCGAGAGCCTTGCCGCGAGCGTTGTACTCGGCGGTTTCGCGCGGGTAGGCGAAGGTTTCTTCCGGGAAACCGCTTCTTCGGACCTCAAAGTTATATCCGGCGGCGCGGAGCAGGTCCACGCGCCGGGCGGATTCGGAGGCTAGGATGAATTGCACGCTGTGGAGCGAGCTTTAGCCGAAGAAGAGTTTGAGTTCGCGTTCGGCGCTCTCGGGAGAATCCGAGCCGTGGACTAGGTTATCCGGGAGGCTTAGTGCGAGATCCCCGCGAATCGTACCGGGCGCGGCCTCCGCCGGGTTTGTAGCACCCACGAGGTTACGCATCACCTTGATGGCGTTCTCGCCCTCGATGCGCATGGCTACGACTGGTGTGGAGGTGATGAAGTCGACCAACTCCTCGAAGAACGGCTTGTCAACGTGTTCGGCGTAGTGTTGCTCGGCCAACTCGCGGCTCACGTCCATCATTTTCAGAGCTCGAATATCCAGGGTCTTGGCTTCTATGCGACGGATGATCTCGCCTACGAGTCGCCGACTGACGCCGTCACCTTTTACCAAAATCAGAGTTTGTTCCATTATGTTCTCCTATTCACCAGTTGGATTGTTTGCCGCTTTTTTGGTCCGTACCGCAGAATGGGCAGGTCTCCCACTCCATGTTCAGAGGCTTGTCGCATTGGACGCAAGATTTTTTTAGCTCCCAGTGGCATTCCGGGCAAACTATAAAGTCGCGTTCCACTATGGCCCGGCAGTTTGGGCAGAGTAGCACCCGGTTGCGAAGCTCACGTTCAAGTACGGCGAGTTCCAGTTCGCGTTCGCGGGTGTCCACGACGTACTCCGGGGGGCGAACTATCAGGTAGATCAGGGTGCCGATAAACGGGAAGATGATTGCCACTAGGCCCCAGAAAATCTTTAAGGCTCCCCGGCGAGAGGCATCCGTGTAAGTCCAGTAGACCAATGAGATCCACAGGATCGCGAACAGCAGCAGGACCAATTGTCCGCCGATACGCAGGAGGGGGCTCGTGATCAGATCGCTAACGAACTGGAAGGGGTCGCTCTGCAATGCCAACATTGAGAATGCTCCCATCAGAGTATGAACCGGATCATGCCGTAATATCCAAGCCCGAAAGAGCCCGCGAGTAACACTACAAGCAACGCCGCGAGCTTCCAGTTACCACTATTCCTCACGCAACCCCCCAAGCAACCGCGCTCCCAAAGACAAGGAACCCGTCGCCAAAACCACGCCACCAAGGCCCCTAGCCTCTTCCACGGCCAATCCCAGAGCTACCTCCGCATTTTTCTCCACTCGAACGCGACTCCCTCCAAGACTCGTTGTTTCATGCTCCAGCAACACTGTTTCAGGCTCCATGCCCCTCTCGTTATCGACTTTCGTCAACACGAGTGCGTCAGCCCGCCGAGCCAGCGCGTCAAGCATACGTGCAATGTCCTTCCCTCGCAAGGCAGCGAAGAGCACAACTAGCGACCGCTGACCATAAAGACTCTCGATTCCAGCTACCGCAGCCCGCACGCCACCCGGATTGTGACCACCGTCCACAACCACCGGAACACCCCCGACATCCCGGACTTCGAACCGTCCCGGCAACACGTTTCTCAAGCCTTTGAGCACTCGCGTCTTCGCGTCCAGGGACCGCTCCATCACAACCTCAGCCGCGAATATCCCGAGCCGGGCGTTTTGGAGGGTATAGGGCGCGAATTCTGATACTGGCTCGTCCGTCGAATATTGGCGAGAAACTTCCACCAATGTAGCACCGCTCCTCTGGCATTCTTGTTTAGCCAGATCCGAAATATTCGGATCTCCGAGGATCAACTTCGTACCGGATCTCAAACTCGCGAGTTTCTCCCGCGCTATGGCTTCGACGGTATCTCCAAGATACTCGGCGTGGTCTATTGATACGTTGGTCAGAATAACTACTCCTGGTTCAGCGGCGGTTGTCGCATCATGACGTGCCCCGAGTCCGGCTTCGAGGACGGCGATGTCGAGGCCCGCGTCCCGGAACATCGCCAGAGCGCCAGCCGTTAGAAGTTCGAACTGCGAGGCATCTATGCCGTTCTCGTCCGCCGCCCGGATCGCCGCGCTCATTCCTGAGGTGAATTGGTCTTCGGTCACGTATTCGCCGCGTAGCATCACACGCTCCGTGTAGGAGAGAACGTGCGGCGAGAGGTACGCACCAACCGATGCGCCCAACTCTTCCAGAGCGGCCGCCAGAGCTACGGTCGTGGTTCCTTTGCCATTAGTCCCGACGACTTGAAGAATGCGGAGATCCCGCTCAGGGTTTCCTAGCGCGTCCAGTAGTGCGGATATGCGCTCGAAGCCAAGCGTAATGTGTTGGCGACGGTCAAGCTCCTCGCAGACCTTTGCAAACTCCGTCTTGGTCGACAGCGTATCCACGCGCCCTATAGATACTCGTCGAGGCGTGCCGCCAGCGTGGTTTGGATAGCGGCGTTTGCTTGCAGTTTCTCACGTTCGGCGGTGACGATATCGGCGGGGGCATTCTGGACGAATTTTTCATTGGCGAGTTTGCCTTCCGCTCGACGCACTTCGGCTTCGACACGCGAGATCTCCTTGCGCAGCCGCTCTATCTCACCTTGTCGCAATTCCTCTGACAGCCCAATCTCCACCACGAGATCACCGGCTGGCAACGATGCCTGGCTCTCACCCTCCAATGACTCGACTACCCGCGCTTTTGAAAGTGCC
>JBGTFQ010000073.1:0-12859 GCA_041747155.1 Rubrobacteraceae bacterium
TACTCGTCAGCTTATTGCCCACGCCCGCCCGGAGGATGTCGCGATAGGTATTTCCACGAGTGGTGGCTCCGCGAATATCCTTGCCGCGATGGCGGAGGCGCGGAAGCGAGGACTTCTTACCGTTGGGCTCTTGGGCTATGATGGTGGTCGGATCGTTAGCGAGCGGCTCGTGGATCACGCGCTGGTTGTCCGCTCGGACTACATTCCTCGTATTCAGGAGGTGCAGGCTTCGATGTATCACGTGCTGCTGAGGACTGTCGGGGAGCTACGCTAGATAAAGCAGCCCTGGCCCATCCAGCCTATTTGTACGGGTTTGCCTTCTTCGAAGATGACCGGGACCGTTCGGTTTCCGTCGGTTAGACGCAGCATTCTTTCGTAGGCTTCGCGGTCTTTCTCGACATCGTACTCGATGAAGTCGGCCCTGCGCCATTCGAGATCCTCGCGGGCGGCCTCGCTGTGGGGGCATCCGGCTGTGGTGTAAAGCTCTATCGACATGCGAGGAGCCTAACCGAACCGACCTAAACCCTCAAAAACCGCTCGACGGCGGCGGTCAACTCTTGTATTTTCTCGTCGGTTGTTTCGCGGTCGCCGCTTTCGGCGGATTCGCGGACGCAGTGCTCGACGTGATCTTTGAGCACGACCATTCCGGCTTTCTCAAGTGCGGAGACGACGCTCGCCACCTGCGTGAGCACGTCTATGCAGTAGGCTTCCTCGTCGACCATTCGCTGCAATCCTCGGACCTGGCCTTCTATGCGACGCAGACGGTTCTGTAGTTTGGCTTTGTCGTTGGCTTTTACGTAGCCGTGTGGAGAGTCCGTCGAAGTCA
The DNA here is from genome assembly GCA_041747155.1 of Rubrobacteraceae bacterium. Classification (GTDB taxonomy): domain Bacteria; phylum Actinomycetota; class Rubrobacteria; order Rubrobacterales; family Rubrobacteraceae; genus JACDDK01. The sequence continues at coordinate 827 of JBGTFQ010000073.1, forward strand.
CCGCTGTGTTGTCCTGTTCCATGTGGAGTCCTCCTGCTCTCTAGTCCGTCTTGACGCGCTTTAGTCTGAGGGCGTTTGTTAGCACCGTAACAGATGACAGAGCCATCGCGGCGGCAGCGAGGACCGGGTTGAGGAAGCCGTACTCTCCGAGGAAGGGACGCAGAGCTTCGGGGACAGTGCCGTCAGCGAAGACGGGGTAGAGCACACCGGCTGCTATTGGTATGAGGGCGACGTTATATGCGAAGGCCCAGAAGAGGTTTTGTTTTATATTACGGACGGTGGCTTTGCTCAGTGTGATGGCTTTAGCCACGCCACGCACGTCTCCGCCAATGAGCGTGAGATCCGAAGCCTCCATCGCCACATCGGTCCCGGTTCCTATGGCGATTCCAACATCCGCTTGCGCAAGCGCGGGTGCGTCGTTTATTCCGTCTCCGACCATGCCGACTCGCATGCCTTCGGCTTGCAAGCGCTTGACTTCTGCGGCTTTCTCCTCAGGACGCACTTCGGCTAGGACTCGATCTATGCCAAGCTCATCCGCGATGGCCTCCGCAGCCTGACGATTATCGCCGGTCATCATGACGACCTCCAAGCCGAGCCGCCGCAAGTTCTCGATCCCTTCGCGAGATTCCACCCTAACAGTATCCGCGACCGCTACTACCCCAACCGGCGAACCGTCGATCGCCACAAACATCGGGGTCTTGCCACTCGCCGCCAACTCATCACCCGGACCCGCGAGTCCGTTCTCGGAGACACCAGACTCATCTAGGAACCGTCGCGTTCCAACAAGAACTTCGTGTTCCTCGACCCGTGCCCGTACACCGCCGCCCGTGACGGACTCGAAATTCTCGGCGGTGGCTAGGGCGATGTTTCGTTCCTTCGTACCTCTTACGATGGCTCCGGCCAGCGGATGCTCGCTCTCGTTCTCGGCGGAGGCTGCGAGGCGTAACAGGTCTTCCTCCGAAATGCCGTTTGTGGGGATGACATCCGTCAGTACAGGTTCGCCTCTCGTGAGAGTGCCGGTCTTGTCCAGGATCACGGCATCCAGCTTGCGGGCTCCTTCCAGAGCTTCGCCGCCTTTGACCAGGATGCCGGATTCGGCTCCCTTGCCGGTTCCGACCATAATGGACGTCGGCGTGGCGAGACCCATCGCGCACGGACACGCGATGATGAGGACGGCGACCGTGTTCAAGAGCGCGAAAGTGAGCGTGGGCTCGGGGCCGAGAAAGAACCACACGACAAACGTCGCGGCGGCCAACACCATTACTACCGGGACGAAGATCCCGCTGATACGGTCGGCCAAGCGTTGGATCGGGGCTTTCGAGCCCTGAGCCTCTTCGACCAGGCGTGTGATCTGACCGAGTGCCGTATCCGCACCGACTTTCGCCGCTTCGAATCGAAAGGAGCCGGTAGCGTTGATGGTAGCCCCGATCACCTCATCCCCAATCTGTTTGGCAACGGGTATGGACTCGCCCGTGATCATGGCTTCATCCACCGCCGACGATCCGGATACCACCCGCCCATCCACCGGCACTCGCTCCCCAGGACGAACAAGAACCTCATCCCCAACGACCACGTCCTCGACAGGAATTTCGATCTCCTCGCCATCCCGCAGGACACTCGCGGTACTAGCCCGCAGACCAGCGAGCTTCCGTATAGCATCGCCCGCACGTCCTTTGGCCCGCATCTCAAGCAACCTCCCGAGCAGTATGAGGGTGATAATTAGCGCGGCGGTGTCGAAGTACACGTCGTCTCGTCCGGCCAGCAAACTAGGCGCGACCGTAGCCACGAGACTGTAGAAGTAAGCCGCGCTCGTTCCCAAAACGACCAGCGTGTTCATATTCGCCTGACCGTGTCGCAACGCGCCCCAAGCACCCCTGTAGAAACGCCAACCCGCCCAGAACTGAACCGGTGTCGCCAGTATTAGGAGACCGACATTTAGCCACGTCATCGGAATCGGCGGCATTCGACCGAGCATCATCGGCAGGCTTCCAAGCAGGATCAGAGCGGTTAGGAGGGCGGAGAGTATGAGATCCCGCGTCAACTTTCCACGTTCGCGGTCCTGAGCGCTACCAGTCTCTTCACCTGATTCACCGGAGTCCGTCACGCCGTATCCCGCGCCTTCGACCGCTCGATGGAGATCCCGCGTTTCCGTCTCTCCACCGAGGTACCGAACGCTAGCCTTCTCAGTAGCGAGGTTGACACTTGCAGTCACCACGCCGGGCACCTTCGCCAAAGCTTTCTCAACCCGCCCGACGCAACTCGCGCACGTCATGCCGCTTACGCCAAAGCTTGTCTCCTGCGTGTCGGCACCGTATCCCGCATCTTCGACCGTCGAGATCAGGGTTGCAGCATCCAGAATTTCCGGGTCGTACTCGACGTTTGCTTTCTCAGCGGCGAAATTGACGCTCGCTTCCGAGACACCCTCTCGCTCCGAGAGAGCTTTCTCCACACGCCGCACACAGGACGCGCAAGTCATCCCCGTCACCGAAATGCTAACTAAAGTGCGCTGTTTCTGGTCCAAGTCAAACCCTTCACAAAGATATATTCATATGCCCCCCTACCCTATATCCAGAACCGTTCGTCGTCAAGGATTTTGAGCACGAGTGTGGCGTTTTTTGGTGATCTATATAATGGCTCTTGGCAGATATATTTTTGGTTTCATAGGGGAGGATGCGGCATGTTTATTGGGAGAGATAGTGTGTTGATGAGGGGGATGCGATGATCCACGCCGACATCGTTGGTAGTTTGCTGCGGCCATCCGAACTGTTGGATGCGCAGAGAAGTTTCTCAGCTGGCGAGCTTTCGAACGCAGATTTCAAGCGGGTCGAGGATCGGGCGGTAGATTGGGCTATATCTTTGCAGGAGCGAGCGGGGATGCCGGTGGTCACGGATGGCGAGATGCGCCGGGAGTCCTTTCAGAGTCAGTTGATCGAGGCCGTGGAGGGCTTCGCGGGATATGGCATTGACGCCTGGCTCTGGGGCGACTGGCATGGCGATGATGCAGTGGGGGACAGCAAGACGGAGCGTCCGGCGGAGCTTGGGGTAGTTGGGAAGCTTAGACGCAGGCGGCATCTCTGCGCCGAGGAGTTTGTCTATGCGCGAGGACGCACGGATCGAATAATAAAAACCACGCTACCGAGCCCGAGCATGTATGCAAACCTCTGGTCACCGGAGTTGTCTCGGGAAGCGTATCCAACGCTGGACGATTTTCTGGAGGACGTGGCTGAGATCCTGCGGGACGAAGTGGACGAGTTGGTGCGGCTTGGGGCCGAGTATATCCAGTTGGATGCGCCACATTATCCGTTGCTGTTGGATGAGAAGACTCGGGCTTTCTATGAGGATCGGGGGTGGGATTTCGACAAGTGGATGACTCGGGGCGTGGAGCTGGACAACTACGTGATCGGGAACCATCCCGGCGTGACGTTCGCATTCCACCTGTGCCGGGGCAATCAGGGGAGCCGATGGCTGGTCTCGGGCTCTTACGAACCTCTGGCCGGGCGCATCTTCGGAGGCATCAACGCTGACAGGCTGATGTTGGAGTACGACGACGCGCGTAGTGGCGATTTCGAGCCGTTGGCTCACGTCCCGGAAGATAAGGTCGCTGTGTTAGGGCTCGTGACCACGAAGAGTGGGCGGCGGGAGACGGTGGAGGAGTTGGAGGCGCGGGTACGGGAAGCGTCGCGTTACGTGAGTTTGGATCGGCTGGCGTTGAGTCCGCAGTGCGGGTTCGCTACTTCAGTCGTTGGGAACGCTCTTTCGGTGCAGGATCAGGAGTACAAGCTCCAGACTATCGTGGAGACGGTAGAGAAAATTTGGGGATAGAGCCGTAAATCGCGGCGAATCTCTGGTAAGAGTCTTCCATAAATCAATCTCCAGCGGCTGAATTCAGGATAGAGCCATCGAGTAGATTGGTGCAGTGACGCAGTACGAGCGCTACGGCACCGAGGACTTCGGCTCGTTCGCCGAGTGAGCCCTCCACAACTTCCACGTCCTCGGAAGCCGAGCGGATCGTGCTGAGTTTCAGGGATTCGCGTAGGGGATCTAACAGTAGCTCGCCTGCGGACCCGAGGTCGCCGCCGACGATAACGCGCCGAGGGTTTAAGAGGTTACAGAGCGTGGCTACGGCGGTGCCGGTGATCCGACCGGCGTCCGCAATGATTCGGCGACATCCAACGTCACCGTTTTTGGCGCGAGCTACGACCTCCGCGAGTGTGAGGTCGTCGCCGTAGGCATCGCGCAGCGCAGCCAAGATGGCTGGAGCCCCGGCTAACGTCTCCAGGCATCCACGGTTGCCACAGCGGCAGATCGGACCTCCAGGGTCCACGACGGTGTGACCTATCTCTCCGGCGGTTCCACCGGCCCCGACGTATGGTTGACCACCGATGATAAATCCGGCGCCGACTCCCGTCGCCAACTTTAGATAGACCAGGGGATCCAAGCCCCGCCCCGCACCCCACATCCACTCACCCAACGCCCCGAGGTTGGTGTCGTTCTCGACCTCAACGCTCATCCCCAGTGCCTCGCTCATCGCCCTAGACGCCCGCACTCCAACCCACCCAGGCAGAATGGTAGAGTCTCCAAGCTCGCCTGTCGGTCGATGCACGGGACCCGGCAAGCCCATGCCAACACCGACGATCTCCTTCCGGTCAACTCCGGCCTCTCCCAGCACTTCGTCCACCAGAAGAACGGCAAGCTCGATGGCCTCGGCTGCGGGGAGATCTGCTTCGAGTACCCGGTGCTGCTCGGCGAGTAGCGTATGCGACAAATCCGAGAGAGCCACCCGCAAGTGTCGCTTGCCGAAGTCGATCCCAAGTGCGACCCCGGCCCTGCGGTGCAGCGTCAAAAGCACCGGCGGTCGACCGAGAGCCGCCTTCGCGGACGACCGGATAGGCATGGAGGTTGAGACCACCAACCCCTCGACCTGCAACTCGCCAATAATCGCCGACACTGTCGAAGGCGCGAGCGCCGTGCGACGAGCCAACTCCGCCCGCGACACCGCACCGACCTCAGCCAGAACACCAATCATTCGGCCACGAGCATCCAGGCGCACTTGACTCCACATCCTTCGCCCTCTCTTCTAGAACTATTCTGCCAGGAACTTATATACTATTTGTAAAGAATTTTCTTCCGGGACTTGTTGCCAAACTAATATTAATGTTGGATAAAACAGAGCTTGACAAGTCCAACTGAATGTATCTATACTGCGAAATCGAACAAAAGAAGTGGCAGAAAGGAAGATCGTAAGGCGTAGGGAAAGCGCCGAATGAGACTCATAGGAGGAGTAACGGAGTAATGGAATGAGTTACGGATCTCGTGCAGTATTGTTCGTGGGCTTGAGGATGGAGAATCTTCACGGCGACCAAGTTATGCATAGGGGGTGGAGATTTTTGGAGAAAGATTCTTGAGCACAGGGTGGTTTTAGGTGGCGAGATCTCCGTAGCCCATCCAGAGTGGAAGTTTTCGTGAGTTGTGCGGTGGGGCTACTGGAAAAGCAACTCGATAGAAGAAAAGGGGAAAGGTAATGAGGAAGACAAAATCAACCACGTTGGCGGTGTCGCTAGCGGGGATAGTGATGCTAGCGTCCGCTTGTGGCGGAGGTAGCGGTAGTCAAGGAAGCGGCGACGGAGGAGATGAAGGAGGAAGCGGTGGCGGGGGTAAGATCGCCTTCCTGCTCCCCGAATCAAAGACCACGCGCTACGAGCGACATGACCGCCCGATCTTTGAAGAGGCCGTCAAAAAAGAGTGTTCGGATTGCGAGATTCTGTACTCCAATGCGGATCAGGACGCCTCGAAGCAGCAACAGCAGGCCGAAGCCGCCATCACAAACGGAGCCGAAGTCATGGTGCTGGATCCCGTGGATGCTGAATCCGCCTCCGTCATCGTGGACCGTGCCAAGCAGTCGGACATCCCAGTGCTTAGTTACGACCGGCTCGTGCAGAACGCCGACCTCGACGCTTACATCTCATTCGACAATGAGCGCGTCGGCAAGTTGCAGGGCGAGTGGCTCACCGAGAATGTCGATGAAGGCGGCAACATCGTCATGATAAACGGCGCGCCGACCGACCCGAACGCCGCGTTGTTCAAGAAGGGTGCTCACAGTGTTATCGACGGTACGCTCGAGGTTGGGGTCGAGTATGACACGCCCGATTGGAGCCCGGACGAGGCGCAGCGGCAGATGGATCAGGCAATAACCCGCCTCGGCAAAGATGAGATAGACGGCGTCTACGCGGCCAACGACGGTACCTCTGGTGGAGCCGCCGCCGCCATGAAGGCCGCCGGTTTTGACGAAATACCGCCGCTCACCGGACAGGATGCCGAGCTAGCCGCGATACAGAGCCTCGTCGCCGGAGACCAGGGCATGACCATCTACAAGGCCATCCGCGACGAAGCTACGACAGCCGCCAAAATGGCCGTTGGACTTCTCCAAGACGGCAAGATCCCTGGAGATCTCGAAACCGTCGGCTCGGATAACGGTGAGGAAGAAGTTCCCTCGGTTCTTCTGGACCCGGTCGTGGTGACCACAGACAACATCAAGGACACCATCATCGCCGACGAATTCTGGAAGGTCGATGAGATCTGCACCAAAGAATTCGAGGATGCGTGCGCCGAAGCCGGGCTCACGGAGTAACGGGTGACCGGAAACACGAATACCGCCGAAGCTCCGCTGCTCGCCCTCCGGGGCATCAACAAGAGCTTCGGCCCCGTGGAAGCACTCACCGACGTAGACTTCGAGGTCTACGCCGGTGAGGTCGTTGGGCTAGTCGGCGACAATGGAGCTGGCAAGTCCACTCTGGTCAAGACTATGGCTGGCAGCCATCAGGCGGACAGAGGTGAAATCCTCTTCGAGGACCGTCGAGTAGAGATCACCGGCCCGCAGGATTCGAGCGCGTTGGGCATCGCCACCGTCTACCAGGACTTAGCCCTCTGCGACAACCTCGATGTTGTAAGCAATTTGTTTCTCGGGCAGGAGAAGTTGTCCAGCGGTGTTGGAAAGGCCGCGCGTTGGCTACAGGAGCCTCCAATGGAGCAGCGGTCTCTGGAGCTTCTGGATTCGCTCTCGGTGACAACCATCCGCAGCGTCCGAACCCCGGTCGCCTCGCTCTCTGGCGGCCAACGCCAGTCCGTCGCCATAGCCCGTTCGCTTTTAGGCGATCCCAAAGTAGTTTTGCTGGACGAACCGACGGCGGCGCTAGGCGTAGCCCAGACCCGGCAGGTGCTGGATCTCATTCTGAGGCTCAAAGAGCGGGGATTGGGTGTCGTGGTTATTAGCCACAACCTCGCGGATGTCTTCGAGGTTACGGATCGGGTAGTGGTTCTGCGTCTCGGACGGCGCGTCAAAGACTTCGATACAAAGACCGCAAACCGAGAGGAAGTGGTCGGCGCGATCACCGGCGTGGAGTTCGGAGAAGCCGCGGATGACGAGCCGAGCGAACGAGAAGGGGCGGAATGAGCGCGACCGGCCAAGAATCTACTGAGAGCGCAAAAGGCGGTTTTTTCGCCAGGACTTTCGGGCATCTGGGACCAGCGGGGCTCGGGCCGTTGCCGGTTCTACTCGGGCTGGCGGCCATATGGACCGTCTTCACCTTCGCCAACCCTCGCTTCCTTTCGGCGGTCAACCTAACAAACATGATGCTCCAGATCGCCGCGGTCGGGACGATCTCCGTGGGAATCGTGCTGGTCTTGCTGCTCGGTGAGATAGACCTTTCCGTAGGCTCTGTGAGCGGACTCTGCGCGGGCGTTATGGCCGTTTTGAGCGTGAAAAGTGAGTTGCCAGCAGTGGCCGCGCTCGGAGTCGGGCTTCTGGCGGGTGCTGCCATTGGAGCGTTTAATGGGTTTATCGTGACGCGGTTTCGGGTCCATTCGCTGGTTGTCACGCTGGCGGGTCTCCTGGGATTTCAGGGCGCTTTGCTCTATGTGCTGGGCAATACGGGGACCGTCAACCTGCGTGACCCGCTTATTACGGGACTCGCCGGTACGTTCTTTCCGAACGTTTTGGGATGGGTGGTGGCGGTGGTTGTGATCTCCTCGTACGCCGCCGCTAGTTTGCTCGGTAGACGCGCGGAGTTGGCCGCCGGGATCGAACGTCCCATAGCTCCCGTAGTCGCCCGGATCGTCGCTGTTGGAGTGGCGATAATAGTTGTTGTGGCGGTTTTGAACGCGGATCGCGGTATGCCGCTGGCCGTGGTGATCTTCCTGGGTTTTGTCGTCGTGTTTCATCTGCTGACTAAGAAGACTCAGTTCGGACGCTACCTGTACGCCATCGGTGGTAACGAGGAAGCCGCTCGTCGTGCCGGTATAAAAGTGGAGCGCGTGAAGATAGCGGCGTTCACGCTTTGTTCGACGTTGGCGGCGGCAGGTGGCATTCTCGCGGCCTCGCGATTGCTGGCAGTCAACCAGGCATCGGGGAGTGGGGACATCCTGCTCAACGCCATCGCTGGGCCGGTCATAGCCGGGACCAGCCTCATGGGCGGGCGTGGTTCGATCTGGTCCGCGCTGCTCGGAGCTTTGGTGATCGGGTCGATCTCCAACGGGATGGACCTCCTGGCTTTCGACTCCTCGATCAAATTTATGGTCACCGGAGCCGTGCTTCTGATAGCCGCCACCCTAGATGCCGTCTCCAGCCGCCGACGCCGCACGATGTGAAGTGGATCCAAGCCAGCCGCCGCAGAGTCAGATCGATGTGACAAAGCGGCGGTTGCATGTGTGCTGTGATACTCTGTTTTGCCGTGGAAGCGGCATTTAAAGAGAAAATTTCAACCCGCAGGAAGTGGATCTCCGCGTTCGCCGGGCTTCTCGCGGTGGTATTTGTTTTCGTGTTGTATGTGCTAACGCTTGCGCCTACAGTCCTCTACTACGACCGGCCAATACTGCTTGATTCGACGATGTTGCAGACTCAGGCGGCGGTGCTCGGTATGACGGGGCCGACCGGTGAACCGACGTGGGTAATGCTGACGCATCTCTTTACTTATCTGCCTTTCGGAGACGTTGCTTACCGGGTGAATCTAGCTTCTGCGGCTTACGCGGCGGTGGCGGTTGGATTGGTGTTTTGGGCGGGATGGTTGTTGAGCCGGAGGGTGGCGGCGGCCCTTACGGGGGCTCTAGCTTTCGGACTCGGGGCGACGTTCTGGAGCCAAGCGGTTATCGCGGAGATATATACGCTAAACACCGTCATGATCCTGCTGCCCATCATCGCCCTGCTGTTCTGGCGCGAGCGTCGCCAGGATCGCTATCTTCTACTGGCCTCGTTTCTAATGGGATTCGCGCTGACGAATCACCTTACGAGTGGATTGGTGTTGCCGACCGCGGTTCTTTTTGTGGCGGCAGTGGAATGGCGGAAGTTGGTGGACTGGCGGCTGGTTTTGAAAGGTGCTGGTCTTTTCTTTCTGGGGCTCGCGCCGTATTTGTATCTCCCTATAAGAGGTTTGATGGACCCACCGATGAATGAGGCCGACCCGACTACTCCAGGGCGATTTCTGGAGTTCGTGAGCGGGAGCGACTTGCATGGGGTCTTCGGGCAGTATGGTCCAGCGGAGCTTTTGGGGAGGCTGGCGTTCTATTGGGAGTTTCTTCTGAGCAACTTTCATTGGGGGCTGGTGATGATCGCGGCGGTCGGTTTCATGGCGATGATCCTAAGGGATCGGGCGGCGGCGATTCTTATAGGAGTTCCGTATCTCGGGTGGTTGTTTCATGCTCTGGAGTTTGGGATCTTCGATACAGAGATCTACTTTATTACCACGTATATGATGCTTTCTCTGGCTCTAGCCGTCGGAATGGGATTCGTGTTGCGGGCTGTGGAAGGCGGAGTCGCAGACCTCGACGCGGCACCGAGATTCGGCGGAATAGCACTCATATCGTTAGCCTTGATCTCGCTTACACTCATCGGAATACCCAAGACTTTCACCCAAAACGACATGAGCGAGGACTACACAGGCCGCGACATCCTCACCGCCGTAAAGGAGAAGACCGCGCCTGACTCGACCGTTCTGCACCACCGGAGCAATCTCTGGTACATGGTGCTCGTGGAGAAGGAACGCCGCGACCTAACGATTATCGACCCGTGGTCCCCGTCCTGGAAGCGCGACACGGATATCGTCTGGCCCGACGACATAAACGCCGTCACCACGGACCTACGCCATGGCACGCACGATCACACCGGCGTGTCGACAGCCCGCGAAGCCGCCGAGAACGGCCCCGTGTACATCCTGGACCAGGAGAGCGCCGGTCCCAGCTACTTCCGCGAGGCGGGGTTCAAGATCGTGCGCGTCGAAGAGGACGTCCTCTATGAGCTGGTTCCGCCCGGCAAAGAATCGTACACTGACAATGGTGAAGTAGTCTCGGTTGAAGCCGGTAGCTAACCGGCTGGGCGAGTGACGATCTTGCCGTAAGTTCCGCGCTGGGATAAACGTTCGAGAGCCTCCGGCAACTCCTCGAAAGGCACCGGATCTCCAACGAGCGGCGAAATCTCTCCGGCTTCGTAAAGCCCGATCAGGGCTTCGTGAGTCTCTCGCACAACTTCTGGCATGACCCGCGTATACAGTCCCCAATGAACGCCCATCACAGAGTAGTTCTTGACGAGTGCGTGCGCCGTGGACGCTTCCGCGATACGTCCACTCGTGAACCCTATAACGAGTATGCGCCCCTCGAAAGCGACGCACCGGCGCGAGCCATCGAACACGTCGCCCCCGACGGGATCGAAGATAACGTCCGCCCCTCGGCCTTCCGTCGCCTCTTTGACGACCTCTATAAAGTTCTCTTCTCGGTAGTCGATGGCGACCTCCGCGCCGAGTTTGCGGCACACTTCTACTTTCTCTTCGCCGCCAGCCGTCGCGAAGACTCGCGCACCCGCAGCCCTTGCGAGCTGGATGGCCGCCGAGCCAACACCCCCGGCTCCGGCGTGTACCAGAACCGTCTCGCCTTCTTGGAGGTTCGCCCGTCGGTGAAGGGCTACGTGCGAGGTTTGGTAGGTGATTGGCAACGTCGCCGCGTCATCGAAGGAGATGGAATCCGGGATCGCGAAGACGCTCCCCACGGGGACCGCGACCTTCTCGGCGTAGCCGCCGTTTGGCATGGGCGGCGTCGCGATCACGCGCCCTCCGGGGGTGAGGTCCACACCCTCCCCAACGGCTTCCACAGTGCCGGAGATCTCACCTCCCGGCGTGAATGGCAGCGGAGGTCGTTCCTGATATTCGCCCTTGCAGATCAGGATATCGAAGAAGTTGAGGGCGGCGGCCTCAACCCGGATCAAGACTTCTCCAGGTCCCGCTGTCGGTTCATCCACCTCCCCGAGCTTCAAGACGCTCCCTGGTTCCCCAAGCTCGTGTACCTGCCATGCGCGCATCGCCACACTCCCTCCAATCGCCTAAACCGCAGCTTAACATCTCCGGCTAGAATGATGCCCGTGATACGCCGTCTAGACATCCACGATGAAACCGAAGCCCAACAAGTTCTGGACGTGCAGCTTCGTTCATACGCCGTCGAAGCGGAGATTATCGGTTCTAATAGCATTCCACCGCTGCACGAGACTGTAGACGACTTGATCCGTTCCGACGAGACGTTTATCGGGGGCTTCGGGGGTGAAGACCTTGTTTCTGTCATCTCGTACAAATTCTGCGAAACGGTCCTAGACACCCATCGTTTGTTTGTCCATCCACAATATTCCCGTCGGGGATACGCCGGTAGGATGCTTCGAGCGGTCGAAAGCGCGGAGGTGGGTATCGAGCGAATCATTGTTTCTACGGGCTCAAAGAACTATCCCGCCGTAGGTTTCTATGTCTCACGCGGATTTACGCGGGTCGGGGAATCCGAAGTCTCGCCGGGGCTCTTGGTGACGCGATTCGAGAAGGTGTTTGGGTAGCTGGCGGCGTCTTCGGGGGACTGTTAAGCTCCGGTTGGAGAGGGTGACGACGAGACAGGAGGTAGCGGATGCTGCGGGTACGGGATTTTATGACGCGGGATGTGGTGACGCTTGGGCCGGAAGCCAGCGCGAAAGAGGCGTGGGCACTGTGCCGGGAGCATAGTATTAGGCACATTCCG
>JBGTFQ010000074.1:0-7979 GCA_041747155.1 Rubrobacteraceae bacterium
CTGGCCTACGTCCCAAGAGACCGCTACAACACCGAGATCCGCCAAAAGATGCAGGACATCCTGCAGACGGCTCTCTCCGGCGAGAACGTGGAGTTCAACGTCCGGCTCTCGGAATCCGTGCTCGCCCGCATCCACTTCATCGTATACACGAACGCGGACGAATCCCCGGACTACGACGTGGAAGATATCGAGGAACGTCTGGTGGAGACGACGCGCTCCTGGACGGACAACCTGTACGATGCTCTGGTCGAACAGTGTGGCGAGGAACGCGGAGTGGAGCTTTACCATCGCTACCGGGAGGCTTTCCCGCCGGGTTACCGGGATGGGTTTCTGGCGCGTTCGGCGGTTACGGATCTTCGCAAGATAGAGAGTCTCGGGTCCGACGACGACATCGCCATGACGCTCTACCATCCGCTCGAAGAAGCGGAAGATTTCCTCGGCTTCAAGCTGTATCGAGCGGGAGACCAGATCTCGCTCTCCAACATCTTGCCGGTGCTGGAAGATATGGGCGTGGAGGTCGTGGATGAACGTCCGCACAAGATAGAGCCCGCAGGTTCGCCGCCGGTCTGGATCTACGATTTCGGCCTAGTTCATGGAGCCCAGGAAGGTCTCCAAACCGGCGAAGTCAAGGATATTTTCCAGGACGCTTTCGCTCGAACCTGGATGGGCCAAGTCGAGGCCGACGGATTCAATCGCCTTGTCCTGCGAGCGCGGTTGACGTGGCGTGAGATCACGATCCTCCGCGCCTACTGTAAATACCTCCGCCAAACCGGCATGACGTTCTCCCAGAACTACATGGAGAGCACCCTTTTCGCTAACCCACACATCGCCCGTCTGCTAGTGGAACTCTTCCAGACTCGCCTAGATCCCGCCAAACAAACCCACGCCGAAGGAGAAACTGAACGTCTGACCGAAAAAATCCGCACCGCTCTCGACGAGGTAGTTAGCCTGGACGAAGACCGCATCCTGAACAGCTTCCTAAACGTGACTCTGGCGACCATTCGCACCAACTACTATCAGAGTGACGAGGATGGGGAGCCGAAATCCTATCTCTCGTTTAAGCTGGATCCAAGCGGCATACCGGAGCTACCGCTGCCGAAGCCGATGTTCGAGATCTTCGTCTACTCTCCCCGCATGGAGGGCGTACACCTGCGTGGCGGCGAGGTCGCCCGAGGCGGCATCCGCTGGTCCGACCGCCGCGAGGATTTCCGAACCGAAATACTCGGCCTAATGAAGGCCCAGACCGTCAAGAACGCCGTGATCGTACCCGTCGGGGCGAAGGGTGGTTTTGTCGTCAAACGTCCGCCCACCGAAGGCGGTCGCGACGCGATGATGCAAGAGGTCGTGGATTGCTACAAGACCCTGATCCGGGGTATGCTCGACATCACGGATAACATATCCGGCGACGATATAATCCCTCCACCGGACGTTGTCCGCTACGACAGCGACGACCCATACCTCGTAGTCGCCGCGGACAAAGGAACCGCGACCTTCTCGGATACCGCCAACGGCATCTCCAAGGAGTACGGCTTCTGGCTGGGCGACGCTTTCGCTTCCGGCGGCTCGGTCGGCTACGACCACAAAGAGATGGGCATCACGGCTCGCGGCGCGTGGGAATCCGTCGCCCGAAACTTTCGCGAACTCGGTCTCGACACAGCAACCGAAGACTTCACTACGGTAGGCATAGGGGACATGTCCGGCGACGTTTTCGGCAACGGGATGCTCCTCTCCCGCCACATAAAACTCGTCGGCGCGTTCAACCACCTCAACATTTTTCTCGACCCGGATCCGGACCCAGAATCGAGCTTCGTGGAGCGGGAACGTCTCTTCGAGATGCCCCGATCTTCGTGGACGGACTACGACAAGACGCTGATCTCCGAGGGCGGCGGAATCTATCCGCGCACGGCGAAATCCATCCCACTCTCTCCGCAAGTGCGGGAGTTGCTCGGTGTCGAGGATGAGTCCATGACTCCCGCCGATCTACTCAGCACGATGCTCAAGGCGGAGGTGGATCTCCTGTGGAACGGTGGCATCGGGACTTACGTGAAATCCAGCACGGAGAGCCACGCTGAAGTCGGTGATCGGTCGAACGACGTTCTGCGAGTAAACGGTGACGAACTTCGTTGCCGGGTTGTTGGCGAAGGTGGCAACCTCGGGTTTACACAGCGCGGGCGCATCGAGTACGCGTTGAATGGCGGTGGGATCTACATGGACGCCATAGACAACTCCGCCGGGGTGGACTGCTCCGACCACGAAGTCAACATCAAGATCCTGCTGGACGCTATCGTCGAATCCGGGGACATGACGACCAAACAACGCAACGAACTGCTCGCCTCCATGACGGACGAGGTTGGGGATCTCGTCCTGCGGGACAACTACCAGCAGACTCAAGCTATAAGCATCGCCAAATCTCTCGCGCATCCGATGGTGGACGTTCACATCCGCTATATCCGCACCCTGGAGAACTCCGGCAAGCTCAACCGCGAACTTGAGTTTTTGCCGAGCGAAGAGACATTTGGCGAACGTCGCTCCGAAGGCCAGGGACTAACTGCTCCCGAACTCGCGATACTCTTGTCTTATACCAAGATCACGCTGTACGAAGACCTTCTCGCGTCCGACGCTCCCGAAGACCCGTACCTGTCTCAAGAATTGGAGCGTTACTTCCCGATGCCGCTACAGGAAGGGTTCCGGGACCGCATTCATCAGCATCGCCTGAACCGGGAGATAACGTCCACTCATGTCATAAACTCGCTCGTCAATCGCTGCGGCCCGTCCTTCGCCTTCCGACTCGGCGAGGAGACCGGCTGCACCACCGCCGACACCGCCCGCGCCTACACTGCCGCCCGCGAGATCTTCTCGCTTCGCGACCTGTGGACGCGCGTAGAAGACCTGGACAACACGACCCCCGCCGAAGTCCAGACGGCGATCATGCTCGACGCTCGCCGACTCCTCGAACGAGCCACCCGCTGGCTTCTCCGAAACCGCCGTCCACCCTTCGATATAGCCGCCGCCATAGACCACTTCACCGAAGGCGCCTCGCAGCTACAAACCCTCATCCCGGAACTCCTGATCGACGGCGACCGCGAAACCCTCGAAAACTCCGTGGAAAAGCTCACCGAAGCCAACATCCCCGAAGACTTGGCTCGCCACGCCGCAATACTCGGCTCCCTGTACTCCGCGCTGGACATAATGGACGTATCCGCCAAAACCGGCCAGCCCGTAGACAAAACCGCCGCCGTCTACTTCACCCTCGGCGACAGTTTGCACCTGCACTGGCTGCGCCGCCACATCGAGAAGCTACCCAGGGACAACCGCTGGCGCACCCTCGCCCGCTCCGCCCTGCGCGACGATCTCTACAGCCAGCAAGCAGCACTGACAGCCGAGATCCTACGCTCCACCCCAGAAGCAGACGAAGCTCAAAAGCGGATCGAAACCTGGACCGAAACAAACCGAAACCTCGTAGATCGAACAGTCCAAGTCCTCTCCGACATAAACAGCAGCAGCACCTTCGACCTGTCCACATTATCCGTAGCCCTGCGTGAGATCCGAAGCCTAATAAGTTCGTCGGAGGGGGCAGGGACAGATGAAATCCGGGCGCATGACGCCGGGTCTTGACTCAGGATCGAACAGCGGGCTCATGTCGGGGATCGCTGCTAGTGTGATCGGGCGTCTCCTGCATCAGACCTGGAAGCTTAGATCCAACGCCGCACCCTCCGCTTGTATGCCCGATATTCGTCGCCGAACTTGTCTTCTAGATAACGCTCTTCGCGCTCTATCACACCATGCCGCATGACAGCTAGAACTATTGGGAGCAGCAAAGCTGCGGGTAGTGCGTTTGCGCGAGTGGTGATTCCGGTGTAGATCAGGGTCATACCGAGGTAGAGTGGGTTGCGAGTGTAGCGGTATGGTCCCCTTTCAACGATGGTCGTCGAAGGTTTGTACGGGTCCACGTTTGTCCCGGCGCGGCGCATTTCCCGGTAGCCTTGAAGCCCGATCAGTAGTCCTGCGAACGCGAGCGGGAGGCCAAGTATCCGCCACGGGCTACGCGGCAGGAATGGAATCGGGTGGAGGCGGTTGAGTAGTAGACCAACGGCGAGCGTTCCGGCGTAGATCAGGGGCGGCGGCGCGATGACGCCGGGATTGTCCGCGCCTCCTCGTGGATCTTCGCTCATCTCTGATTCCTTCCTCGGGTGGGCTCTCTACGATCTGACTTCGAGACCTGTCTCTTCGACGAGGTTGTCAACTACGTCTTCTAGTTTTTCTTCGCGGGCGTAGGCACGGCGTTGGCGTTGGGCTCCGTTGCCGCCTTGAAGTGTCGCTTCCACGAGTGCGGATACTTCTTCCCAGTCGCCGAAGTCTTCGAGTGCTGGTCGGGTGAAGGCGAGTAGTTTGTTTATCGACTCGCGGGCGGGTATGGGGCGGTTTGTTTCGAGGTCCACTAACTCGGAGTCGAGACCGTTGCGGGAAGCTCGCCAGTGGGCGGTCGTCAGCATTTCGGGGCGTACTTCGGGGGCGGGTACGTCTCGCAGGGCGCGTTCGTGGCACTCGCGCACGGCGGCGCGGGCTAGTCCGGCGAGCATCACGGCTTCGTCCAGTTTGCTGCACACGTCGGAAACCCGGATCTCGACCGTATCGTGTTTTTCCGGCAAACGCGCGTCCCAATAAACGCTCTCCACGTCCATCACACCGCCGGTCTCGACCAACGACCGGACGAGCGAGTCGTGGGCGGCGAGCGTGCCGAAGTATCCGGGTGGTCCCGCCGTCGGGAATCGGCCCCATACCTGCGTGCGGTAGCTGGCGTATCCGGTGTCGCCGCCGAGCCAGAACGGGGAGTTGGCCGAGAGGGCGAGCATCGGCGACAGCCAGATCCTCAGATGGTTCAAGACCTGAACAGCCGATTCTCTGTCATCGACCCCTACGTGGACGTGAAATCCGAATGAGAGTTGTTCCTCCGCGAGCTGTTGAAAGTTTTCCATAAGTCTGCGGTAGCGAGTCTTTGGGGTTATGTCCTGATCCTCCCAGTGAGAGAACGGGTGAGTACTGGCGGCGGCGATCCGCAACCCTTCCGACTCCGCAGCCTCGATAACGCCCCGACGCAAGCGCGTCAGCTGCGTGCGGACCTCCGAGAGAGAGTTGCATACCGGGGTCATCACCTCGATCTGCGACGCGAGCATCTCGGCTTCGACCTGATCCCCTAAGACGCCCCGCGCACGTTCGAGAACACCCTCGCCATCCTTAAACAAGCCCCGACTCTCAGGATCGATGATCTGGTACTCCTCTTCGACTCCGAGCGTGTATTTATCGGCACTGTTCGACAATTAGATAATCCTCCTGCTGGGCTAGATAGCAGCGACTCAGACTATCTTACGTCCGGCACTGCTCAAAAGCGACCAAAGATCGCTCTGGACTAGACCTCCACTAAAACCGCGTCGCCTTGACCGCCTCCAGAGCAAATCGCCGCAAGTCCCTTGCCTCCGCCCCGGCGCCGCAATTCGTAGACGAGCGTCATCAAGATTCGTGCTCCCGAAGCTCCTATAGGATGCCCCAGAGCCAACGCGCCGCCGTTGACGTTTACGATCTCCGCGTCCACGCCGAGCATGTCCGTCGAGTGAAGCGCGACCCCGGCGAAAGCCTCGTTTATCTCTACGAGATCAAGATCTTCAGCGTTCCAGCCAGCTTTCTCAAGCGCGAGCTTGCCCGCGTTTCCCGGAACCGTTAGCAAGTTCGGCGGCTCTTCGGCGACTTTGGCGTGAGAGGCTATCTTTGCGAGTGGTTCGAGGTTGCGGCGTTCGGCGAAGGATTCGCTCGCGAGCACCAGAGCCCCCGCGCCATCGGTTACGCCGGGTGCGTTGCCCGCCGTGACGGTACCGCCCTCGTCTATAGGTTTGAGTGCGGCGAGTTTCTCAAGGGTTGTGTCGCGCCGGATCGCCTCATCAGCTTCGACGTAGGTCGACGGTCCCTTTTTGCCGGAGACTTTGACGCCTGTTATCTCTTCGGAGAGTCGGCCTTCGTCGGTGGCTTTGGCGGCTCGTTGGTGGCTTCTCAGGGACCATTCGTCCTGGCGTTCGCGGGAGAGGTCGAACTTCTTCGCGCCGTCGGTGCCGAACCGGATCATGTTGACATGCTCGAAGGCATCGAGGAGGCCATCGTGCATCATGGCGTCGATCATCGGAGTGTCGCCCATGCGCGCGCCCCAGCGGGCTTTCGGAAGCATATATGGAGCGTTCGACATACTCTCCATACCGCCGGTCAGGATCACGTCGTAGTCGCCAGCCCGGATCAGGGTTTCCGCCAGCGTCGCACTCCGCAATCCCGACGCGCAGACCTGATTGATGGTCTCGCTCGTGAGTGTGTACGGAAGTCCCGCATGGTAGTTCGCTTGGCGGCTTGGTATCTGACCGACACCCGCTTGAACGACTAGGCCGAAGATGGAGTGCTGGATCTCATCGTCTCTCAAGCCAGAACGGGCCACGGCCTCCCGGATCGCCCGTCCCCCAAGTTCCGGCGCACTCAAAGCCGCCAATGCTCCGCCAAACTTGCCGAACGGCGTACGCGCCGCCCCGAGAATAACCGCTCTTTCCATAGCAACTCCTCCAATCCAAAAACTATCGGAGATAGTCTACAAGACCACTAGATCGGATCTGGTTTATCGAAAGAAAGTTCCGACCACACTGGCCAGGAAACCCCAAAAGCCTTTCGGTCGCACGGCGTATATTTCCACGTCTAAATCTCGACGCTCTTGTTCGCTGGCGCTACGTTCTCCAGTGCTTTTTCCCATGCTGCGTAGTCCACCTTCTAGTAAGATATGATGCTAGAAAAGTTACCTTTGGGGAAAGGTGAGAGACGTGGCGAACATTGGGACTTACGAGACCACTTACTCAGAATTCGAGTGGGAGACGCCGGAGAGGTTCAACTTCGGGCGGGATGTCGTAGACAAGTGGGCGGAGCGGGATCTTGCGGCCCTGATCTGGCAGGGAATTGGCGGAGATATCCGGCGACTACGTTTCGAGCAGCTTTCCGTTCAGTCCAACCGCTTCGCCAACGTGGCCCGCAATCTCGGTATACAGCGCGGCGACCGGGTGATGGTCCTGATCGGGAAGGTCCCCGAGTGGCACGTGGTTCTAACGGGATTGCTGAAGCTCGGCGCCATAGCCATCCCCTGCGCCCCGCAACTTCGGGCGGCGGATCTCAAGTTCCGGGCCGAACACTCGGGGGCCGTCGCGATCATCTCGGATACCGAAGGCATCGAAGCCGTAAACGCGATGCGAAAAAGCGTACCCACCCTCGAATACTTCCTCCATTTCGGCGAGGAGGTCCTGGACTGGCTCTCGTGCGAGCCGCTGATGGACCTCGCATCCAGCTATTTTGACGCCGAGGACACCATAGCCGAAGATGGCGCGTTCATCCTCTACACCTCGGGAACCACGCAGCATCCGAAGGGTGTGTTGCACACGCATGGTTACACGCACGCAAAAGGTATGCAGGCCAAATACTGGTTGGATCTCCAGCAGGGCGACCGTCTGTGGTGTACCTCCGGAACCGGTTGGGCCAAGAGCATCTGGAACGTATTCCTGGGACCGTGGAGCCTCGGGGCGGAACTCTTCGTTCACGAGGGCGGCTTCGATCCTGCCGAACGCCTGAACCTCATAGAACGCCACGAGATAAACATATTATGCCAGGCTCCCACCGAATACCGCCTTCTATCCAAAGCCTCCGAATTAGAAACAGCAAACCTCTCCTCCATCCGGCACGCCGTCTCCGCCGGAGAGCCGCTCAATCCGCCTGTGATCGAGAGATGGAAAGCCCTGCACGACATCACCATCTACGATGGCTACGGCCAGACCGAAAACACGCTCCTCGTCGCAAACTATCCCGGCCTCGAAGTGAGACCGGGCTCAATGGGCAAACCATCCCCCGGCTGCAAAGTCACGGTCATAGACCCGGACGGCAACGAGTGTCCCCCTGACGAACCCGGAGAC
>JBGTFQ010000075.1:0-10982 GCA_041747155.1 Rubrobacteraceae bacterium
GCACGTGACTCTTGGAATTTATCTGTAAATCCATTGATTATCCTATTGTCCTATGACACTATGTCGTTTAGTATTGTCCTAGTCGACTAGGATGATTATAACGCGAACGAGAGTGGAGGTACGGGATGAATAGTTTTTACAGTTTGATGGTGGCGCGGGAGCGTCAGGGAGAGTTGTTGCGAGAGGCTGAGGACGGCCGAATGGCCCGGCGTTTGCGGAGGGCTGGCAAAGAGCGGGAGGATGGTCGGGTTTCGTCGGGTGCTGCGGCTTTTCGGGTTCGGTGGGGTCTTGCGGAGGATGAGGTTCAGATCGCTGAACTGCTGGAGTTGAACGGGATGCCGCGATGGGAGGCTTTCGAGGAGCGATTCCTGGTCGCGGAGAAGGATGGCAGGTTGTACGGGGCTCTGAGCTATCGTACGGAGTCCAAGCGTCTGGTGTTGGGGAAGTTGGTCGTTGACCCGTGGCACGGGGAGCGGCGACTCGCGTGGGCGTTGTACGCTGGGGCGCGGCGGCTTGGCCGGGAGATGGGTGTTGGTGAGATCCTGGCTTCTAGAATGCCTCACGCGAATTATCCTCGTGAAGCTGGCTACCGGCGTTGGGGTCGTGCGTGGCGGCTGGATACCAAAAAGCCATCGAACACCACGGAGATCGATGCGGCTCATGAGCGACCCGCATCGGCGCGTAGCATCTTGAATCTTTTAGGGTGGCGTTGATGCGGTTGCACGACAGCCTAACTTCGGGGAATGGATGTAAGGTGCATCCGCTTCCTATGCAACCCAGAATCCTGCTGACGGACACCAGATAACCTCGTGTACGAAACGCCACCCAGCGGCGTGACGTTCACCCTCGCGGGTGCTCTGGACGGAGCCCGGAAAACTATCCCCATTGGTATCAGCGGCTTCGCCATCGGACTCGTGTTCGGGACTCTGGCGGGGCAAGCTGGCCTGACTCCTGTGGAAGCCACCTTGATGAGCGCGTTGGTCTTCTCGGGGGCGGCTCAATTTGTGGTGATCGGCATCTGGGATTCTCTGCTGCCGGTCGCGGCCATAGTCCTCGCTACGCTCGTGATCGGGCTGCGGCATCTCTTGATGGGTGCAGCCCTCTCACCGTACTTCTCGAAGCTGTCTCGCTCGAAAGGCTTTCTAAGCGTCTTCTTTATGGCGGACGAGAACTGGGCTCTCACAATGTTGGAGTTTACGAAAGGCCGCCGCGACGCAGCTTTTCTGCTCGGTGGTGGAATTGTGATGTTCTCCTCCTGGACGGTCTCAACGTTTGTTGGTGGAGTATTTGGCGGGGCTCTCGAAGATCCGGCAAGTTGGGGCTTGGATTTCGCGTTTACCGCTGTATTTTTGGCTCTGATCGCGGGCATGTGGAAGGGACGCTCGGACCTTCTGCCCTGGATAGTCGCCGCTGTTATCGCGGTTGTGGCTCACCAGTGGTTGCCGGGGCAGTGGTACATCCTGCTGGGTGGATTGGCCGGTAGCTTCGCAGGGGCGGCGCGTCGCCGTGCTTGATCCCCTGACGCTCTCCGTTATCTTGCTGATGGCCGTCGTCACTTATGCAACCCGCGCCGGAGGGCTGTGGTTCGCGAGCCGATTAAACCTCTCGGAACGCGCCGAAGCGTGGCTGGAACAACTGCCCGGTGCGATCCTGGTCTCTCTCGTCGCCCCGGCGGTCCTGACCAATGGCCTCGCCGGAGCCCTCGCCGCTGTCGCTGTCCTGATCGTCGCCTCAAAGACCGGCAGCCTGCCAGCGGCTATGGTCACCGGAGTTATCGCTATCGTAGTGCTGAGAAACTTCCTCTGATATGTCCTGCTTGGAAGTCCGATTTCCGCTAGTAATGATCCGGTTCGGTGAGATAATTCGCTCATGAACAAAGATTTCGACAGTTGCTATAGGGCGGTACGGAGCCGGGACGCGCGGTTTGATGGCAGGTTCTTTATCGGAGTTACGTCCACGGGAATTTACTGCCGCCCGAGTTGCCCGGCGATGACACCGAAGCGGGCTAATGCTCGTTTCTATCGGACGGCTGCGGCGGCTCAGTCGAAAGGTTTCCGGGCTTGCAAGCGTTGCCGACCGGATGCGGTGCCGGGCTCCCCGGAGTGGAACGAGCGGGCGGATCTCGCGGGGCGGGCCATGAGGCTTATCGCTGATGGGATTGTGGACCGCGAGGGCGTTGTCGGGCTAGCTCGCAGGCTCTCTTATACGGAGCGTCACCTGAATCGGATGCTCACAGCGGAAGTTGGGGCGGGGCCGATCTCGCTGGCTCGGGCGCGGCGAGCGCAGACCGCGAGGCTCCTGATCGAGACTACAAAACTACCTTTCTCGGAGGTCGCGTTCGCCGCTGGTTTCTCCAGCATCCGACAATTCAACGAGACTATCCAGGAGGTTTTCGCGTCCACGCCGTCGGAGTTGCGTAGGCTTCGCGGCGAGCGTGGCGAGTGTAGTCCTGGATGCGTCTCGCTGCGGTTGCCGTACCGGGCACCGTGCGACGTGAGCGGGCTGCTGCGGTTTCTAGGGGAGCGGGCTGTGGCTGGTGTAGAGAGCTTCGTGGACGGTGTGTATCGGCGGACGCTGAGGTTGCCGCATGGTGCGGGAATCGTGAGTCTCTCGGAGGGTGAGGGGTACGTTGTATGTGATCTTCGGCTCGAAGACCTGCGGGATCTCGGCGCGTCGGTGCAGCGCTGCCGACGGTTGCTGGACTTGGACGCCGACCCGATCGCGGTGGCGGAGGCTTTGGGCGAGGACCCGCTACTCGCGCCGCTCGTGCGCCGGTGGACGGGACAGCGCGTGCCAGGCAGTGTGGACGGTCATGAGTTGGCGGTAAGGGCAGTGCTCGGTCAGCAAGTCTCCGTGGCCGGAGCCCGTACGCTCGCGGGGCGATTGGTCGCCGGATGGGGGGAATCGTTGCCCGATTCGCTGACTGGCGTTGCAGAGGGGATCACACACCTTTTCCCTTCGGTGGAGGCTGTAGCGGAGATCGAGCCGGAGAATCTTACTATGCCAGCTTCGCGTAGCATGGCGTTGCGAAACTTAGCTCGGGCTTTGGCGGAGGGAACGGTCTCTACGGACCCTGGTGCGGATCGGGCAGAGTCCTCACGAGGGTTGTTAGAGTTGCGCGGCATAGGTCCGTGGACCGCCTCGTACATCGCGATGCGGGCGCACGGAGACCCGGATGCTTTCCTGCCCACGGACCTCGGCGTTCGACACGCCGTAGCCGCACTCGGAGGAGCCGATGATCCCAAAAGCATCGCCACCCGCGCCGAACGATGGCGTCCCTGGCGAGCCTACGCCACGCAGTATTTGTGGTCTAGCCTGGAGTTGGACGCAGACGAACTTACACAAGAGAACAGAGAGGTGGCTTCATGAACGCATATGTGGACAAAGTCGAGTCTCCGGCGGGTCTTCTCGCCTTCGCGGTTGATGAGGAGGGAGCCCTGATCCGGTTGCACTTTATCGAGAGTGACCACGGTGGAGCGATGGACGAGAATCTGGAACACGAAGGTTACGCCGTCACTACTAAAGAGTCTCGCACAGCGAAGGTTAGCGAAGAACTCTCTGAGTATGCCGCTGGACGGCGCACGACGTTCGAAGCGCCGCTCGCGCTCTCCGGGTCCGAGTGGCAGAAGACGGTGTGGCAGGAGTTGACGCGCATCCCCTTCGGCGAGACCCGCTCCTACGGTGAGATCGCCGATTCGCTCGGTCGTCCCGGAGCGGCGCGAGCCGTGGGTCGGGCCAACGCCACCAACGTGCTGCCGCTGGTCGTGCCGTGTCACCGTGTCATAGCCGCCGACGGTACGCTCGGCGGTTTCAACGGCGGTCTGCATCTCAAGACTCGGCTCCTAGAGCACGAGCAGCGCGTCCTCTCGAAGGTCGGCTAGGCGTGGTTCTGGAGATGCGCTCGGTCTGCGAGCGTTGCGGTTCGGAGCTTACGAACGATGGAGCCGCCTTTATCTGCAGTTACGAATGTACGTTTTGCGAGAGCTGCGCTTCGGCCATGAGCCACACGT
The DNA here is from genome assembly GCA_041747155.1 of Rubrobacteraceae bacterium. Lineage (GTDB taxonomy): Bacteria > Actinomycetota > Rubrobacteria > Rubrobacterales > Rubrobacteraceae > JACDDK01. Next base: position 4,011 of record JBGTFQ010000075.1, read on the forward strand.
GCCCCAACTGTAGTGGCGAGTTGGTTGGACGGCCTCGAAGATTCAGCGAGGCGGCATCATCGTAGAGTATCGGGCCTCTGCTGCGCTCGTAGGATAGGGAGGTTGCGTGGGACCGAAAGATCTGGCGGCGTTGTTGCTGCTCGGAGTTTTGTGGGGTGGTTCGTTCCTATTTATCCGGGTTGCGGTTCCGGCGTTAGGGCCGTTGCCGCTGATGGAGGGCCGGACGGCTCTTGCGGCGGTGGTTCTGTTGCTGTGTGCGGTGTTTGTGGGGAGGTTGCCGAAATTACGGGCGTATTGGAAAGAGTTTTTGATCCTGGGTACTGTCAATTCGGCCATTCCTTTCACACTGATCGCGTTCGCGCAACTGGAACTCACCGCCTCGCTCGCGAGCATTATCAATTCCACGACGGTCCTGTTCACCGCGCTCGTCGGCACTGTTTGGATGGGAACGCCTCTGACTCGCGGAAAGCTTGCGGGGGTTTTACTCGGCATCGTCGGAGTCGCGGTGCTAGTGGGATGGGACCCGATCGCTTTGAGCGGGTCTGTCGTTTTGTCCGTAGCCGCGATGCTCAGCGCTTCCTTCTGCTACGCCGTGGGTTCAACCTACGCTAAAAAGACCTTCGCGGGCCGACCGCCGCTGGAGATGGCGATAGGCCAGCAAGGGGCCGCCGCCCTGGTGCTCTTCATCCCCGCGATGGCGACGCTTCCACCGCTGCCGTTGCCGGGTGGCTCTCTCTCGTGGGTGGTGGCGGTCTCGCTGCTCGGGCTCGCGGTGCTCTCGACAGCGGCGGCGTACCTCCTCTACTTCCGGCTCCTGACCAACGTGGGGCCGACGAGCACCGTTACCGTGACATTCCTCGTGCCGGTCTTTGGGTTGCTGTTTGGCGTAGGGTTGCTGGGCGAGCCGTTCGGGTTGGGGACGTTGGTAGGACTCGGGGTCATCTTGTCCAGTGTCGCGCTCGTTACTGGCGTGTTGAGTCGCAGTAAGTGATCCACTGTTCTAGCGAGGGTATAGGATCATCTGCGTGCAACGGAACAACGCTATGGTCTTGCCGCTCCCCTCGTCGGTAACGTTCGCATCCCAGACTTGTGTAGTGCGACCGCCGTGAGCGAGTTTGGCTTCGCATTCAATAGCACCTTCGCGGGCCGTCCCGAGGAAATTGGTTTTTAACTCTATCGTGGTGAAACCCTCCGCGCCTTCGGGCAGGTTGACGAAGCAACCGTAGCCGCAGGAAGTGTCGGCCAGAGCTACGACGGTGGCGGCGTGTAGGTAACCATTCGGGGCGAGTAGTTCTTCGCGGAGTTCGAGGCGACTTTTGAGGATGCCGCCGTCCGCTGAGGTTATCTTCAGCCCGATCAGACCCGGCAAAGAGCCCGCGCCACGCTCGTTTAACTTCTCGATCCCGTACAATCCGCTCTCCTCCCGCTCTTGCTACATCTGCTCATTCTACGGCAGAAGAGAGAGGCCGAACGTGCAGTCCGGCCTCTTCATACAAGACGTTGCCCTTTGGGTTCTAGATCGTACGCCGCCGGGCTACGTACCCGACCGCCGCGCCAAGAACGATTAGAGCACCACCGCCCGCCGCGAAGAGTACCAGTGCGGAGGGACCGCCGGTGTCGGCGAGATCCTCAGAGCTTCCGCCGCCGGAAGTCATGGCGACATCTGCACAGGCCACGCCTGGGGGCACGGCATCGGGGTCGTTCTGCTCGGCGTGGACGTTGACGTAGTACGGATCGCCGGAGAACAACTCGTCGAAGCTCGTGTCGACGGTCATGGTGCTGGTTCCAGTGTCACCCTCGGCTACGACGTTCGTCAACGGAAACTTGACCGGTCCACCGTTGTCGGCCCGATCGTCCTCGCACGTCGCACCCTCGTGGATGTGCGCGAGGTGCTCTGCGCCATCTTTCGGTAAACCCTGCATATCCAGGGTTACTTCCACTCCGTCGTTCGTCTCCGTAAGCGTGGCGGTACCGCTGACACCAGAATCCCGGCTTGGCGTGAGTTCCAGTGTCTGGGTCGCACTTTGCGCCCAGGCGCTGCCCATCACTAACGCCAACACAAGCGTCAGCGAGACCGACAAGCCCAACGTGAATCTCCTTAGCATTACCTTCTCCTTCTTGTAGCTTTCTTCCTGTCCCCCGTATATACGCACCGGGTTGTGAAAGTGGATGGACGCACTTTGTATTCGTCGGAGTGGGGGTAGAATCCCCGAATGTTCGGTCAAACTCAAACGAGAGATTTGCGTGCTCCCCGCCGTGTTCGGGGATACCTCGCGATCCGTGAAAATCGCCCAGTGACGTTTCTAGCTTCTTCGGAGGGGGAAGCGGAGCGTTACGCTCGGGATGCGCGATGTTTTGCGGATGAGTCCGTGGTGCATCTGCCGTCGCGGAGCGTGGCCTACGGGGACGTTTTTGATCCCCCAGTGGCGCGAGTCGGTCAGAGGCAACGGGCTCTGCACGCGCTGAAAGACGCTCGGGTCGTGGTCGCCGGGCCGTTGGCGTGGAGAGAGCGGACACCGCTCCACGAACCGCTCTCGCTCGCCGGTGGAGTCGAGATCGGGCTGGACGATTGCCTGGAACGCCTCTCTTCGACGGGCTACGAACGGGTGGACCGCGTTAGCCGCCCCGGAGAGTACGCCGTGCGCGGCGGCATCGTGGACATCTTTCCAAGTACCCGCCGCTCGCCCGTGCGCGTGGAGTGGTGGGGCGATGAAGTCGAGAGTGTCCGGGCCGTATCGCTGGCTACTCAGCGCGTCGTGCGTGACCTCGAAGGCGTTACCGTCTACGCTGCCCGTGAAGCGGACCTTGCCTCTCTAACCACTGGTCGAGACGATGTGCCGGAGGAAGCTCGGAGTGGCGTGCGGACATCGGGCCTTGATCGGTTGCTCTTGGACGTGCCGCTTGTCTCGGCGAGGGATTTGCTGCCCGAAAATGCGTCTCTCTGGCGCGAAGAACCCCACGAAGCGCTGCCGGAAGGGGTCGAGGATCTCGTCGAGGAGTTGTACGAGCCGGAGGAATCCTCTGCGGATCTGCGGTTCACCTCGGACGAAGGCGAGGGAGTCTCCGCGCCGCCACCGCCGGTCTTCGCCGGGAGTATCCGGGAAGCGGCCCGACGGCTCGACGCGCTTGTAGAGGAAGGATTGGCGGTGTTCGTGGCGTGTGGTTCGTCGGGGGAGGCCAAGCGCACGGTCTATGCGTTTGGTGAGATCAACCGCACCGCCCACGAAGCGCCGCTCGTGGACCGGAACCTACCGCCCGGACTGTACGCTGTACCCGGTGAGATCTCCGAGGGTTTCACCTATCCAGAGGCTGGCTTGGCTGTGCTGCGCCGCGACACGTTGTTTGGGCGGAAGCGGGACCGAGGTGCCCGTCCAGGCCGAGCACTCACGTCATTCGCGGACCTCAAAACCGGCGATCTCGTAGTTCATTCGACGCAGGGCATCGGACGTTTCGAAGGGCTGGTCTCCAAGGAAGTCCTCGGGTCGACGCGGGACTACATGCAGGTCGGATACAAGGGCGGCGACACGCTCTTTGTGCCCTACGAGCAGATGGAGCTTCTTCACAAGTACGTCGGCGGCGAAGGTACGCGCCTGGACAAACTCGGCGGTTCTACTTGGGCATCGGTTACCGACAAGGTTCGCAAGCGCGTCAAGGCTCTGGCGGGAGAGTTGTTGCAGTTGTACGCGGCGCGGGCCGCGGCTCCGGGCTTCGGATTCCCTGAAGATGGGGAGTGGGAGCGCGAGTTAGAGGAGAGTTTCCCGTATCGGGAGACCCCGGATCAGGCAAACGCCATAGCCGCTGTCAAAGCGGACATGCAACGCCCGAATGCCATGGATCGCTTGGTCTGCGGCGATGTAGGGTTCGGCAAGACTGAGGTAGCCGTCCGGGCCGCATTCAAGTCCGCGCTCGCCGGGAAACAGGCCATGCTCCTCGCGCCAACTACCATCCTTGTGCAGCAGCATTACCGCACGTTCGCCGAACGCCTCGCTCCATTTGCCGTCCGCGTTGAGAGCCTCTCCCGATTCTCGACTCCCAACGAACGCCGTCGCATCCTAAAAGATTTCGCGGCGGGGGAGATCGACGTTCTCATTGGGACTCATGCGTTGCTTGGTGCGGAGATCGCACCGAAAGACCTTGGTATCATCATCGTGGACGAGGAGCAGCGTTTCGGCGTGAAGCACAAGGAGCGTCTGAAGGAGTTCAAGACATCGGTAGACGTGCTCACGCTTACGGCCACGCCAATTCCCCGGACGATGCAGATGGGACTCGCGGCGTTGCGGGATATAAGCGTGATCGAGACGGCCCCTACAGGTCGCCGCGCCATCTTGACCCGCGTCGGGCCTTACGAGGAGGATCTCGTCAAAAAAGCCATCGAGCGCGAAGTCGCCCGAGACGGACAAGTCTTCTTTGTTCACAATCGGATAGAGAGCATGGACGACGTGGCCGCCCGGCTACGAGAACTGGTGCCGGGCGTGAAGTTCGTGACGGCGCACGGTCGGATGCCGGAGCGGGCGCTCGAAGACACGATGCGGACTTTTCTGGACCGCGAGGCCGACGTTCTAGTCACCACTACCATAGTCGAAAGCGGGCTGGATGTGGCGACAGCCAACACCCTGATAGTGGACCGCGCCGACGCGATGGGCCTCGCGCAGCTCTATCAGCTACGGGGCCGCATCGGGCGCTCTACCGAACAGGCTTACGCTTATCTGTTTGCGCCGCTCGGAGCTACGACCGAGAGCCAGCAGCGGCTCGAAGCATTGATGGATTTTACGGAGCTTGGAAGTGGATTCGCCATCGCGATGAGGGATCTGGAGATCCGAGGCGCCGGAAACCTTCTCGGGGCCGAACAGTCCGGCCATATAGCCGCCGTCGGTTTCGAGATGTACCTGCGCCTGCTCGAAGAGGCCGTGGAAGAAGCCCGGGGACGTCCGCCAGAGAAGACGATCAGCCGTCCGGTCGTGGTCGAGTTGCCGCTTGATGCATACCTACCGCCCGAGTACGTGATGGATGAGATCGAACGGGTGGATCTCTACCGCCGCGCCTCCTCCACCACCACCCTGACGGACGTGGATGATCTCGCCGAAGAGCTTACGGATCGTTTCGGGGCGTTGCCGGATGCCGCCATCAACCTGCTCGGCCTCTCGCGGATCAAGATACTAGCGCGGGCGGCGGGCGCAACATCGGTGAGCTATCGTTCCGGCTCGTTGTCCGTCTCTGGAGTGACGGCGAGTTCCGCTGCTCCGGCGATGCTGCGCCGAGCGACGGGTGGCGTAGTAACGGTGCGAACGGGACGAGTGAGCGTGCGTTCCGAACGTGAACCTCTAGAGCTTGCGGAGTTAGTGCTTCGGACGTTGGAGGAAGCCCGCTAGGGACCGAGTTTTTCGGTGCCATGCTATAATCCCGCCCGGTTTTCTTGATCCCTATAGCGAGGAATTGTTACTCTTGATCTCTTATCCCCTCAAAAAGATGTTTCTGACGTGCGCGGCGGCGATCTTCGTGGTTGCAGCCGTTGGATGTGACCCTGCGCAGCCTAATAGCGAGAAGGAGGCCGAGTCAAAGCAGGTCGCCACTTTCGAGGGAGGCGCGGTTAGCAAGAAAGAGTTGGACGAGCAGCTAACGCTTCTCGCGCAGCAGACTGGCGGGACGGAGATCCCCGAGGATTCGCCGCAGTTTCAGCAAGCACTCACGCAAGTAATGCCGCAGCTTATAGCTACCGAGATCGGCAAGGCTTACGCCGAAGAAGAGGGCATCACCGCCTCAGACTCCGACGTGGACAAGGTCGTAGAAGAGGAGTTGGAACTCATCAAGCAGTCGGTGACGCAGCAAGCGCCGGATCAAGACCCCGAAGAAGCGTTTCAGGCAGCCCTCAAAGAGAACGACCTGACCGAGAAGAAGCTAAAAGAGGATGTCGAGAAGCAGATCCGCCAGAACGACATCGCCCTGTTGCGTAAGGTCCAGACTGAAGTCGTCGGAGATGCCAAGCCTACCGAAGCCGAGATCGAGAAGTACTACAAAGAGAATGAGGCTCAGTTCGGTACGCCCGAGCAGCGTTGCGCTCAGCACATCCTCTTCAACCCGGACCAGAAAAAGAAGGCCGAAGAGGTCAAGCAGGAGCTCGAAGACGGGGGAGATTTCGCGAAGCTCGCAAAGGAGAATTCCCAGGATCCCGGCAGTGCGGAGAACGGGGGAGATCTCGGCTGCATGGGCAAGGGCGAGACGGTGCCGCCGTTCGAGAAAGCCATGTTCGGAGCGGACAAGGGTGAGATCGTCGGTCCCGTCGAAACGGAGTTCGGCTTTCATCTGATCGAAGTTCTCGAAAAGAAAGAAGCTTCGGTTACGCCGCTGAAAGATGTCTCCTCGGATATAGAGACGCAGCTCGCCCAGCAACAGCAGGCGGAAGAATTCCAGAAGTGGGTCGACGATGAGAAGAAGAAGCGCGACGTGAAGTACCTTAAGGGCTACGACCCGGATGCCCCGGTCCCGGAGCCAACCGGACCCGAAATGACGGCCCCTCAGACTATGGAGCAGACGCAGCCCGAGGCGACCGAGTAGATAACAGGAACATAAAAATTATCCAAACGCGCCTATTGAGTGGCGGTGCGCTGCTTCAGCGCGTAGAGTACGGGGGATAAACCTGTAAAAGTCTGGGAGCAGCGAGGGAGGAAACTGCTAATGACGGAGATTGTAGCGGTACATGGACGAGAGATTTTGGATTCCCGTGGTAACCCGACGGTGGAGGTGGAGCTCGCTACGGCGAGCGGATTCCTAGGCCGGGCTTCGGTACCTTCGGGTGCGTCCACGGGAGCGAACGAGGCCGTAGAGCTTAGGGATGGAGACAAGGATCGCTACGGCGGCAAGGGTGTCTCGAACGCCGCAGCCAACGTGGACGGTGAGCTGGCGCAAGTCGTGCTCGGCATGGATGTCACCGACCAGCGTAGTCTGGACCTCGCGATGATCGAAGCCGACGGAACC
>JBGTFQ010000076.1:0-19209 GCA_041747155.1 Rubrobacteraceae bacterium
GCGATGGAATGGTCGCCCCCAAGCACTATGGGAACCACTCCCGCCCGGTGTATCTCTGCGAGGCCTTTCTCTATCTCTTCGTAGCTCTCCTCGATAAACCCCGGCACGACCGTCACGTCACCATAATCAATGGCCGAGAGATGCTCGAAGATCTCGACATCCTGCGAAGGATTGTACGGACGCAACAGATGCGAGGCCGAGCGAATACCCTCCGGGCCGAACCGGGCCCCCGCCCGGAACGACGCGCCAGTATCGAACGGAGCACCTACAACGGCGGCATCCGCATTCGCGAGATCCCGATTGTTCGGCAGCCGCATGAATGTACGAACCCCGGAGAAGCGCGGGGTCTCGAAGGAGTTCGCTGGCTCGTAGCGAGTCACGCGGAGACGGTGGGCTCGGTGTACGGCAGACCGTGGGCTTCGGCAACGGGACCGCTAACGAGATCCCCGTTCAAGGTCGAGAGTCCTTTCGCCAGTACCGGGTCTTCCGCCACAGCGCTTTGCACGCCACTATCCGCTATCTTGACTAGATACGGTAGCGTGACGCTGGTCAGAGCGAGAGTCGACGTTCGAGCTACCGCGCCGGGGATGTTTGCGACACAGTAGTGGACGACGTTCTCCTCCACGTAGGTCGGTTCTGAGTGGGTGGTCGGACGACTGGTCTCGAAGCATCCACCCTGGTCGATGGCGATATCAGCGACCACGGAGCCGGGCCTCATGCTCGCTATCATCTCGCGGCTCACGAGCTTGGGCGCCTTCGCTCCAGCTACCAGTACAGCGCCTATAACTACGTCGGACTCCTTTACGTACGCGGCGGTGCGTGCCCGGTTGGGGATCACGAGATCCACGCGCCCCTCGAAGATATCCGACAGGTACGCGAGCCGCTTGGGGTTGATGTCCAGCACCCGCACGATTGCCCGCATCCCGATGGCTATCTTCGCAGCCTCCGTGCCGGAGATTCCGCCGCCGATGATCGTGACCTTCGCCGCCGGTGTCCCCGGCACGCCTCCGAGCAACAATCCAGCTCCACCATTTGGACTCTCTAGATGGTGCGCGGCGGCCTGTACAGACATTCGTCCGGCGACCTCGCTCATTGGAGTGAGTAACGGTAGGCTGCCGTCGGGGTCTTGGACGGTTTCGTAGGCGATGGAGGCAATCTTCTTCTCCATTAGGAATTCGGTGAGTTCCTTGTCAGCAGCGAGGTGTAAGTAGGTAAAGAGTTGCTGGCCTTCGCGGAAAAGATCGTACTCCTCAGGAATCGGCTCTTTCACTTTTACGATGAGATCCGCCGCCTCGAAGACTTCCTCCGCGCTCCCGACTATCCGAGCTCCGAGGTCCGAATACTCCTCATCCGTGAACCCCGCGCCAGCCCCCGCCCCAGTCTGCACTACCACCTCATGCCCGTGATGGACTAACTCCGTCACACCATCCGGCTGCATGGATACGCGACCCTCTTGGTCTTTGATCTCCTTCGGAACCCCTACTACAGTAGCCATAGCCCACCCTTTCCAAATGGCTGATCGTCACAAACAGTATCTTATATCAAGCTTACAATAAACATGCAATCCCACAGTAATTTGCTGTTTGAGGCGGTTCGGATGGTTTTCAGGAGTCGTCATCATTCAGAATAAAGGCTGGTACTTGTAGGTTCCATTTGATTGCGGCCAGTCGCAGTAGGAACGTGGTGGCGGCACCGATGGTTGCGGATACGGCTAGGGGCAGGCCCACTTGTTCGAGGATTATGTAGGTTGTCGCGCCGGTAAGAGAGGCAATGGCGTAGATATCGCGGCGTAGGATCAGGGGTATTTCGTCGCATAGTAGGTCGCGCAGAACTCCCCCCGCCGCGCCCGTTATGGCTCCCATGAGTATGGCGATGACAATGGGTGCGCCCGCCTCTTCGGCGATGCGGGTTCCGACGATAGTGAACAGTCCGAGTCCGAAAGCGTCGGCGACGAGTAGTGTGAGGCGCGGCGGTCTATGGAAGCGGGTGAAGATTACGGTGGCTAGGGCGACCACCAGGATGACCGCCAGGTAGATGCGGTCCCCGATCCAGAACACCGGGTGCCGGTCTAGTAGCAAGTCCCGGATCGTACCTCCTCCCGTGGCCGTCACGAACGCAATGACTATCACCCCGAAAGTGTCCATGCTCTTTCGTCCCGCGCTCAGAGCACCGCTGACAGCGAAGACGGAAATCCCGAACAACTCCACCACGTAGAGCAAAACAGAGGAAGTCAAATCTGTACTCCAAACACGGCGACCCTGCATTTAGACTTCGTCACGTCTGGAGACTCCGTTCTCTGAGAAACGATACGCCAACCGCCTGATTGTAGTTGGATCCTCGGTGGCAAACCGTGACTAGGAAGAGGAGACTATTCCGCCGTCGTGGACGACGAGTTCCACGTTCTCCAAAGCTTGGATGTCGGCGAGTGAGTCTCCCTCGACGATGAGGATGTCGGCAGTCTTGCCTACTTGAAGGGTGCCAATTTCGTCTTGCAAGCCGCTGACGGTAGCACCGCCCGCGGTGGCCGCGAGTATCGTTTGCATCGGGGTAAGTCCGGCGGCTTTCCAGTGCTCGATCTCATCCATCGGCATCCCCAATTCGACACCGGGATTTCCAAAATCATCGCCGAGGGCCAGCGTCCCGCCAGCTTTCACGAAACGGCGCAGGTTGTCGTACATCACCGGCAGAGTCGTGGCGTTCCAGTCGGCGGCTTCGCCATTGTCTTCGGCGATATTTTGGTAGACGTCGATGGTCGGGGTGAGCGTCACGTCGCGTTCGACCATCTCGCGGATCACACTGTTCGGAATAGTGTCACGGGGCGCGTGCGCCGCGTCGTCCACGCCGTTCTCGACCGCCCGGCGCAGCCCGGAGGCAGTGTCCGCGTGGACGCTGACGCGCACGCTACCATCGTGAGCCGCCTGAGTAATTGCTAGTATCTCCTCGTCCGAGAGTTCCGGCCAGCCGGTATCCGTCCGACCGCTGACGGCGATCTTTATGTGATCCACGCCGTCGGAGATCAAACGCTCCACTTGAGCCTTCGCGTCTTCGGGTCCCCGCACGGCGAGCGCCGGATAGTCCGGGCCGTAGATGGGAATGGGGTGTCCGCCTGGCACCGTGATCATAGGACCAGAGACGAGCAACCGTGGCAAGTTCGCATCCCCACTCTCCCTGGTCGCTTGCTTGCGCCCAATCAACTTTTCCGAAGCTCCGCCGAGATCCAAAACAGTCGTCACTCCATCCCGAGTCCAAGCACGCGTCTCCTCTAAAGTGACGTACCGGCTATGAACGTGCGCGTTCACGAAGCCTGGCAAAATGGTCCCGCCATCCACATCCACAACTCGCGCGTCATCCGAGATCCGCAAGCTTTCGGACTCCCCGACGGCCACGATACTGTCCCCCTTCACAGCGACGGAAGCATCCTCTAGCGGTCGTGAGCCAGTGCCGTCCACCAGCGTACCGCCCGTGACAACGAGGTCCGCCTCAATCTGTTTGGGCTTCTCCGAAGACTTACGTGTGGATTGTCGCGTCTCTTCTTTGCTCTCTCGAACGGTCGAGGGCTCGGAACTGCTGTCTGTTGGAGTTTCTCGGCGGTCGCTCGTCTCTTTCGATTCCTGGCCGCCGCAGGCCCCGGCCAGCGAGATGCAGAGTAGGATGGCGAATAGGCGCAGCACACCGAGATGGTCGAAGAAAGAGTTCTTCACTTCGCCCCAGCGTCCTCCAGGATCTGAACGATCTCTTTGTATTCGCTTTCTTGCGCGTGTTCGAGTGGTGTCACGCCCTCACCGTCGGCGAGATTCACGTCCGCGCCGGAGTCGACCAAAAAACGCACGACTTTTGTGTGTTGCGGGCCTCCGCCTCCGAGGATGATGGCTTCGAGCAGGGCCGTCCATTCCAGGTTGTTTACGTGATCCACGTCAGTATCCGTGTTCAGGAGTTCCTTTACGATCTCCGCGTAGCCACGCTCGGCGGCTCGTATCAGACCAGTTCCGTTGTAGCTGTCGAGGCTCTCAATGTCCGCGCCGTTTTCGAGCGTCAGGTGCAACAGACGCGGATCGTCGCCGATTTCGCTAGTGGATATGAGGTACGCGCTCTGTTCGGTGTCGTCCTTGGCGTTCACGTCCGCACCGGCTCCGATCAGCTTCCGCGACACCTCAAGATGGTTTCCGTAGGCCGCCGCGACTAGTGCTGTGCGTCTGGAATCGTCGCGAGTCTCCACGCTCGCTCCTTCCTCCAACAGACGTTCGACCGCCGACAGATCGCCTCGCTCCGCCGCCGATACGAGATCCGAGTTCATCTCACTCGATCCATCTTCCCGATCCACCGAAGACCCACAAGATACCACCAAAACCAAGAAGAGAGCGGACACGAGCGGACACGCCCATCGTAGCCTCAATGCGAAGAAGTGTTGAGATAATCTTTGGATAGCAGCCTCTCGGTTGCCGGGCAGTAAGTTACTATAAGCTTCCGTTGTACTAGTATAGAACGCCAGTAACGGATCACGGGAGTTGGATTGGCTACGAGGCACGGATCAGTTGGGTTCTCCATAGGCGAGGTTTCGCAGTCGATAGGTCTCGCGCCTCAGACGCTGCGGTTGTGGGAGCGGGAGCGTCTGGTGCAGCCTCGGCGGACGGAGCGTGGGTATCGAGTTTATGCGGAGCCGGACGTGGAACGGCTGCGTGAGATCAAGCAGATGAGAAAAGTAGAAGGGCTGAACTTCGCTGCCATACGAAAGCAGATTGGGGCCGCAAAGACTTCCCCTTCCACGAACGGTGCATCAAGGCCCAAAGACCAGCCCGGCGAACAACTCCGCCGACTACGCCTCAAAGCCCACCGGACGCTAAAGGATGTCTCCGAGGCTACGGGCCTCTCCATCTCGTTTATCTCCGCGCTGGAACGGGGTGGCTCGGGAGCATCCATCGCGTCTTTGCGGCTGCTGGCTGGTACCTACGGTGTGAGTATGCGGGAGCTGTTCGGCGCGGATCTATACGACTCGAATCCGCTAGTCCGAACGAACGAACGACCCGCCATGCAATGGGACAATGGGGTGCGCTTCGAGCAGATGTCCTCCGGCGACAAGGCGATGGACCCCTCATACATAAAAGTCCCACCCGGCGCGGGCAGCGAAGGCTTCTACTCCCACAGCGGAGAAGAGTTTATCTACGTTATCTCCGGTACGCTCTACGTCGAACTCAAAGACCAGGAGAACCACGCCCTAACTCCCGGCGACACTCTCTACTTCTCATCCACCACCCCCCACCGTTGGTCCGCCGGTGACGAACCCGTCGAGGCGATCTACGTCAACACCCCTCCGACTTTTTAGGATCTCTGGATGACAACCGACTCACGCCTCGAAGCCCTTCTCTCAGTACCGGCCCTCGCAGCCCCCGCCGTCTCAACCGACGGCGCCTGGGTAGCGTGGAGCCTGTCGCGGGTCGGGCCAGCGGCGGACGTGTTCGCCGCTCCGGTCGACGGCTCGATTGCTCCGGTTCGTCTGACGGATACGCCGGACGACACCTTTGTGGTCTCATGGGCGCCGGATGGTGAATCGATCGTGGTTGAGGAAGATCACGACGGGGATGAGCGAGTGCGACTATTCCGGGTGCGATTAGATACGCCGGGTGTGATGGAACCTTTGACGGAAGAAGCACCGGATTACTTTTCGCAGGGTGGGCAGTTACATCCTAATGGGAGGTGGCTGGTGTATGGAGCCAATTTCGATTTCGAGATCGGAGAGGAGATCGAGGCCACCTGGTCCAACGCCGCGACCTCGAAACTAACGAGCGCGCCGTCCTCGCCCGCCCCGAGCGTAGCACCTTCGTGGAACCGCAACTGAGCCCTACCGGCGACCGCGTGCTCTACCATCGCAGCGACGAGCATCCAGAGGGACGCCAGGTCTGGCTAGTGGATATCGAGGGCCGCGAAGACCGTGAAATATTGAACTTCGGACCCCGAAAGAAAGTCTCCGCTTCGTGGTTCCCGGATGGGAAGCGCATCCTGTTAGTGGCCGAAACCGAGACCCACCGCCGAATCGGCGTGTGGGAGAGCGGAGAAGTGCGCTGGCTTCTCGATGACCCGGAGCGCGACGTGGAATACGCTTTCGCGCCGCCCAATGGTGGCCCCGTGGTCGCGGTGGAGATAATCTCCGCAGGGGTGCGGGCCTCGCTACTGGATGCTGAGAATGACGAAGAGAGTCGCCTGCCAAAGACTGACGGGAACCTGGTGCCGCTTTCGCCTATCGAGGGTGGTGGGTGGGTTGTCCTTCGTTACGATGCCCGGCATCCAGTGGATCTCGTGCGCTGGCATCCCATCTCAGAACCGACGAGCATCACCGGACTCCCGGAACTAACAACCGTGAGCGCAGATGACCTCACTCCAGCGGAAGACTTCTGTTGGACCTCCGTGGACGGTACGGAGATACAGGGCTGGCTGTATCGTGCGCCGGTGGAGTCTGTTGGGACGGTCGTACTCGTTCACGGCGGCCCGACCAGCCACGCCGAGGATCGCTTTAATGCTCAGATCCAGTATCTTGTTTCTCGCGGGTTTCATGTGTTGACACCCAATTACCGGGGGAGTACCGGCTTCGGGTTAGCGTTCCAGGAATCCATCAAGGAAGATGGCTGGGGCGGGCGAGAACAGGAGGATATACGGGCGGGGATCCAAGCCCTAATAGAATCTGGTACCTCGAAACCTGGAAAGGTCGGCATAACCGGGACTTCTTACGGCGGATACTCGGCGTGGTGGGCAATAACGCACTGGCCCGTCTCCGTAGTCGCCGCCTCCGCTCCAATCTGCGGCATGACCGACCTCGTCGTCGATTACCACACCACCCGCCCAGACCTTCGTCCCTACTCAGAAGAGATGATGGGCGGCACCCCCGACGAAATCCCCGTCCGCTACCATGAGCGATCCCCCGTAAACTCCGTGGCGAACATCCACGGCAAGCTTCTCGTCGTCCAGGGCCAAAAAGACCCAAACGTCACACCCGAAAACGTCCGCGCCGTCGAGAAAGCTCTAAAGAACCACGATATTCCCTACGAACTACTCGCTTTCGAGGACGAAGGCCACGGCATCGCCCGTCCGCAAAACCTTCGAACCCTCTATTCGCGTCTGGCGGACTTCTTTGAAAATGCGCTCACCGATGTTTGAACCAAGATCACCATGGCCCGCCGTACAAAATCAACCCGCGAAAAATCGGCCATCGGTACATGTTCAAAGGCAAACATCACACGTACAATTCCTGCAACTTGACCGCGTTACAGTAACCATGTAGCATTCGTGAAGAGCAAAGTGCTTTTCGGCACTATCAGGAAAAGGAGTCAGTATGGATGTAATGCGGGGTCTTGGAGAGACCGGGGATCGGACATCTTTGGCTGGTGTGGACAACCTGATGTTGCACTTCACACCGTATGGCGAGGATTGGTCGAAGCTGCCGGTGATCGTCTCGGGCGATGGATGCCATGTAACCGACGATAAAGGCAATCGGTACCTGGACGGTCTGGCCGGGCTGTTCACTACACAGGTTGGACACGGGCGCTCGGAGCTTGCCGAAGCAGCGGCGACGCAGATGAAAGAGCTTGGGTTCTTCCCCAACTGGAGCTTTCAGCATCCGAGGAGTTTGGAGCTTGCGGCCAAGATAGCCGAGATCGCACCGGGGGATCTCAACTCCACGTTCTTCGTGTCGTCCGGTTCGGAGGCCGTCGAGTCGGTCATCAAGCTCGCCCGGCAGTATCACAAGGCGAATGGCGAAGCCGAACGATACAAGTTCATCTCGCGCAAGATCGCCTACCACGGCACCACGATGGGCGCGTTGTCGGTCACGGGTCTCCCGACCTTCAAGGCTCCGTTCGAGCCGCTACCGGCGGGATTCATGCACGTAGCAAACACGCAACAAGATCCCGAGGGTGCCGCGGACGCTATCGAAGAAGCCATAGAATTCGCCTCGCCCGAGACCGTCGCGGCGGTGATACTGGAGCCGGTGCAGAACGCTGGTGGATGTCTCGTGCCGCCGCCGGAGTATTGGACGCGGGTGCGTGAGATCTGCGACAAACATGGTGTGTTGCTGGTCTCTGACGCGGTGATCTGCGCTTTTGGACGTCTCGGAGAGTGGTTCGGTATCGAGCGTTTCGACGTGGTGCCGGACATGACCACGTTCGCCAAAGGCGTGACCAGCGGATATATGCCGATGGGCGGTGTGGTGGTGAACGATAAGATCTCCGACACGCTGCGCGGGAACGCCCCGATGTTCGCTCACGGCTCGACCTTCGGCGGGCATCCGGTCGCGGCGGCGGTCGCGCTGGAGAACATAAACATTATCGAACGCGAGAACCTTTTGCAGAACGTCCGCAACCTAGAAGGTCACTTCGAGAGCGAGCTGAAGCGAGTGGCGGCGGATCACCCGATAGTCAAGGAAGTTCGGGGGATGGGATTCTTCTGGGCGGTCGAGATCAACCCGGAGCGGGCAAACGGCACGCCGCTCACCGAAGACGAGTACCAGCAGTATTTCCGGGGCGTACTGTCGCGGAGGTTGTTGGAGAACGGGCTGATCTGCCGGTGCGACGACAAGGATGAGCCGGTCATACAGTTCTCACCGGCCTTGATCTCGGACGCAGAGACGATATCGAAGATAGCCGAGATCACGGACGACGCTATCACGGAGCTCGAAAAAGAACTGGGATACCGGAGCTAGATATGGCCGGGACTGGAAGCTCCGACGTTATCGTGGTCGGAGCGGGCCTCTCGGGTCTGACAGCCGCCCGCGAGCTAGTAAACGCCGGGCTAGACGTGCGGGTGCTGGAGGCTCGTGACCGTCCCGGAGGCCGCACGTGGGTGACGGAAGCCGGGGATGTCACGGTGGATCTCGGTGGCGAATGGGTCGATGAGGCGCACGTCGAGATCCGCGGTCTCATGGAGGAACTTGGAGTCGAGATTTACCCCTACGAACGCCGCAAAGAGAACGCTCGCTGGTTTGTAAGTGGCGAAATCTCCACCAAGATGCCATTCTCCGAGCACGACGCGGAAATCTACAAGAACTTCGAGAACATCCTGGTCGATATCTCCACAGACGCGGACCCGGAGACTTACTGGCGAGATGTCCCATCCGATGACGTAAGCGTCGAGCGGTGGTTGCGGGAAGCCCGTATGAGCGAGCAAGGGATTCACGTTGTGGAGACGCTTATCTCGACGTGTGGTTCGACTGTGCCGCCCGATAAGATGTCAATGTACTCGTATGCGATCAAGCTTGCTACCCGCGGCGGCCCCGGAAAGGGTAACGAATACCGCGTCCGTGGCGGCGCAGGCTCCGTAGCGCAAGCACTCGCGAGAGAGCTGGAAAACCACATCGAATACTCCTCGCCGGTTACGGAGATCCGTCAGAGCGCCGACGGTGCCGAGATACGTTGGATGACGGAAGATGGGATGAAATTTGCTACGGCGAGTCGCATCATTCTCGCGATTCCGTTTACTTGTTATCCGACTATACGATTCGACCCCGAACCGCCACCGATGTTCCGGCGTATGATCTCGACTTCCACCTACGGCGTAGTGCGTAAGATGGCTTTTATCTTTGACGCACCTCTCGATGCCACTCATTTCACCGTTACCGACACGCCGCTCGGATACCTTAGTGCGGCGCAAGATACTCGCTCGACGCAAGAATCCAGAGGCATAGTTTCGTTCGCCGCTGGTAGTCCGTTGCTCGCGGAACTTGGTTTTACGACCGAGGAGCGCAAGCGTCGGGCGGTGGAGCTGTTGAGGACGCTGCACGACGTGCCGGAGCCGACGCAGGTTTTGGAGCACGTTTGGGCGCATGATTATTGGACTCGGGGGAGCTACATGATCGTGGCTCCCGGAGAACTTGAGTCCTTTGGCGAAGCTATGGGCGGTTCGTTCGGCAGCGTACATCTGGCGGGAGCGGAGGCGATCTCGGTCGCGCCGAGCTTCATGAATAGTGCGGTAAAGGGCGGTCAGCTTGCGGCTGGGAATGTTATCTCAGCTCTGAGTCCAGCGAGCGCGGGAATGACCTAGATGATGTCAGAAGATCTGTAGGAGGTTGGAGTGGAAGACAAGAGGATCCAGGACCGTCCCCATACAGCACCGGCGGACGAACGCGGAGTAGCCGTCAGGCTTTCGGGCATCAACAAGCATTTCGGGGAGTTCGTAGCGGTGGATGACCTGGACCTGGATATCTACGAGGGCGAGTTCTTCTCGCTGCTCGGGCCTTCAGGGTGCGGCAAGACTACGACTTTGCGCATGATCGCGGGTTTCGAAGAACCTACTTCCGGCACCATCTCGGTCTCCGGCGAACCCGTCCAGGGAGTCCCACCATACCGCCGCCCGGTAAACACCGTTTTCCAATCCTACGCCATCTTCCCCCACCTCGATGTCTTCGACAACGTAGCCTTCGGGCTGCGGCGCTCAAAGGTGGATAAGGCCGAAGTAAAGCATCGGGTGGAGGAAGCCTGCTCGATGGTGCAGCTCGAAGGTTTCGAGAAGCGCAAGCCGGGGATGCTTTCCGGCGGTCAGCAACAGCGGGTCGCGCTCGCGCGGGCGCTCGTAAATCGTCCGAAGGTGTTGTTGCTGGACGAGCCACTTGGGGCTTTGGACTTAAAGCTGCGCAAAGAGTTGCAGCTAGAGCTTCGGACGCTGCAAGAAGAGGTCGGGATCACGTTCATCTACGTCACCCACGACCAGGAGGAAGCCCTGACGATGAGCGACCGCATCGCCGTAATGGACGGCGGCAAGGTACAGCAGATCGCCGACCCCGCCACACTCTACGAACTTCCCACAAACCGCTTCGTAGCTAACTTTATCGGCCAGACGAACGTATTCTCTGGAACCGTCGAAGCCATGACCGACGAACGAGCAACTCTGCGGGCCGAAGATGGCACGACCGTTGAAGCCACGGTTCGCGAGGATTCCAGCGTGGAGATCGGGGACGAAGCACACGCGGCGGTTAGGCCAGAGAAAGTCCGTTTCGGGACCGAGGGCGACAACGTCTCTGAGGTACGCATCCGGCAGGTCGTTTATCTGGGAGTTAGCACGCAGTACATCACCGAGATGTCCGGCGGGGGCAAGCTCATTCTGTATCAGCAGAACGCCCACGACGCGGCAGGCTATCGGGTTGGTGAGGAAGTGTCGGTAAGTTGGGACGCAAGCAACTGTCTAGTGATCGGAGGCTAAAGGTGGGAAAGACAAGGATATCGCGCGGGAGATTCCTGAAAATGGCGGGAGCCGCCGGTGTAGCTGGCTCCACGCTGACGATACTTTCAGCATGTCAGCCAAACACGACTGCCTCGGGCGGCGGTGGAGGTGGAGGAGATAAAAAAGAGCTCAACCTCTACAACTGGTCAGACTACGTGGCAGAAGGAACGTTGCCCGGCTTCGAGAAAGATGCGGGAGTAAAAGTCACGCAGGACTTCTACTCCTCCAACGAGGAGTTGCTCGCCAAGCTTCAGGGAGGCGGGGCCGGCTACGACGTGATCGTTCCGTCCGATTACATGGTCGCCATCATGGCGAAGAGCGATGTGATCCAGAAGCTCGACATGTCCAAGCTCTCCAACTTCAAGAACGTAGGCGCGGATTTCAAAGGTCTCTCCTACGATCCCAAAAACGAATACAGCGTCCCATACCAGTGGGGAACCACCGGCATCCTGTACAACACAAAAGAGGTAGATAAGGTCGAGAACTGGGACGTAATATTCGACCCGAAGAACAAGGGCAAGATCGCCATGATAAACGATGTGCGCGAGACCCTCGGGGCCGCCCTGATGCGTCGCGGCTACTCCATAAACTCCACCAACGAGAAAGAATTGCAAGAGGCGAAGCAGGATCTCGTAGATCAGAAACCGCTCGTGCGCGGCTATTTCGACTCAACCGAGATATCGGAGCTAGTGGCGAAGGGCGACGTGGCTATCGGACACGTGTTCTCCGGCGAAGGTATCCTGACGGCCCTTGAGAACGAAGACCTGGAATACGCCATCCCTCAACCCGCCGCGACGCGCTGGACGGACAACATGTGCATCCCGAAGAGTGTGGAGAACCCGGATCTCGCGCACGAATTCATCAACTACATACTCAGCAAGAACGCTGGGGCGGAGCTGACCAACTACACTTACTACGGCACTCCGAACGAAGCCGCCATTCCAATGATAGACAAGGAGCTGAACGACATACCGGAGTGGAATCCATCGGCGGAGGTCTTTGATAGGTTGCAGGTGATCGAGGACGTAGGCGAGGCCACCCGCGACTACGAACGTATCTTCACCGAGGTAAAGAGCGGCTAGCGTGGAGAGCCGCAAAGGACGCGGATGGAGCGCGGGCCTCGCAGGCTTGCTCGCTCCGGCGGGTGTGTGGTTGGGGATCTTCTTTCTCATCCCGCTGCTGCTCATACTGGCGTATTCGTTCGGGACGAGCGGCGTATATGGTGGGATCACGCTAGGCTTCAATCCCGGTAACTACCTGAAGGTCTTCGATCCCCTATACCTCGAAATAGTCGGTCGCACGCTTGTCATAGCGACAGTCAATACGCTGCTGTGCCTGCTGCTCGGCTACCCTTTGGCGTACTTTATAGCGTTCAAGGGCCGCCGCTGGCGCAACGCGCTCATCTTAATGGTCATGATCCCGTTCTGGACGAGCCTGCTGGTCCGGGCCTACGCCTGGGTCGTCATCCTCGGCGGAAACGGACTCGCCAACCGGACGCTGCAATTCCTGAACATAACGGACGGTCCTATAAATCTGATCTACACGCCGCAAGCGGTAACTATGGGCCTCGTGTACTCGTACCTGCCGTTCATGATACTGCCGCTCTACGCCTCGCTGGAGAAATTCGACGTGCGGCTCAAAGAAGCGGCCCAAGACCTCGGGGCGAGCCGCTGGCAAGCGTTTTGGAAGGTCACGTTCCCTCTTAGTATGCCCGGCGTTATAGCGGGCAGCATCCTCGTCTTTATCCCGTCGGCGGGAGAGTTCGTCGTACCAAATCTGCTCGGTGGCTCGCGCACGGTGATGGTTGGAAACCTTATACAGCAGCAGTTCTTGCAGGCTCGGGACTGGGCTTTTGGGAGTGCGCTCTCGATCATCTTGGCGGTGCTGCTTATCGGGGCGATCATGTACTACGTCCGAAAAGTCGGCACGGATAAACTGGAGGGGATGTAGCATGGCCGCGAAGTCCAGCCCCGTTCAAAAAGGAATGAGCCGCGTCTCCGACCGGGCGTTGTTCCTATTCGCCGGTTTCGTCTATCTGTTTCTCTACGCTCCGATCCTAGTCCTCATGGTCTTCTCGTTCAACTCGACGCGCAGCACCCAGGTGTGGACCGGGTTCTCGACCAAGTGGTACGGGGAACTTTTGCGGGATCAGTCCATTCTCAATGCTTTCTACAACTCGCTTACCGTGGGTATCGTCTCGACGGCTATCGCTACAGCTATCGGGACGTTCACGGCACTCGCTCTTACTCGCTACGACTTTCAGGGGAAGGGATTCGCGGATACCACCATCTACGCCGCGACGGTGATGCCGGAGATCGTGGTCGGGGTGAGCTTGTTGGTCTTCTTTGTGGCGGCGAGTTTTCCGCTCGGGATCACGACGATCATCATCGCCCACGTCGCGTTCAACATCTCGTTTGTGACCATCGTGGTGCGAGCGCGGCTCTCGGGGATGGATCGCTCCATCGAAGAAGCCGCTCAAGACCTCGGAGCGACGCCGGTGAACACTTTCCTGCGCGTCACGCTGCCGCTGATTCTGCCCGGTGTTATGGCTGGAGCTTTGCTCGCCTTCACGCTCTCGTTCGACGATTTCGTTATCACGTTCTTTGTGAGCGGGGTCGGATCGAGCACGCTGCCGCTCAAGATATATTCTATGATCAAATTCGGCGTCAGCCCGGTCATCAACGCGCTTTCGACGGTTATCCTGATCTCCACCATGATCTTCATCTTCGGTGGCAGCCGGATCTTTATGCGTAAGGAGGATTCGTAAGAATGCCGCAGAGTACTAGCCTGAACGTCTTCAACCCGGCCACGGAAGAGCGTATCGAAGATATCCCCTGCACCACTGAAGCGGAGTTGGATGTCGTTACCGAGCGTTCCCGGAGAGGGTTCGAGGAGTGGCGTGGTTACGCGGGTTTGGATCGCGCCGGTATATTTCACGAGATCTCACGTCGTCTGATGGACCACCAACAGGAACTGGCCGAGACCATGACGCTCGAAGGCGGCAAACCTTATATAGAGAACTCCGACGAAGTGGAATGGTCGGCGGCTTGCTTCGATTACTACGGCGAGATCGCCCGCGACTCCATAGGCTACCTTCCCGCCCCCATCGAACCGCACCAGTTGGCGATGGTCGTAAAGGAACCCATCGGCACCGTTGCCTGCATAGTCCCCTGGAACTACCCACTCCTCCTCGCGGTCTGGAAAGTCGCTCCGGCCCTCGCCGCCGGTAACGCCGTTATCCTCAAACCTTCCGAAGAGACCCCGCTCGCGACCCGCCGCATGGCCGAGCTTATGGAAGGGCTGCCCGAAGGACTCCTGCAAATCGTGTACGGCGCGGGCGACGTCGGGGACAAGCTCGTGCGGCATCCCGGCGTGGATATGATCGCGTTCACCGGCAGTCAAAATACAGGACGAAAGGTCGGAGTGGCGGCGGCTGAACGCCTGATCCGGGCGAACCTCGAACTCGGAGGGAAAGACCCATTCATCATCTGCGACGACGTGGACGTTGAAGTCGCCGCTCAAGGAGCCGTCTGGTCCGCGTGCCTCAACGCCGGACAGGTCTGCACCTCCCCCGAACGCTTCTATGTAGAGAAGCGGGTAGCGAAAGACTTTATAGAAGCATCCCGTGAGTTCGTAGAAACGCTCAACATCGGCGATCCAATGGAAAAAGCCACGGACATCGGCCCAATGATAAACGCTCAAGGCCGCGAGAAAGTCGAGGCTCACATCAGCCACGCGCTGGACAATGGCGCGAAACTCGTAACCGGCGGCGAGCGTCACGGACAGCAAGGTTTCTTCTACAAGCCAACGGTATTGACCAGCGTTACGTCATCCATGACCGTGATGCGGGACGAGACCTTTGGGCCGGTTCTGCCGATAGTCGAAGTGGATAGTTTGGACGAGGCGATCCAGCAAGCCAACTCCGTACCGTACGGTCTCGGGGCGAATGTTTATACACGGGACTTCGAGAAGATGCTCAAGTGCATGAGAGAGTTGCGGGCTGGGACGGTCTGGATCAACGACCCCCTCACCGACAACGACGCCGCCCCGTTCGGCGGCCAGAAGGGCAGCGGCATAGGTCGCGAGTTGGGCCGCGAAGGTCTTGAAGCCTTTCAGGAATCCAAGCACGTCCATATAGACCCAAAGGTCGAGAAGAAAGACTGGTGGTATCCGTATGGCGATGACGCAGGAGAGGTGATGTAGCGTGGCGAGTGACACGACACCGGAACTCGTAGCACCGGGGGTCCATCGGGTAGATGCCGTCGGTCTGAAGAACGCGATCTCCGTGCTGCTCTTGGAGAACGACGATGGCTGGACGCTCGTGGATACTGGCATCGCGAGCAGCGTGCAGCGTATAAAAGACGCTCTTGTTTCGCTCGGTGCGGGGCCGGAGGATCTGAAACGCATACTCATCACCCACCAGCACGATGATCACGTTGGTGGGCTGAAGGGTATTTTGGAGTGGGCGCCGCACGCGGAAGTTGGGGCGACGGATCACGAATCGAAAGTCATCTCGGGCGAGCGCGGCTTCGACCCGCAGAGTAACCGAGTGATTCGTTACATGGCCCGCAACGCCGAGCCGCCAGGAGTTCCGGTTGCGAAGATACTTCAAGAAGGCGATATCGTCTCGGGATTTCGTCTGATCTCCACTCCCGGACACTCCATCGGGCACGTCTCCCTGCTCCGTGACTCGGACGGCTTGCTGTTCACCGCCGACGCTTTCGGGTGTATGCCGCGCAAGCTCCGGGTCGGTGTCCAGAAAGCATTCTGCAACGATCCGGCTCAGGCGAAGCGATCCGCCACGAAGCTGCTCTCCGAGGATTTCGCTACCGCCATTCTTTGCCACGGCCCGGTCCTCAAAGACAACGCGAAGAGCCGCCTGAGTGAAGCCGTAGCCCGATGCAAATATTAGCGAAGGCCGCAAGCCCAATGACTCAGTCCAGCAGTACCCTGTAACAAAACCAGAGAAAGGAACGCTCATGGAAACAAAGACGCAGAAGCTACAGAACTTTATCGCGGGAGAGAAAGTGGACCCGGCTGATGGCCGCACCTACGATCTCGTAAGCCCCGTGACCGGCGAAGTCTTCGCTCAAGCACCCGCTTCGAGCGCGGAGGACGTGGACCGGGCTTTCTCCTCCGCCGAGAAAGCCTTCGAGACCTGGCGCGACACCACGCCTTCGGAGCGGCAGTTGGCGTTGCTCAAACTCGCAGACGCTATAGAAGAGCGGTCCGAAGAGATCGTGGCCGCCGAATCCGAGAACACGGGCAAACCTCTCGGCATGACGATGGAAGAAGAGATCCCGGCGATGGTCGACCAGATCCGGTTTTTCGCTGGTGCAGCCCGCGTCCTGGAGGGCAAGTCCGCCGGAGAGTATCTCGAAGGCTACACCTCGTTCGTCCGCCGCGAGCCGGTCGGTGTTATCGGCCAGGTAACACCCTGGAACTACCCGATGATGATGGCTACCTGGAAATTCGCCCCCGCCATCGCCGCTGGCAACACCGTGGTCGTAAAACCCTCGGACACCACCCCGATCTCGACGGTGCTGCTAGCCGAGATCGCCTCGGAATTCTTACCGGAAGGCGTCTTTAACGTGGTCTGCGGCGACCGCGAAACGGGCCGCACCCTAGTGCAGCATCCAACGCCGCAGATGGTCTCCATCACAGGCTCCGTCCGGGCGGGGATGCAAGTCGCCGAAGCCGCCGCCCACGACCTCAAGCGCACGCACCTCGAACTCGGCGGCAAGGCTCCGGTCATAGTCTTCGACGACGCCGACCTCGAAGCCGCCGCCGAGGCAATCGCCATTGCCGGATACTTCAACGCTGGTCAGGACTGTACCGCCGCGACGCGAGTGCTCGCCGCCCCCGGCATCCACGACGATTTCGTCGCGCTGCTTACTGAGCAGGCGAAGGCTACAAAGACCGGAGCGCCGGATGATGAGGACGTGCTGTATGGACCGCTCAACAATGCTAACCAGTTGGATCACGTCTCTGGCATGATCGACCGCCTACCGGACCACGCGAGCGTCACCACCGGCGGCGAACGCGCCGGAAACGGCTCGGGCTTCTTCTACGCCCCCACCGTCGTCAGCGGCATGCGCCAAGACGACGAAGCTTCCCAAAACGAAGTCTTCGGACCCGTCATCACGGTGCAGAGCTTCTCGGATGAAGACGAAGCGGTACGTTGGGCTAATGGTGTGAAGTACGGGCTTGCGTCCAGCGTGTTCACGAAGGATCATGGCCGGGCGATGCGGGTGAGTCGTCGGTTGGATTTCGGGTGCGTTTGGATCAACACTCACATCCCG
Organism: Rubrobacteraceae bacterium; assembly: GCA_041747155.1. GTDB lineage: Bacteria > Actinomycetota > Rubrobacteria > Rubrobacterales > Rubrobacteraceae > JACDDK01. The sequence goes on from JBGTFQ010000076.1 coordinate 17,502, forward strand.
CTCGTCGCCGAGATGCCGCACGGCGGCTTCAAACACTCCGGCCACGGCAAAGACCTCTCGATGTACGGCCTCGAAGATTACACGCGCATAAAGCACGTCATGACGAATTTGGGTTAGACTGCCCAACTTTCCACGCCGCCGGTGCGTTGACAGGCTCCTCTGCGGGTAGGTAGAGTTGCGTACAAGCGAAGAGAGGATGGTTCATGGCTACTAGCGGTGTGGAAGAGATGTCGTTACAACTTTTGGAGGCGTACCACGACCTAGCGGAAGGTAGACTAAAAACCCCGATAGCGAAGCAAGCGGCAGTAGCACGGGCGGACATAGAGCATTCCTCCACCGAACCCGAAGTCGCACTGCGATACCTGCTCAACGGTGGATATCTGGAGCCCATCGAGCAGGAAGAAACCGAAAACCCCAACGAAGCGATGGACTCCTACGCCATCACCGTACCCGGCATGGACTGGGTCCGGCAGAAGCGAGATCTGTAACCCGGCCAACCGCCAACCGCATCTGAACGGAGGTTCACAATGGACGACAGGACACAGAGGATGCTGATGCGGGTGATCTCGCTAGTGCTATCCCAAGCGCTCGCCCAGCCACTAACCAGTTTCATTGGCGAGAAAATCCCCGAACGCCGGGGCATCAAAGACGATATAGCCGAATCCGTACTGAAAGGTGCCACGAGAACGGGAGCGTACTTCATAGCGTCCGTGATCGTTAGGAAGATCGCCGCCTCCCGCTAACAACACCCTCGCAGTGGGTATCACAATCCCATGAAAACCGACTGAGGATAACTCTCAGCCAAACCGAGGAATCTCGCAGCATCCATTAAGCTCTACCTTTCCCCAAGCTCATCTCTGTACAGTTGGCTAAGTTCTCCTGTCGATATCTATACAGCGGGCCGTAGATCCACATACCTCACACACTTACAGTATTGACTCAAGGTTACAGGATGTGTACAGTTCTCGTTATTCGATTGGAGAAGGGAGAGATGGATGTGGCGTAGACTTGTTGACAAGTTTGGCAACGACAGCATAGATGGGTCACCACAGCAACATCGGACAATGACTTTTGGTAAGACCACGGCGATGTGGCTTGGAGCGAACGTGGTGGTGACCACTATCCTCACGGGGATGTTGTTGGTTCCGGATCTTCCCTATCTTCAGGCGATGGGCATCGTACTTTTTGGCTCCCTGCTCGGTGGTGTGGGGTTGGCATTAGTGGGTGTGATGGGTACGCGAACAGGGCTTCCGACGATGGTGTTATCCCGAGGAGCTTTTGGCGTTCGGGGGAGCAACCTGCCTTCAGCGGTGAACATGATTGTTCTGATCGGCTGGAGCTGGGTGCAGGCGCTTCTGGCGGGTATGAGCATGAACTACGCCATCGAGAAGACCTTTGGCTACTCCAACCTGCCCTTGTTCACGATATTGTGCGAGGTCATCGTGGTTCTGATAGTGCTGCGGGGTCACGTGGGTATCGAGCGCATGGAAGCGTTAGTAGCGACAGGGATGGTTCTGCTGTCAGCCATCGTGTTCTACAAGCTATTCTCGGAATTTCAGATAGGCAGCCTGCTCAACATGCCGGTGGAGTCACGCAACGGGATAACTGCGGCGGTAGCGTTCGATATCGTGGTGGCGACAGCTTTCTCGTGGTATGTGCTGGCGGCGGACTTCAACCGCAACGCCACGAGTGAGCTCGGCGGGGTTGG
>JBGTFQ010000077.1:0-11859 GCA_041747155.1 Rubrobacteraceae bacterium
CGCCTGGCCGCCGGGAGGCCCCTCGACGGGACCGCCGCGCTCGCCCTGCTGGTTGACGAAGAAGACCTTGCCGTCCGGTGAGAAGCAGCCGCCACAGAACTCGGTGTCGTTGGTGATGGTCTGGGCGAAGTCGTAGATCTCACCTTGCGGCGTTAGTCCGCGCACGAACTGTCCACCGGGGCTATCCTCTTGCAGAAAGATATCGCCAGTTTTGGGTACGATCACGACATTGTCCGGGTTCTCCAGTTCCGTCCGGTCCGTGGATTCGTAGATGAGCGTGAGAGTTTGGCGTTTGGGATCGAACTCGTAGACCTGACCGAGATCCGCCTCGCCGCCCTCGGTGCAATCGAAGTAGATCTTGCCGTTGCCATCCCAGATGCCTTCCTCACGGTCGAAGATGGCCGCACCCTTGGCCTTCGCCTGCTCACCCACGGACAGCGGCGTGCGGTCAGTATCGTCCTGAGGATTCGGCTCGTCGATAGTGACCCATTCGACCTTGTAGGGCTTACCGACCACGGGGAAGGTGTCCATTACAGCGTTGTCGACGCCCTTGATCTTGAGTGCCTGCAAAACGCCGTCGGTCTCCGCGAGGCTGCGCGGGCGCCGGTCATCCTTGCTCGGCTTCTCGTCACCTTCGGGGAGGTAGCGGTAGAAGAACGAGTCATCGCGGCGATCTTCGGTCTCGTAGAGAATGCCATCCAAGAAAGCTACGGCTTCGTGGACGAAACGTCCGGCGGCAAGTACGGGGACGGCTTCAACGGGGCCATCGGCGGAGGCGTCGATCTCGAAGATGTAGCCGTGCGGGGTGCCGGTAGCCGAGCGATTGACGGTTTCTTCGCAGGTGATCCAAGTTCCGTAAGGCGTCTCGCCACCGGCGCAGTTGGTATCCGTGCCACCAAGGATGGCGAAGCTCTCGACCACGTTCATGTCGCGGTCCACGACGAGCTTGGTGTTGCCAGCGTTGTAGGTCGGATCTTGGTCGTAGCGCTTATCCTGCGGCACTACCACCGGGATCTCCCCCGGACGCCGCCGGTTCTCGTGGTTTCTGATAAGCACGGTGCTGCCCTTCTCGCCTCGGAAAGCACCCATTCCGTCAAAGATGCCCGGCGTTGGGTTACCATCGCTCATCGGGTCACCTTGGCGGGAGATGATCTTGTACGAGAAGCCCGCCGGTAGGGCGAGATCCCCCATCGGGATCAACGGTCCATATCCCTCGGTTCGCTCCGCCGGTTGTCCCTCCGCCGTCCGAGCCCCAAGAACTGCGAGTCCGCCACCAAAGGCCAGCCCCGCCGCCGTCATCCCACCAATACCAATAAAATCCCGACGACTAACACGCCGATCCGAACTACCCTGAATACTCAACTAACTTCCTTTCTATCGTTGGCAGTCATCAAGGCGCAGATATATCAACAATCAACAAGGGTTGTGTTACGCGACCGTAAATTCCGAGTTAAAGATGATCTTATCCAAAGACCGACCCTACAACCGGCGCTCGTTGCCTCGCTTAAAATTGCCTGCGACGCACGCCATCGAGAGTTGCGCCTCCCGATCTTCGAGAGCTTCGACCCGGCGAGTAAAAGTCGATCCTTCTTTGCCACGTAGGGTGGTGACGACGGGACCGCAGTACGAAACCATCACGATCCCGTCCTTATGTGCTTAGTTGTCAGAGCCTCGTCGTTGTTGCTCGCTTATGTTGAAGAGTGTAGATGCTCGTCGAGGAAAGCGGCTATCTTGGGATAAGCGTCTAGGCGGTTTTTGAGTTTGGCTAGACCGTGTCCCTCATCGTCGTAGAGCAAGTATTCCACAGTGCCGCCGTTGTTCTTTACGCGCTCCACTATCTGTTCGGCTTCGCCAACCGGGACGCGGGGATCGTTCTTGCCGTGGATCACCATAAGCGGCGCGACGATATTTTCTGCCTTGTGGATCGGGCTGATGGATTCGAGGAAGGCGCGGTTCTTTTCCAGGGAGCCGTACTCGGGCTCGCGCAGCGCTCGACGATAAGCACCGGTGTTTTCTAGGAACGTGACCATGTTGGCGATGCCTACAATGTCCACGCCCGCGCTCCAGAGCTTCGGGTATTCGGTAAGCGCGGCGAGAACCATAAATCCACCATATGAGCCGCCCATAACGGCCACTTTTTCGTGGCCGCGTTCGCGTAGCCAGTACGCGGCGTGCGCGAGGTCTTTTACAGAATCCATCCTGAGTTCCACGTCGTCGAGGTGCGTGTACGCTTTGCCGTAGCCCGTGGAGCCCCGGACGTTCGGCGCGAAGACGGCGTAGCCCCGGTTTACGAGATACTGGGTGACGGGCGCGAAGCCGGGACGGGCCTGACTCTCAGGGCCACCATGGACGTTGATGATGACCGGCGCGTTCTCGGTGTCGGGTTCGTGCAAGATCGCCGGTATCTCGCGACCATCGAAGCTCGTATAGCGCACTATCTCTGGACGCCGAAAGGTTTGGGGCGGTATGCCAGCGGTTGAAGATCGTGTGACGCGGCGTGGTTCACCTTCGGGAAGGTCCAGAACCCAGATGTCCGGGTTGCGCTCGGGAGCGGTGAGCGTGAAAGCCAGTTGCGTGCAATCCGGCGAGAATTCGAAGCCCCCGAGGATTCCTCCAGGCATCTGGGGCGTTGGCATCCGGCGCCCTCGACCGTTGAAGAGCATGAAGTCCGAGTAGCCATCCACGTTGCGGCTCGCGGCGAGGTAACGTCCATTCCTGGAGAGCCGCACGCTCTCTATGTCTCGATCGTCGGAAGTCAGATATTCGAGTTCCAGCGTCGCTCCATCCAGCCGTGCCAGCCGCAGGAAATCTCCATCCCGATCGGTCGCTAGATACAACGCGCCATCTGAATTGACGTTGACGGACTGGAACCGGGCGTCGCCTACGTGCGATGTTAGGAGCGTGGCTTCGCCAGCATCAACGTCGAATCGGTACAGGTCGTTGTTGAGGTTTGAGTGTTGGCGAGAGACTATTAGAAACGTGCCATCCTGAGACCAGGCTGCGACGGTATGGTATCCCTCAACTTGCCACACGAGGCGCGGTTCTCCGTCCGGTATATCTTGCACGTACAAGTCGAAGTCCGTGCCGTTGCGGCGAGTGGCGGTGTAGGCGACGCGGGCTCCGTCCGGCGAGAGACCGCCGGAGTAGTGGATAGCCTGGGGGTCTTTGGTGAGATCCCGCACCTCGCCCCGCGCTGGATCCAGCAGAAACAGTCCGGCTCGCTCGTTGCCGCCCGCGTCCATGCTGTAGAGGACGCGCTCCGCCGTGGATGAATACTCCGCGCCCATCACGCGCTCGTCGTGGAAGGTGCGCTGCTCCGGCCAGCCTCCGTGCGCCGACACTTCCCAAACCTGTGCGACGCCGGTAATATCCGACAGAAACGACAAACGCCGTCCGTCCGGCGACCAGCTCGCGCCGTAAGCGGACCGGATCTTGAGATAGCGATCAAAGGCGAAAGACATGGAACTCCTCTAGTCGAATGGGAACACGACATATAATCCCCCACACAACACCCGCAAGCAAGGACGTGAAAGATGTTCGACAAACTCCGATCACTATTCGGTGGCGAAACCCCGAAATCCCCTGAACCTTCGGACTTCTTTCCGCAGGAGACCAACAACATAGGCACCGAAGACGATCCCCTCCACGGATATGAGGCAGCCGTCGAACGCCACGAAGCAGCCGTTCGCGCCGACGCGACTGGAGACCCGGAAACCGCGATCCAACTCTACGAAAGGAGCGTCGCCGAGAATTTCGTCGGAAGCCACCCCTACGAAGCTCTAGCCAGCCTCCACGAACGCCACCACAACCACACCGCCGCCCTCCAAGCAACCGAAGCCTACATAAACCTCACCCACAGCGGCACGTTGCCTCGTGGCGCTCAACTCTCCGCCAATCGCAAACTCTCGGAATTCGAGAACCGCGCCGAAAGACTCCATCGCCTTACATAAAACGATGTGACTCCTCGCCTGCGAACCTCTGTTGCCCAGACGTGAATGTTTGTACAAAGTAGCAACATGCTACAGCTTGTAACATCACTTATGTCGGGTAGTGTCGCGGGGTTGTTATGTAAGCGAGATGGAGGGGGACTCCATGAAGTCTTTTCTCAAAGCGACATTGGTAGCAGGTTTTATGGCGGCGTCTTTGGCGGCTATGACGGGTGAGGCGAAGGCCGAGCCGTTGGTGTCGAGTTACTACGGGTATGAGTTGGCAGGAAGTTTGACGGCCAGTGGCGTGCCCTTCGATCCCGCCGGTTACACGGCGGCTTCGTTGACTTATCCACTCGGTACGCAGCTCCTAGTGACTTACGGGGGCAACTCCGTGGTGGTGACGGTCAACGACCGGGGACCGTATGTTGGGGGACGTCAGATCGACCTCTCCCAGGGTGCCGCTGAAGCTATCGGCCTAACCGCCGCAGGCGTGGATGTCGTAGACGTGCAGGTTATCGGCTAGAGCTTCCACACTCTAAGACAACGAGCGGGTGCGGCGAAAACGCCGCGCCCGCTTTGTTGTTTCAAAAGACGTTACCTATGAGTTGGTACGTGACTCTGTGGGTTCGAAAGTCGGTTCGGCTCCGAGGTCGTCGCGCATCCGCTCGTATTCGGAGCGTGAGATCTCACCGAGCGCGTAGCGCGAACGCACGATCTCAAGAGGAGTCTTTCCAAGATCCTTAGACTCTGGTGGAGACCAGCGTCTCATAGACAGTAAGACACCGAAGAATACACCCAGAAACATTCCCACTCCCGTGAGTAGCGGCGGACCCAGGAAGAAGATGTATTCGACCCACGTAAAATCATAGCCGCCCAACCCACATCACCTCTCTATGATCGCATGAATCGCAAAAGTATCACGATCCACTACCGTCTCGCAACAAAGCTTCTAGAACTTCTCGACCACCGTCCTCGCTAGCATGTGGAGCGGCAGGTAGTCGGGGCCCCCGGCTTTGGAGTCGGTGCCGCTCATGCCGAAGCCGCCGAAGGGTTGCACGCCGACGAGAGCGCCGGTTATTGTGCGGTTGAAGTAGACGTTTCCGGCGCGTAGTTCGTGGCGGGCTTTTTCTAGGTGGTCGCGGTTTTTGGAGTAGACACCACCGGTGAGTCCGTAAGGGGTGCTGTTGGCGATCTTTAGTGCATCCTCGAAGTCGCGGGAGCGTATAACCGAGAGTACGGGACCGAAGATTTCCTCCTGTGCTATTCGAGAATCACCTTCGGTCTCGAAGATTGTCGGGGATATGAAGTAGCCATTGCCAGGGTCTCCGGGGTCGTCGCCGAGCACTCGGTCGGCTTCGCTTTTGCCGGTGTCTATGTAGCCAGAGACCTTCTCGAACTGCGGCTCGCTTATTACAGGTCCCACGTTTACGTCCGCGCTTTCGGGAGAGGCTACCTTCAATGCTCCGGCTTGCTCAATGACTTTGGCTAGAACTTCATCGTAGACATCGGTGTGCAGGATGGCCCGGCTGGCGGCGCTGCACTTCTGGCCGGAGTACCCGTAGGCGCTCTTCACGATGTCTGCGGCGGCGGATTCGAGGTCCGCTGTGTCGTCGATGATCATGGCGTCCTTGCCGCCCATTTCGGCGATAACGCGCTTTACCCAGCGTTGATTCTCTATCTGTTTGGCGGCGAGCTCGTTTATCCGAAGGCCCGTCTTCATCGAACCCGTGAACGAGATGAAGCGCGTGCGCGCGTCGCCTACCAGATAGTCTCCGATATCCGAACCGTAACCCGGCAGGAAGTTGACGACCCCGTCCGGCACACCGGCTTCCTCGTAGACCTCCATCAGTTTCGCCCCGACTACGGAGGTGAATTCCGAAGGTTTCAGGATGGCGGTGTTACCTGCGACGAGTGCCGCGGCGGACATGCCGGTCAGGATGGCGGTCGGAAAGTTCCAGGGAGCTACGATCACACCTACGCCCATCGGCTGATAGAAGTAGCGACTCTCTTCGCCGGGGACGGAGTATATCTCCACCCCATCCTTGAGGCGAAGCATCTGGCGGGCGTAGTATTCGAGGAAGTCTATGGCTTCGGCGACTTGACCGTCGGCCTCGTTCCAGGGCTTGCCACCCTCGAAGACCTCCCAGGCCAGAAACTCGAACTTCCTGCGGCGCATGATCGCCGCCGCCCGCAGCATGATGCGCGCCCGAGCCTCCGGGGCCGTGCGGCTCCAACTCTCGAACGCCTTACTCGCGACATCCAGCGCCATATCCGCCTCGCGCTCCGTGGCAGCCGCGAGCTTGCCGACGACCCTTGACGGGTTTGCGGGATCTAGCGAGGAGATCTCGCCGTCCGTCTCGATCCTTTTGCCGCCGATTATTAGCGGATAGCTCGCTCCAAGCTGTCCCTCAACAGCTTTTAGCGCGGCGTTCATGGCGGAGACATTATCTCCGTCCGACCAATCCAGATAGACTTCGTTTTTGTAAGGGATCAGACCCATGTTGTGTTACCTCCTGGTGCGTTTCTTTGCCGTCTGTATGATGCTGTGTATTACGTCTTTGGCGACGTAGCCCGCTATCTTGGGGTTCTCCTTCAGGCGGCGCGTCGAGTACTCGTACCACTGCTCGCCGTATGGCACGTAGATCCTCACCTTGTGGCCCCCGCCAACCAGGATGCCGCGAAGCTCTTCATCCACGCCGAGAAGCATCTGAAACTCGTAGCGCTCTTTCGGTACGTTGTGACGATGGATGAGCCGCAGGGCGTGCAGCACTAAATGTTCGTCGTGTGTAGCGATACCCACATAGACCCCGCCACGCAGATACTCTTCGAGGAGCATGATGTAGTTCTGGCGGACAGTATCGAACTCTTTGTAGGCGATCTCGCGCGGCTCGTCGTAGATTCCCTTGCAGACCCGAGCCGTCACTCCAGCATCCACCAGACGCTCCACGTCCGTGAGGCTGCGGCGCATGTAAGCCTGGATCACAGCCCCCACATTCTCGTGCTTCTCGCGCATCTCCATCACCATGTCCAGCGTCGCGCTGGTATACGGCGAGTCCTCCATGTCCACGCGCACGAAACGGTTGGTCTGGGCTGCGTACTCGATGATCTCCTCTAAGTTCGAGCGGCAGAGATTCTCGTCCAGAGTGAGCCCAAGTCCCGTTAGCTTTACGGAGATGCCAGAGTCCAAGCCGTTAGCTTCGAGCGCGTCGATTACATTTCGGTACTCGCTCAGAGTCTCCATCGCGTCCGCTTTGGTGTCGGTGCTCTCACCGAGGAGGTCCACCGTAGCGACACATCCTTCACGGTTGAGCTCCCGAATCGTGGAGATGGCTTCCTCCAATTGCTCCCCGGCTATGTAGCGGCTGGATATCCGCTTTACGATGGGCTTCGGTACGACCGGCATGGACACCGCTATGGCTTTGTCTACTACGCTCATTCGCGGAACCTCCTATCTCTTGACTCACGGTAATCTCTACTTCTGTTTCTCATCGTAGCGAAGACCCGGTATCCGGTGGCGTTATCTTTCACCGCGCCGGAGACCGGGTCCGCTCGTTAGCTTCTTATTCGGAGTCCGAGCCTCCGGCTTCAGCCTCTTTCTTGGCGGACTTGAAGAAGTGGACGATAGCGACGATCAAACCTCCCCATAGCCCTACACTTCCGACGATGAGCATAATTATGGCTCCAGTATTCATTTACACCTCCTCGTCTTCGGTAGTCCCCGTGCCTGAAGCCTGAGAATCTCCCCCATCCCGCGAGCGAACGGACTGCATGATAAAGCCGATCACAGGTAGTCCAATAGCAACGCCCCAGCCCATGACGAGTAGACCGCTCAACGGATAGTCTCCGTAGCGCGTCGTGAATTCGTTGTAGAAGTTGAGCGCCATCACGACTATCAGTATTACCGGGGTAATGATGCTCAGAGAGTAGACCCACCAGTTGCCGATCTGTATGTACGAGCGCTCGTTGACGTGGTTCTGAAGCGTCCCGAGCTGACGTAGTACCCAGGAGATCAGCACGACCTCCACAAGCGCCACGAGCACCAAACCGAAGTTGTTGACGAAGCGGTCAACGACATCCAGATAATAAAGGCCGCCTTTAGTCGCGTACAGAATGCTCGCCAACGCGCACAGCCCGCACATCCAGTTGACCGCCGCGGTACGGGACAGATTGAATTTTTCCTTCACCCCCGCGATGCCGCACTCCAGAATAGAGACGGCGGAGGTAAGACCCGCGAACAACAACGCCCCAAAGAACAGCAACCCAAACAGCGAGTTGAGAGCCGGAAGCTCATTGATGATCTGCGGGAAAGCCACAAACGCTAGCCCAACGCCCTGAGTGACAACCTCGTCTATAGGAGCGTTCTGCTGCACCGCCAGGAAGCCGAGCACCGAGAAGACACCGAGAGCGGCGAAGAACTCGAAACCCGTATTTGAGAGAGCCACGATAAACGCGCTGTTGGAAAGGTCCGTGCGACGAGGCAGGTAGCTAGAGTACGTGATCATGATAGAGAAAGCCACGCCGATGGAGAAGAAGATCTGCCCATAGGCCGCCACCCACACTTGAGGGTTGAGCAACTCTCCAAAGTCCGGCGTTAGCAGCACATTCAAACCCTCGACCGCACCCGGAAGCGTGAGACCCCGAATCACGATAACGCCGATCATAACTACAAGGGTCGGTATAAGGATTCGGGCCGCTAGCTCGATACCTTTGCTGACCCCTCGCCTTAGCAGCCAATACGTGACGGCCCAGACTATCGCGGTCGTCAAGACTACTTTCCACTGCATCCCCCCGACCATCCAGAAGCTCTCCGTGAGGCCCAGATAGTTCTCGTTGAAGAATGCGTCTGGGTCGCTGCCCCACTGCGTGCCGACCGAATAGTAACAGTAGCTCAACACCCATCCGATGATGACGATGTAGTACGTCATGATGACGAACGAACCGCCTATTTGCCACCAACCGAGCCACTCCCATCGTCGCGACATGGCCCGGAACGCGAACGGCGCGGCGCTTCGAGATCTATGGCCGAGCGCGTACTCCAGAATAAGCACTGGTATACCCGCCGTCACCAGCGCGATAAAGTACGGTAACAGGAAAGCCCCGCCACCATTCTCGTAGGCTATATACGGATACCGCCAAATGTTCCCCAGACCTATCGCCGATCCGATGGCCGCCAAGATAAACCCGAGTTTGCCACCCCACTGGTCGCGCTGTTCTTCCGCTTGAGCTGCTATGACGTTCCCCTTCCCTCGTACCGGACTTCGATTCTCACTCTCATAACCCCTGCCCTTCAGTCGTCCTGCAACGGCATCTTCATTAATCGCTCGTAAGCGTCGCTTAGATGTTTCTCGATAAGACCAACCGCCCGATCTTTATCGCGATTTTCGAGCGCGTCGCGGATGTGCGCATGCTCCGCCACGCAAGGAGCCATATAACTGGAATCCGCAAGACTGTTGGATAGAACGAAAGCGTGGATCTGGGACCGCAAGAGATTGGTCCAGCAGCTATACAACCGCACGTGCCGGGCCGCCTTGTAAAGTAGCCCATGAAACTCCATATCCAAGTCCACCGCCTCGGCCACGTCTCCGTCGTCCACCGCCCGACCGTAAGCTTCGACCGCCTCAGATATTTCGTTCAACTCATCTGGTGTCACAAGTCGCACGGCCCGCTTCACAGCGAACCGCTCCAGGTCAATCCGCAATTCGTACAACTCTTCGACATCCGCCGCAGAGATACGGTTGACGCGCGCCCCCCGGTGCCGCTCGACTATTACGAGTCCCTCCTGCTGCAAATGGGACAACGCTTCTCGCACAGGCCCTCGACTCACACCAAACGCCTCGGCCAACATTGGTTCGCTCAAACGATGTCCCGGCTTGAAACGGCCCTGTACGATCTCGTGCCGCAGACGATCCAAAACCTCATCAGCCAGACTTTTCCTGGAGGCTGCGGGTAAATTGTGAAGAATCGCTCTACCGCTGGGATCCTGGTCCAAATCAATGCTCCATCGCGAACCCGATAACAAACTGTCAACAACTTACTGTTTACAACACTCGACACTATACGCTCATAGTTTGACCGGGTCAAATATCTTGTATCTCGTATCCGAGCAAGCCTGGATGTGGCTGGTGTAGGATGAGTAAAATGAACGAGACATCACCAGGAGGTAGACGATGAGTGCCACCGACTCGAGCAGCGAGACTGTATCCCGGACGTTATCCGTTGCCTCCATCGTTGGTGGCGAGACTCTGGAAGATTCGCCGGGTGGTGAGATCTCTTCTTCCAACCCCGCCCGTCTGGATGAGAGCGTGGGCGAAGTGAAGCTGGGAGATGCTGCTACCTTTGTAGATGCTTGTCGAGCGGCGCGGGACGCGCAGAAGGAATGGGCGGCGGTTCCGGCACCTATTCGGGCGGGAGTCATAAAGAAGATCGGTCGTCTAGTAGAGACGAACAAGGAAGCTCTGGCGCGGCTAGTTACCCGCGAGATCGGCAAACCCTATACAGAGTCTCTCGGTGAAGTGCAGGAGATCATAGACACCTGCGACTTCTTTACCGGCGAAGGCCGTCGTCTCTACGGCCAGACCGTACCGAGCGAGATGCCGGATAAGCAACTCTTCACCTTCCGCGTGCCGGTCGGGGTAGCGGCGATCATCACCGCCGGAAACTTCCCCGTGGCCGTCCCATCTTGGTACCTGATCCCAGCCCTAACTTGCGGCAACACCGTGGTCTGGAAACCCGCCGAATACTCCCCCGCTATCGCCGACGCTCTCGCACAACTCTTTATAAACGGCGGCCTGCCGGATGGCGTTCTAAACGTCGTGCAGTGCGAAGGTCCAGCGGCGTTCGAAGGGCTGGAGCAGGCTCTTGATGCGGGGCTAGTAGACAAGGTTGGTTTCACTGGTTCGTCGGAGGTCGGAAAGAAGATCGGGGAGCTTTGTGGACGGCACATGCCGTCGCCGTGCCTGGAGCTCGGTGGCAAGAACCCGCTCGTCGTAATGCCGGACGCGGATCTGGACTTGGCGGTGGAGGGAGCACTTTTCAGCGGCTTCGGGACCGCCGGTCAGCGGTGCACATCTCTGGGTACGGTCATCGTTCATGAGTCCATCCACGACGAGTTTATGGAGAGATTCATTCGGGCGGTCGAAGAGGCGAGCATTGGCGACCCGACGAAGGCAGTTCTCTACGGCCCGATGTTGAGTGAGCGGTTCGGGGATCGGTTTTTGGGATGGCTGGATCTCATCGAAGACCATCACACCATCCACGGCTCGACCGGCCAGGGAAAGATAACCGCCGACAATCCCCGCGAGAATTTCGTCGGCGACCCTGACGCGGGCTACTTCTGCCACCCGACAATCGTGGACGGCGTGAAAATGGAAGACGAACTATATAGAACAGAGACCTTCGGCCCGCTAGTGGGAGTGGCTTCGTTCTCGGATTTCGACGAGGCAGTCGGGCTCGCCAACAACCACGGCTACGGCCTGTCGGCAGCGATCTACACGACAGACGCGGCGAACGCCTTGCGCTTCCGCGAACGAGTCAGCGCGGGGATGCTCTCGGTCAACAACTCAACGAGCGGCGCGGAGGCGCATCTGCCGTTCGGAGGTAACGGTAAGAGCGGCAACGGCAGCAGATTGTCCGGCATCTGGGTGATCGACCAGTTCACTCGTTGGCAGTCCATGAACTGGGACTATGCGGGCAAACTCCAGAAAGCCCAGATGGATATAGCGGATCTTCCCGCCGACCTCGACTTTCGGCTGGAGGAGTAGCACAAATGCCAGAAAGGATTACATGGCGGATCACAACGATAACGTCGCTGTAACCTTCGAGCTAGGCGGTGACCTGCGGGTAAATCGCCTCGGTTTCGGAGCGATGCGTCTGACTGGCTCCAGAGTCTGGGGAGAGTCCGCGGCCCCCGAGAACCGCGAAGAGGCCGAGA
>JBGTFQ010000078.1:0-28159 GCA_041747155.1 Rubrobacteraceae bacterium
CGTTCGCGGTCTATGGGAGCACCATCGAGCAGCGTCCCATTTGTCGAACCGAGATCCTCGACGACGAATCCGTTCTCGGACCTTAGAAGCTGCGCGTGCTTGCGAGAGATATTCGGATCCTGGATGGTGATCTCATTCTCGTCCGAACGTCCCACGCTCCACGGCCCCGGACCCTGGAGTTTGTGCTTCTTGGATCCCACCACCAACTCCACTATCTCGACCGCTAGATTGTGCTTGGCTGCCTCCTCAGCGGAGATCGCCGCCGTGCCCTGAGCATCCCCTTCGCCTCCGTTCTCTTCTTCCTCGGTGCGGAAGATCCGCGTCTGACCAGAGGTATCTGACGGAGCACCCTTCTCGCGAGGACCGCGACCACCAGTAAGTTTGGCCGTAACGCCGAACTCCCCGAAGCGCAAGGAGTCTTCGATCTCGAAGCGTATCCTTGGCGGGGTCATCAGGTGATAGGACTTGTTCTCAGCGTGGGTTGAAGCATACTGGATCAACTCGTCCCGCAGCGAGTCTTGGTAGGCCTGGATCGACTCCATATCCTCCTTAGAGAGGTGGACAGTGAAGTCGTTTGGAGCGTAGGTGCGGGAGATTGAGACCATGCGGGCTTCATCCATCTGCTTGGTAAGTCCCTTGGCGATCTCGACCGGGTGGATCTGCCGCCGGAATGCCCGCCCGAAGACGCCCTCCACGAGCGACTCCATCCTTTTCTCGATGCCTTTCAAGAAACCCAAAGAAACTTACCCTCTCGCCCGCGAACCAAGATACCTGACAGCCGCGTATATTATAGCCGCCATACCCAGTGAAAACACGGCTTCCATCCAAAGATCCGGGCCACCAACCCCGGACTCCGTAGTGTCCGAAGCTAACACCAGATAACCTAACACTCCCCCGATAACCGCGACCACCAGTCCCAACGGCCACCGTCGAGTCCATTCCCCAACTGAGATAACTCCCGCCATGCCCGCCCACAAGACGACCATGAAAAGAGTCTCCGGCACAAAGGTAACTAGACGCTCTACCCGAAACAACAACTCGGACACCCCAATATCTCCCGGCAACTGCCTGAACGGACCTCCAAGAAACGGCACGACACCATCCCCCAGCGTAAGCTCGTAACCTATAAGAGCCACAGCACCCATTGCAGACGACAAGGCAGCACCCAAAGGCCGCATAAACGCACCGAACAACAAAGGGATTCCCGCTCCAATCCCAACCATCGCCATCGGGATAGCTAACAATGGCCCTAGCGGGAGCCTCCCGACACCACCACTCAAGTAGCCGCCGCCCGCTACGTACACTCCCCCGACTATCGGGGTGAGCAGCGCGAAACCAAGCCCAACGTTGTTCTTTAGCAACGCTACGGCGAGTGCCACGATGAGACACAGTGCCGCCAGTCGTGGCAGCAAGTATCCTGCCACCCCGAGACCGGCTGCTATGCCCAATGCTCCAGGGCCGTTCTGCCCGATAAGCGAGTCGCCCAGCACGAAGCCCAGCCACGCGGCGAGGCCGCCATTCATGAGGCGCATCGCGTGGTCGGCGAAGACGCTTTCTCGTGGTTCCCGCTCATCCATGACTGTATTCTTGCGGGTCGCGATACCTTTGGGCTTGCCGCTCGGACCCCGGCGACCGGTGAGTAGCTTGAGCGCGGCCCAGGCGCTCGGGGGCCGGTGGGCCGGGTTTGGGGAGGTTGCCCGTTCCACGAAATCCCGCAGACGGGCCGGGGGTTCTTCCGGGACGCGAGCTAGTAGGGTGCGGGCGGTCGCCCCGACGGCGTATATATCCGTCAGCACGCTCGGGTCCGCGCCGTCCATGATCTCCGGTGCTATATATCCTGGGGTCCCGACGGC
This sequence comes from Rubrobacteraceae bacterium, assembly GCA_041747155.1. GTDB lineage: Bacteria > Actinomycetota > Rubrobacteria > Rubrobacterales > Rubrobacteraceae > JACDDK01. The sequence goes on from JBGTFQ010000078.1 coordinate 1,854, forward strand.
GAAGCCTACGCGGGTGAGCCGCGTGTCTCCGGCCCGGTACGCTACTCCGAAGTCGGTGAGTTTCACGTTGCCGCGTTCGCCCACGAGGGCGTTCTGAGGCTTTATGTCGCGATGGATAATGCCTTGTCCGTGCGCGTAGACCAGGGCTTCCAGGACTTGGGCTAGGGCGGCGGCAATGTCTCTGGGCGTGTAGTCGCGGGCTGCTTCGTCCAGGGGCATACCGGCCACGAACTCGGTGATAAGGAAGACCTCGGTCTCGGCAGCTATGACCTCGATGGTTCGGACGATATTCTTGTGTTTCAGACCCTCGGCGATCTGGCCTTCGCGCAGTGCTCGGGAGCGTTCGCCGGTACTGTAGACCGGGATGATCTTGACCGCCACATCCCCGCCTCGACCGAGGTAACTTCCAGAGGAGCGAGCCCGCCAGACGGTGGCGAAGCCGCCGCGCCCGACCATTTCGGCCAGCGCGTAGCGTCCCTGACCCTCGATGTAACGTGTTCCAACCATCCTTGAAGCCATTGTATAGCCTACTCGCACATCTTGTTGCGTTTTGTTCAGAACATCGTTCGTGCTGCAAAGAGGCTCATTAGCCTTACCGTCCGCAGCTTGGTACAATCGCGGGAAGTTTCGTGGGCGGCTCTTCGGGTTGTCCAGGATACGACGGGCGAGTGGCGGAATTGGTAGACGCGCTAGGTTCAGGACCTAGTGTCCGAAAGGACGTGGGGGTTCGAGTCCCCCCTCGCCCACGAGGCGAGCGGAGAGAACGAAGCAAGTTTGCAGGGAGTTTCGATTGTCAGAGCGTAGATCCTACAGGGCGTCCAAAGCTTCGAGCCCTCGTAGTGGACGCTCCTCCGGCGGGGGTTCGCGGCCTCCCAAGAAAAAACGCAAGGAACGAGCGTTACCGGCCTGGCTGACGCTTCTTGGAGCTATCCTGATCCTGGTTCTGGCCTTCATCTTTATTTTTACCGTCGCACAGAGTTGCGTATCTAATCAGGAATCCACTCAGGTCAGAAAGTACGAGACAAGCTCCGACGGGCTTATCAGTGAGTCCACCAAGATCGGCAACGAACAGATACAACCGCTGCTGAAAGATGCCGGGGGAGACCCGAAGGCTATCGACGCGGAGGCTCTGGCGCAGGCGTCCAGCGAGTCCGAGCGTCTCTACAATCTGGCCCGCAAGAATGAGGAAGTCCCGCCGGAGTTTGATGGGGTTCATCACTATCTGGTCAGTGCTTTGGGGATGCGGGCTGGAGCGACGCAGGACCTCAAGGAGTCCGTAGCCGGGGATGCGAAGGGTTTCGCGGAAGACATGCCGACTGTTGTCGAAGACTTCCGTGCTAGTGACCGCATCATCCAGAATCACTATCTTCCGGGGTCTCGGAAAGCTCTGGAGGCGGCGGGACAGTTCGAGGACGAGGCGGACTTCGATACCTTTATAAACTACAACGAGCTTGGCTTTGATCAGGCCGATAGTGGCGGCGGCGTTGCCAAGGAGAGTGACCCGAACGCGCTGCACGGGGTCGAGATCACGGCGGTCGAGGTGGCGGGGCAGGCTCTTATACCGGGTGGCGAGGTGGTCTTGACGGGCTCCGACACTCCAAGCTTCACTATCACCATAACCAACGGCGGCGAAGTGGTCGAGTCCGCAGTCCCGGTCGAAGTCATCATGAACACCAAGATCGAACGCCAGTCCCAGTCCAAGACCATTGAGAAGATCGAACCAAACGGCACTGCGACTGTGGAGATGACCGAATTCAACCCCGGCGAATTGGATGAACAAGTCGAAGTCACCGTCGAAACTGGACCAGTCCAGTACGAGGAGTTCCTGGACAACAACTCGCTAACCGGGTACGTTACCTTTGGACTCTAGGAGCACAACGTGGTAACCGCAATCGTGCTTGTCACCACCGAGAACGAACGAGTACAAGAAGCCGCCCAGGCCATGCTCGCCATAGAAGGCGTCACCGAAGCCTACTCCGTCACCGGACCCCACGACCTCGTGGTATTGGTTCGCATCGCAGATTTCGAGCGTTTAGCGGAGATAGTCCCCGAGAAGATCGCGCAGGTCCCCGGAGTGGCTCGCACCGAGACAATGGTCGCCTTCCGCGCCTACTCGAACTACGACCTCGACCGGGTATGGAGCATGGGGCTCGACGAATAAGCATCATTCTCTCCAAAAAGAGTGAATAGTTGGGGAGCAGAGCCTCTCAGCACTGCAGCGTTTTTATAATGCTCTGACCGTCACCGATCCTAATTCTGCTCCTCCGCCAGAGCCGGTCTAGTCCCTTCTATAAGGAAGGCGACGACATCCAGGAAGTCTCCGCTTTTTCCGTAGGCTTGGCGTTGGCGTTGGGAACCGGTGCCGCCATCGACTATTTCGAGGATGCCTTCCAACTCGTTCTCGCAGCCGAGATCCTGTGCAAGGGGTTTGAGGCGTTGGACTAGTTCTCGGGCCGCGTCTTTCGCTGGTATGGTGGTCTTTTCAGCCGGATTGTAGAATGCGGCGTTCATGCCATGACGGGCCGCGCGCCACTTGTTCTCTTCGGCTAGATAAATATTGTAGGGGCTCTGTGGCCCGACTTCCTGGAGAGCGTCGACCACTATGCACTGGGTCAGAGCGGTTAGGGCGAGGGTTGGGGCGAGGTTTGTCTGAGTGTCGAGGATGCGGAGTTCGATGGTTCCGATGCCGGGATGCGGTCGGACGTCCCACCAGCAGAACGTGTAATCCTCCATCGCGCCCGATTCGACCATCATGTCGACGTAGTCCGAGTAGGATTCCCAGTCCGGGAATGCGGGCGGCATTCCCGCTCGGGGGAAAGTCTCGAAAACTTTGACGCGAGAGGATTCGAAGCCAGTATCCATGCCTTGCCAGAACGGAGAGTTTGTCGAGAGAGCCAGAAGTAGTGGGGACTGCTCGGCGAGTCGGTTGTGGGCGATGATCGCCTCTTCCGGTCCCGGTACGGCGACGTGAACGTGCTGACCGCAGATGACCTCGCGCTCGGCCACCCATCTGAGAGTCTCTATCACCTTTTTGTAGCGATCCTGCTCGGTTACTTTCTGGTCCTTGTACCGAGAGAAGGGATGAGTCCCGGAACCAGCCAGAGAAGCATCGCAAGCCGCTGCCCAGGAGCTGACCCGGGCTCGAAGCTCGCGGAGTTGCCTCTCCGAGTCGGCGACGTTCTCGCAGATTGTGGTTTTGATCTCTAGTACAGATTGGAATAGTTCGTAGGAGACGGACTCCACCAGGTCCTCGGGGAGTTTGGACATGATCTCCTCGATCTTCGGCGCGAGTTCGCCGGTCGCACCATCCACGATGTGCAACTCTTCTTCGACTCCCAGTGTGTACCCGTCGCTGCCGTTAAACTCTACGGGCATAGACCCTCCTTCGATTTTCCAGAGTCCGCAGTGTAAACCTATCCGCGCTCCGAGGCCAGAGACAACCGCAAAGCTTCCTGCTCAACGAACCGTTTCTACAGGTCGAGGCTTCCGAAACCTGACCTGCGCTAGCGCCGCGCCGCCGAGTACAAGAACACCGCCGAGCACTTTGATCCAGGTCAGTTCCTCACCCAGCAAAACTACTCCGAGAGCCACGGCGACGACCGGCTCGACCGCAGCCAGGATCGCAGCTTGCCCTGCCTCCAATCGCTGCAATCCGAACGTATACAGCGCGTAGGTCAGAACCGTATGAACGAGCATCGTGGTCCCGAGTAGCGCGTAGGCTCCAGCGGAGAGTCCGACCAGCGTATGAAGCTTGGGTAGCGCGAAGAGCGTGAGCACGACACTCCCGACGCCGAGTATGTAAGTAACGATGACAAAAGACGGCAACCGCCCGGACAAAGGCTTCCCGATAATCGAGTAGAGCCCATAGGAGAGGCCCGCGGCGAGTCCCGTCAGCACGACCACGGGCCGCACTTCGAGGGTGGACAAATCGTAGGCTCCGACAACCAAAAAGATGCCGATCGCCGTCATAAACAGAGCGGAGATCCGGATCAGACTAAGAGCCTCCTTCAGGAAAATACGAGCGAGAACGACCACGAAGGCCGGGGAACTGTACAGCAGGATAGATGCCGTCCCCACGGTGCTCTCCTGGATCGTATAGAAGTAGAGCAAGTAGAACGCCCCGATGCAGATCACGCCAATCGGCACCAAATAACGCAACTCAGAGACCTGCACCTTTAGCTTCCGTGTTCGGCCTGTCAACAGCACGAAGAACAGCATCATAAGGAATGCTCCCCCGGCCCGGATCGCGACGATAGCCTCAAATGCCGCGCCTTCCGCATAGAGTGCTTTCGCGAAGAGTCCCAGAGTCGCCCACAGAGATGCCGCTGTCAGAACGGCTAGGGCTCCCGCTAGACGACTCTCCATTTAGTGCCGGTCGAGCTTCCGGGCCACCTCGTTCATCCCGAGTCGGAAGCAGATGGAGCGCCCGTGCGGGCAAGTAGCCGGGAGACGGCTCGTCAACCAGTCGTGGATAAGCGTCTCCATCTCCCGTTGAGAGAGCTTGTCGCCCATTCTGACGGACGAGTGGCAGGCTATCGTAGCCAGAATGCGATCCTCGCGTTGGTGGCCCGGCCCGGTGCCAGAGACCGCCGCGAGGGCATCTTTGAACGCCCCCACGATATCGTGGTCGGCGAGGGTGGAGATCACGGCTGTAACCCGAACTGACTGTGGCCCAAAAGGCTCGGCTTCGAACCCGTACACGGCCAATTCTTCGAGACTATCGGCGGCCCGTTCGGCCTCCGCCGCCGACAACTCGACTACCTCCGGGATGAGGAGGCTCTGCACGCTCGCCGGGCTTTCGGCATCATTCAAATGGTCGAGGACTGCCCGCTCGTGCGCGACGTGCTGGTCCACGATCCAGAGAGCTTCGGGTTCTTCAACCAGAATATAGCCCGTTCCCAGTTGGCCGATCACGCGCAGGTCTTCGAGTGGCGGCAACGCCCCTCGCTCCGGCAACTCATTTGAACTCTGTTCTGGAGCAAACTGTGATGCTTCCCGGAGGCGCTCCCTAACTTCGACGAGATCGCGAGGCGGGCTATCCGGCGGAGCAGTGTAGGAAGAGCGGGTTTCGGCGGCGTGGCTGCTCGGTGGCGCGTGACTCGGGACGGAGAAGCGTTCCTGGGTAAAGGCCCGTTTTGGCTCGCGAGGTGTCGCGGTTGGCGCGGGCGTTCGCCATTCTATGGCGGATCTCACAGCGGCGGCTACCGCGTCACGGGCGGCACGTTCTTCGGAGAATCGGACTATTTGTTTTGTTGGATGCACGTTTACGTCCACCCGGCGCGGGTCCACGTGGATCTCCAGCGCGACGGGCGGATAGCGACCGGAGGCGACCGTGGCCCGGTAAGCGTCGTCCAACCCCCGGTGCAGGTTCTCGGCCCGGATAGGACGCCCGTTCACCGAAATCGTCTGGTGAGCGCGGCTTCCCTCGGTGACGCTCGGCAACGCCGCGAATCCCGTCATGCGGAAAGCCCCGGATTCGTGGTCCACTCGTCGCATCGCTTTGGCTTTGGCGACTCCCATCAAACCTGCGAGTCGTTCGAGGAGATCCTTTGCGGCGGGCAACGAGAGGTAGTCTCGGCCCTTCTCGGTGAGCCGAAATGCGACCTCGGGATGAGCCACCGCAACGTGAGTCATAACCTCCGTAATAGCGGCTCGCTCGGCGCGCGCACCTTTCAGAAAAGCTCGGCGAGCGGGGACGTTGTAGAAGATGCGATCCACGAGAATGGTCGTGCCTCTAGGGTGCGACGCGGCGGAGACTTCGGCGGACGCGCCGCCCTCAACGGAGACCTTCGTGGCGGCTCCTTCGCCAGTCGATGTCATCATGCTGAAGGACGAGACGCTGGCGATAGAAGCCAGAGCTTCACCCCGGAAGCCCAGAGTAAGGACCGATTCGATGTCCTCAACGTTCTGAATCTTGCTGGTTGCGTGGCGCAGCACTGAGAGACGGGCATCGTTCGGGGTCATGCCTGAGCCATCGTCCCGGATCGTTATCCGCGAAGTTCCTCCGTCTTCAAGCTCCACTTCTATGCGGTGGGCTCCAGCGTCCAGTGCGTTGTCGACCAGTTCCTTTACTACCGAGGCGGGGCGGTCGACGACCTCACCGGCGGCGACTTGCTGCGCTACTCGGGGGTCGAGGATGTTTATGGTCGGTTTGGGTTCCGTCATGGGTATGAGGCATTGTACATCCGGTGCATTGTTTTCCAATAATCCTCTGTACCGGCGAGCTTTGGGATTGGCGTGTAGAATCCCCGGCTATGACTGAAGCGAATAACGAACAGAGAGATGCTCTGCCGTTGGATGAAGTCCGGCGGGTGGTGGACCTGCTGAAAGAGACTGAAGTTGGGGAGATACAGGTCCGCAAAGGCGACTTCGAGGTCACTGTTAAGGCCACGCCGACGGTCCCTGATGTTCAAGCTGTAACCGCTCCTCAAGCGCGGGAGGTTGTCTTCGAAGAGCCGGTCATCGAGGATGATGGGTTGCACGCGGTGCTTTCGCCGTTGGTTGGGACTTTCTTCCGGTCGCCGGGGCCGGAAGAAGATTCATACGTCGAGGTGGGGGACAAGGTCGTAGCGGGTCAGACATTGTGCATCGTAGAGGCGATGAAGTTGATGAACGAGATACCGGCTGATGCCGACGGCGAGGTCGTGGAGATTTTGGTCGAGAACTCCGGCGGCGTGCAGTACGGACAGCCGCTCTTTCACCTGCGGCCCGAGAGTTAGGCCGTGATAAGCAAAGTTCTCGTCGCCAATCGGGGCGAGATCGCGCTTCGCGTCGTCCGGGCGTGCCGGGAGCTTGGCATTCGCAGTGTGGCCGTCTATTCGACCGCCGACGCGGACTCTCTGCACCGGATGCTGGCCGACGAAGCCATCTGTATTGGCCCACCGTCGGCGAGAGACAGCTACTTGAATATACCGTCCATTATGGCCGCCGCCGAGCTTTCGGGGGCTGATGCGATACATCCGGGATACGGATTTCTGGCGGAGAACGCGAGGTTCGCGGAGATCTGCGAGCGTGTCGGCATCAAGTTTGTTGGACCTCCCTCTGGGACCATCTCGCGCATGGGAGACAAGGCGGCGGCCCGAGAAGCCGCCGCGTTGGCGGGAGTCCCGATCACGCCCGGCTCCGATGGCACTTGCGCTGACTCAAAGGAGATCAAAGCCGTAGGCACCGAGGTCGGATATCCGCTGGTCATCAAGGCGAGCGCGGGTGGCGGAGGCAAGGGTATGCGAGTCGTTCGCTCGGAAGATGAGGTTGACGCGGCACTCGCGGCGGCATCCCGTGAGGCTGGGGCGGCTTTTGGGGACGGCACGGTCTACGTCGAGAAGTACCTGGAGCAGTTGCGCCACATCGAGATCCAGGTGATGGCGGACTCGCACGGAGGCGTGACGGTCTATCCAGAGCGGGACTGTTCCATCCAGCGGCGGTATCAGAAGCTCGTGGAGGAATCGACGGCGCCTCATCTGCCGGAAGAAGCTCGTCGGGGCATGATGGACGCCGCAGCCGCGCTCACCCGTTCGCTGCCCTACGAAGGGGCTGGAACGGTCGAGTTTGTATATGCGGAGGGCGAATTCTACTTTATAGAGATGAACACTAGGTTGCAGGTCGAGCATCCGGTAACCGAAATGGTGACGGGGGCGGATCTCGTCGCCGAGCAACTCGGTGTCGCGAGCGGCGACCGGGTCTCCGTAGACGGGACAGTCGAGCCCACCGGACATGCGATGGAGTTCAGGATCAACGCCGAAGACCCGATGCGTGGATTCCTACCTCAAGCTGGAACCATCGAGTTCTACAACGCTCCCGGCGGACCGGGCGTGCGTGTGGACTCGCATCTCTATCCTGGTTATGCGGTGCCGCCGCACTACGATTCATTGCTCGCCAAGCTCATCGTCTACGGCGGAGACCGGGAAGCCGCGATCCGTCGCGGAGAACGCGCTCTGGACGAACTCGCCATCACCGGCCCCGAAACCACCCTGCCTCTTCACCTAGCAATCCTGGAAGACGAGGAGTTCCGCCGTGGCGGCATAACGACGGACTTTCTGGAACGCCGCGAACTAACCGGCCACGATGGCCCCCTAAGACTCATCAAACGCTAGACAAACCATCGCTCTTGAGCCGATCTCATCGAAAGATCCAACGTTCGTGGCGCATCAAGCGTAACCACGCGCTTTGTGCATGACTCCGACGTGCTAACCTTTGGTTCTTGTTATCCGATGCGGAGAGGAACGTGTTGGCGCGTAAATCCGGCTCTCAACCTAACGAAGATCTGCGGCGAGATCCGCAAGAAGATTTGCTCTTCGGTGGAATGGCCCGCTGGGGCGGGCTCGATCTCTTCGGCCCAAACTACATGACCTCCGCGTATCGCAAGGATGGCGAAATCCGGGTTCACGTAGAACCCTCGAATATCCGCCACCCGGAGAATCCATCTATCGTCCGATTCGCTGAGTTGCCGATCATCCGCTCTTTCTTCTTCTGGGCGCGGCTTCTGATGCAGGTCATAGGCTCCGTCTGGACACTGGTGTTTTTCGCGGTCTCGATGGCCTTGTTGTGGGTGTTCGTCTCCCTGATGGAGTTGGGCAGCGGCGCAGGGGAGGCGGGCGGATTCGCTGGCATTCTCTTCGGGTTCTTTGCTGAGTTCCCGATCGCGCCGCTCCTGGTGCTCTTCTTCGCCGCGATGAAGTTTACTTCCATCGGTCGCTACCACGGCGCGGAGCATAAGGCCGTCGCCGCCTATGAGAAGCACGGCGAAGTTACGCTGGACAACGCGAAGCGAGCCGACAGGATACATCCGCGGTGCGGCACCAACATACTCGCGTACATAATGGTCGCCGCTCTGATCGACCCGCTCATAGATGCCTGGTGGTACGCCATCGTGCAGTTCATCTTGATCTCCGAGGCGTGGTTCATCTTTGGCAAGTCCCGCGCCTCCATCGCAGTAGGAAACTTTCTTCAGCGTTACTTCACGACCACCGAGCCTGGTCGGGCCGAGCTGGAAGTCGCCGTCCAGTCCATAAACGCTCTGATACGGGCGGAACGCGAAGGCACGGTCGACGAGCCGCTCGTCACTGCTCCAGCCCGCTTCTAAGACTTAGAACTTTAGCTTTTCTCTGACACGCTGGACTGTGCCATGGAGTCCGGTTTGGCTACGCACCTCGTCGGGTACAGGCTTGACCGTCAACGAGAAGCTACCCAAGGAGCACACAATGGATATCGGTGGATTCGGAGCGGACGACGTAAAGAAGTATCTGGAGGGCATAAACTTCCCGGCCAGCAAAGAAGAAGTCGCTTCCGGCGCGGAGAGCAACGGCGCACCCGGCGGTCTGGTTGACCAGATCAAGAACGCTGCCAAAGATAAGTTCCAGAACCAGGGCGAAGTAATCTCCCAACTCGGCCTCTAAGGAAAAAGCGGCAACGACACTGCGCCGCGAGTTTCGGACTCTCTAAACTCCGAAGCTCGCGGCGACTTCTTTGTAAGTCGCCAGATCACTCTCCGAAAACAACACGAACCTCACTTCGCGCAAACTCTCGTCTCCAGTAACCCATTCGTGGACCGTGGAGACTGCAACTTCAGCGGCCTTGTCGACCGGATAACCATAAACGCCGGTGCTAATGGATGGGAACGCAATGGTCTCCGCATCATGCTCCGCCGCGAGATTTAGGCTGCTCTGGTAGGCGGATTTTAGAAGCTCCGATTCCCCGCCGGTTCCACCGTGCCACACAGGGCCGACGGTGTGGACGACGTATTTGGCGTACAGGTGTCCGGCACCGGTGATGAGCGCTTCGCCCGTTGGACAGCCGCCTTGGAGACCCCGTATCTTTCGACACTCTTCGAGAATCTCCGGTCCGCCTGCCTGGTGGATCGCACCATCCACACCGCCACCGCCGAGCAATCCACTGTTTGCTGCGTTCACGATTACATCGACGTTCTCTTGAGTTATGTCGCCTATTTTCAGAGCGATCTTCGTCACCGTGAAACTCGCGGATTATCTGGTTAGTTTGGTTGTTGGGAGGGTCGGATCAGGATCTCGTTAACGCTCACGTTGGCGGGTTGCGTCACGGCGTAGACGATAGAGTTGGCTATATCCTCGGGCTTCAAGATATCCAGGGAGAGCAAGCCACTCATGGCGTCCAGAGCGTCCTCGTCGGTGATGTGTTCGGTAAGCTCGGTCTTGACCGCGCCCGGCTCTACGATGGTGACCCGGACACCCTCATTCAGAAGCTCCATCCGCAGGGCCTCGGAGATAGCGTTGACAGCCCATTTCGTGCCGGAGTAAACACCGCCCGTCTCCCGCACCTTGCGTCCGGCGACGCTGGAGATATTCACCAGATGGCCGGAGCCTTGCCGCTTCATAACACGCAGAGCGGCGTCGGTGGCATACAGCAGACCGAGCACGTTCACGTCGAACATTTGACGCCACTGGTCCGAGAGACCCTTGTCTATGCGGGAGAGAAGCATGACACCCGCATTGTTGACGAGGATGTCCACGCTCCCAAACTCTTGATTGGCCCGTTCGATCAGGGCGTGAGCCTGTTCCTCGTCCGTCACGTCGCAGGAGACGGAGACGACCTTGCCGCCGTTACCTTCGATCCTCCCCACGAGGTTTTCGAGACGGTCCTCGCGCCGGGCGGCCACGACGACCGAAGCCCCCTCAGCCGCCAGAGCTTCCGCCGTAGCCTCTCCAATACCGCTCGACGCACCCGTGACCACCGCAACCTTGCCATCCAGCTTCGCCATGCTTGATCCTCTCCAGTAGTTTGATGAAGAACCTATCTTATCCGACGCTGGGCGTGGGCTCCATGTTTGGTGGCGATGGCGGGGGCGGAGGTGCGATCAGTCGCAGGTAAGCCAGAGTCCAGTAAGAATGGTAGAAGGTTCCGACGGCTCCCGAGAGTATGAGCAAAGGGATTATAAAGAGGACCGCCGCGACAATGGCGGCTACTATCCCGGCAGTCGAATATTCGGCTACGAACAGGAAGATGGCCGGGAGGGCCAGTACGATGCCCAGTATTACAAGCAGGATCAGCAACGCTATCGTGATCCCGATCGAGAGACCTATCAGGATTAGGCCGACGAGCAGGCTGCGTCCGAGGTTTCGCCGAAACAGCCCGTAGCCTTCTCCTATCGAACCTATCACCCGGTCCCGGCCCACGACCATACTCCGAAGAGCGAACTTGCCAATGATCCAGTAAGGCAAGAAGACGGCGAGCATCAGAGCGAGGGCGAACAACCCTCCCAGAACACCGACCGCGATACGCCAACCTGTGGATTCCGTAACGAGAAAAACCACCAGGAAAGCCAGGCCCGGCAGGAGCAGTATCGCGACCAGCAGCCCCAGCGAGATCAGGAAAAGCACGATCTTCAATCCCAACACTCGCCAAATATTGGACAGTCCCGCTCGCCAAGTGCTGCCAAACCGACGTTCCTCGCCGCCCTTGATCGCCGCCACGCTAGAAGCCAAACCACCATCCGAGATGAGCGAGAGCGCGATAAACACTAGAAACAACAGAAGTGCCGCAATACCAATCAGCACCGCTATAAGGATAAGATTCTCCGGCAACGCTTGAAACGGGCCGGACTGAGCGAGCGTCAAACTCGATTGCAAGCTATTCTCCGGGAAGCCGCTCGGGTCCCCGAAGTCTCCACCACCACCGCCCGAGCCGCCGAAATTCGACGGGACATTGAATGAACCACCACTGGTTCCCGCTACAAAGAACCCGAAGAACCACAGAAACTTATTGCGCCACGTTATACGAAAAGCGTCCGAGATCAACTCGCCATAATTCAACGCTCTACCTCCCTAGAACCCAGGTGTCCTTCATCTTGCCGCCGCTGGATATATTCACGATACGTTTCCCTGGTGCCGCCACCCGCGTAAGCGAGCCCGGAACCACTTCGACCACACCCGCGTCCTCCGGGTCTGGTGACAGTGCGATCACGCGGTAATCCGCGTAGGAATCGCGCAGCAGAAAGTCTTCGCCCTGCGGTTCGCACAGCACATGAGTCGAAAAGTCGATGGTCTCCTGGGCTATAAACTCAACCGGATTGGCCTCGACAATCTTCCGGAACTTCTCGATGTTCTCCTGTGTTTCCTCCGGCCCGATCATGACCTCTTTACCACCGTACCCGCCCCGACTCTTGACGACCAGCTCCCCAAAATGCTCCATGACATATTTGCGATCCTCTTCAAGCGCCAACGACCATGTCCGGGCGTTCTCGATGAGGGGCTCCTCTCCGAGATATGTCCGCACCATCTCCGGAATGAATACTCCTACTCCCTTGTCGTCTATGATCTCGGAGTTCGGCGCGAACAACACATGAGTCTTGCCGGATACGTGACACTCCAAAAGACCTGGAATATCAGCGTAGAGTTTATCCTCGTCCACGCGCTCGTAGATCACGTCGACCCGTTGATTCGTCGGTTCGTGGACGAGATAGCCGTTTCCATCGACTCGTAGATGATGAGTCTCGGCCAGGATTGCGTCCATCTCCTGAGCGTAGATGTGATGATCTAGATAGAACTGGTCCTCGGGGCCGCTGGAGACGACCGCGAGCGTGGCCTCGGCGCCTTTGGGCGAGGCAGCTCGCAGCGAATCTCCGAGACGCGCCAGCCAGCCATCCAGAGATTGAACCGGGAGTTCCGCGTGCGCTTCGGGGAAGAAGAATTCGCGGCTCATTCTGCGGCGGCGGGTCATGGCGGCGAGTCCGACGGGCATCTTGGCGTTCTCTTCGAGGACGAGATATTCCCAGCCGCCCGTCTCGCCAGCTTTGCGGCTCTCGACGGCTACCACGTCGAAGGCGATCTGACGAACCGGCACCGGCCCGAACCGATCCCTCCAACTCGTGTCGTATAGGATGCTGCTCTCTATAACTTCCCGAGGCACTACTTCCTCATTCCCGGCCTCCAAACGGCGCAGAAACTCGTTGATAGCCCTCAGACGTTGGGCCAGGCTCCCAGAGAGACGTTCCCAGTCGTCCGCCGGTACGATCCGAGGAATGAAGTCCGTGGGATGGGTCTTGTCGCCGGTCTTTATGCCGAAGGAATATTGTTCATTGAGTAGGGTCTCGTGGGCTTTGTGGAGTTTATCGTTCCAGCGACTGGTTCCGATTTTTTCCAACTCGGCCAGTACCCCCTCGTAGACGGGACGAGGTTCGCCGTTTTCGAGAAAGACCTCGTTTGTGCCGGGTAGTTTGCGCTCGAACCTCACAGAAAGATGATTATACTAGGAAGATAAGCTACGCATACAGGAACAATGTCCGGTATCGTGTAGGCTCCGACGCAACTCAGTACCGGAGGTATCCAGGATCTTGAGCGAGAACAGAGACAGGGAAAATATAGACTCATCTCGCGATGAAGCGAGCTTCAAACCCGAGCGCGACGAAGGCCAAGTGAAGCACACCGCCGGTAGGATCGCCGCCGCCGTTGGCGTGCTGTTGGCCGTAGTGGGATTGTTGACCGCGCTTTTCGGAGGCGGCGTTAGCGTTACCGCCGGAGCTTTGGGCGTGGTTCTAGGCATCCTCGGGTATTTTCTGGGCTCCAACCGGCTCGGAACCATCGCGGTCGTTTTATCCATCGCCGCGCTGTTCTTCGGACTTGCCGCTAGCCAGGGATACATCCCCGGAATAGGGCCGTCGGATCGGGATCTCCCCGACCGAGAACTCCGCGCGAACTAGCAACTCTTTGGCCTCTGTCGCGGCCTTCAACAGCTTTGGATGTAGAGAGGCCGGGCTTCGACCGTTATACTTGACATCAGGATGGAGCGAATAAGACTGACACCGCCGGGACCACAGCGGCAGCGAGGCGAACGCGCCCGGCTCTACGTGCGCTGGATGCCGCACCTCGGAGCCGAAGCGGTCGCCCTCTACGAGCTACTTCGCATCCTGCCGGATCTCGGAGACGATGGTGCGGATGTAGAAGAGTTAGCCGAGCTTCTACGGTCCACGCCGGAGAGTGTCGAAGCCTCGCTTGAAACCTTGATCTCCAACGGCTTCCTTGCCGAGCGTGACGGCTGGATGGAGACTGCCGAACATCCTCCATCAAAGAGACCCGAAGCTCGAACATCGGTTGTCGAGGAAGCTCGCGAATCAGCCGAGAACCAGGCAACCTACGAAACAGAGGCCCGCAAGGCCGAGCCGGTTCCGGAGCCTGTGCGGGAGATCGAGGTGGTTCGGGCGGCGGCTGAGGGAGTCTCGGCGGACGATTTCTTCCATTTCATGGGTAGTTTGCCGTCGTCGCACATCCTGGAGTTCTTGAATGGCTACTGCGGTCGTGATGGGATGGAGGCGGACGTGGTGCGCGAGGCGTTGAGGATAGCGAGCGAGCGCGACGCCCGGAAGGTCGGTTATGTGCGGAGCATATTGGAGCGTTGGGTTCAGCAGGGAGTGAAGACCCTTGCGGATGTGGAGCTTTTCGAGCAGGATCGCAAGCTTCGGCTCGTGGCGGAGAGTGGGGCCGTCAAGGGTGGAGCATTGAACATAGGGAAGGGGGTGAGCGATGGAGCGGATCGACAATCTGCTGCCCGGCGGCGGGAAGGGTACGAGTGGTTCTTCGGGGAATAGGAAGCGCCCCGAGGCCGCGGCCCTAAGGCTGGACGATCAGGTCTGCCCGCATTGCGGACGTGAGATCGAATCGGAGTGGAACGAGTTTCCACCCGCCATACAACGAAAGTACGAAAAATCTGGCGAGTGGTACTACCATCCCTGCACCCCCGAATGCGAGATGAAGAACGACCAGCGCGAGTGGGAGCGGATGCGCCGCGACTCGCGCATAGATACGCTTCAGTCCAGAAGCGGTCTCTCCAAGCGTCTAAAGAGCTACACGTTCGACAACTTTGATCCCCTGATAAACGAGAGTACCCGGAAGGCATCCAGCAAGATCGGGGACTACCAGATGAACTGGACCGAGAATCGTGAAGCCGGACGCGGACTCTATCTCTGCGGTGGTGTCGGGACGGGTAAGACTCACCTGGCGGTCGCGCTGCTCAACGAGCTTATTCGTAAGAGCCGCGTCCCATCGCTGTTTGTGACCGTGCCGGAGCTTCTGGATAACTTGCGCGGGACCTACGACCATCCGGGACGCAACCTCGACGAGTGGATGGATGCTGTAAAGAATGCGGAGTTTCTGGTGCTTGACGACCTCGGGAGCGAGAAGCCGACTCCCTGGGTGCAGGAGCGCATATTCGTGATCGTCAACCACCGCTACCGGGAGTCCCTGCCGACGGTATTTACGTCCAACATCGGGCCGATGGACTTGGCGACGCAGCTCGGCGAGCGAACCGCAAGTCGTATCATCGCCATGTGCGGCAGGGGCATAGAGTTGCAGGGGAACGATCACCGGGAGATGGAGGCTCGCAAGAGCGTATGAGAGACGAATTCATGATCACACGCCAGGGAAAACAGTACGTCTTGTTCGCCGGACTCTTGGACGAAGCGCACAGTCGCGGCCTACGCGGCATCGACACGGATTTGATCCAGGTTCCAGACGAGTCGAACGGCAACGTGGCCGTAGTAAAGGCTACCGTCGAGATGGAGGACGGACGCACGTTCTCCGGCATCGGCGACGCGAGCCCCGCGAACGTTGGGCGCAACATCGTGCCGCACGTCATCCGGATGGCCGAAACCCGCGCCAAAGCTCGCGCCCTCCGCGACGCGGTCAACGTAGGCTCCACGGCCCTTGAAGAACTCTCAGACGGCGACGATGCTCCACCGTCTAACTCGGAGCAACGCCGCCCCACGCCCATCCGAGAACAGGCCCCAGAGCCCGCCCGAAAGCGTTCCGCGCCGAATGCCGCCAAAGAAACCGCCGGTAGACCTCGCCCGGTAGAGACTCCAGCGGAACCTGTGGCGGAGAGCCTGGAGGGGAATTCGGAGGAGGCCGCGCAGGTTTCAAACGGTCAGGCCGCAGCGGCTCCCAAGAGGAGTGGCAAGGCTCGCAAGAGTCAGGTGGAGTTGCTGAAAACTCTGGCCGTCGAGTGGGCGGGAGAGGGCGGCGTGGGGCGACTTGAGAAGCGTATCGGAAAGTCGCTTGCGGAACTCACCCGCGACGAGGCGGATGAGTGGATCGACCGCATCACACCCAAAGACCGCGAGTAGCTTCCACGTATGTAACTATGTCCCGCATTCTCCAGTTCACGGCGTTCTGTGCGCTACTTTTGATACCAATATCCGGCTGCGGGATGACGCTTTCAGGCGGAGTTTCGCCGCCCCCGGCTGGCTCGCTTTCGGTGAGTTTCATCGACGTTGGGCAGGGGGATGGAATCCTGATCCAAGCGGGAGACTCGGACTATCTGGTGGACGCAGGTCGGGCCGAAGCGGGACCGCACGTGGTCGATTTTCTGCACGGTCGTGGAGTGGATTCTCTCGATGGAATAATCGTCTCTAGCCCCGATGCCGACCACATCGGCGGCTTTCTAGATGTTATGGAAGCCTTCGAGGTCGCTAATGTCTACGTCGCCGGAGACCGTAAGGGAACCCTCACCTACAACGCTTTCCTACGCAGTGTGAAGGACGAAGGCTCGAAAGTCAGCGAGTTACGCGCTGGAGCCCTGATGGATTGGAGCGGCGTGCGGGTCGATGTCCTGGCTCCGCCGCCGGGTGAGTTGTACGGTGAGACGAATGAGAACTCCATCGGGTTGCTTCTAACTTACGGATCAGCGCGGATACTGCTCGCAGGAGACGCGGAAGAGAAGTCCGAGGAATATATGGCGAACGGCCCAAATACTGGTCCGTTGACGGTTCTGAAGGTCAATCATCATGGGTCGAATACCTCGTCTTCGGCGTTGTTCTTGAACAACTTCCGACCGGAGATAGCCGTGATCCAATCCGGAGCCGACAACTCTTACGGTCACCCAACCCCCGAAACCCTGAACCGACTAAAAGAATTTGGAGCCAAAGTCTTCCGCAACGACGAGCAAGGCGACATCATAGTGACGATAAAGGACGAGAACATGGACGTAGCCGTCACCAAACCATAAACGCAACTCTAGTCGCCGACCAAGTCCTCATCGTCCAGACTTCCGGTTAGTTTTCCGCGTTCCCAGAGCCAGCGTTCGATAGTGCTGCGCCGCCAACCGTAGAAACGACGACCGATCAGGGCGTCAGGCGCGGGTATGCGACCGAGATCCCAAGCCCTAACCGAAACGTAACTCGGAAACGTCCGCGCACTCATCACCCCTCGATCCTCCATTATCTTCGAAACGTCGCCACTTGATAAGTATTCTTCCATACCCGGACTGTACCATCGTTTTATAAATTAAACAACTTTTTACGACTTAGTACTTGCAAAAGAGAAATAGTTCTGTAGACTGGGTTCGAAGGCAAGAATCGAGGAGAGGAGAGTAAGGGATGGTCAGTTTCAATCGGGTGGTATTGGCGGGGAACCTTACGCGGGACCCGGAGCTGCGGTTTACGAGCGGCGGTATTCCGGTGTGTGGGTTTGGATTGGCGGTAAATCGGGTGCGGTCCAAGAGCGAGGAGGTCGATTTCTTCGACATCACGGCCTGGCGGGAGCTTGGCGAGACCATCGCTAACTACAAGAAGAAGGGCGACCCCATCCTTGTGGAAGGCAAGCTCCAGTTTTCGACCTGGGAAGCCAAAGATGGCTCCAAGCGCAACAAAGTCGATGTAGTGGCTGACAACGTGCAGTTCCTCGGCGGTCGTGGAGACTCTGAGGGAGGCGGCGGTGGCGGCGGCAACCGTCAGAGCCAGCAGGGCGGTCAGCAAAGCGGCGAGCGCAACGATGTGGATATCAACGAAGAAGACTTCGACGATATACCGTTCTAGACGGCAAGTTTAGAGAGTACCGACGAGGAGCCCGGCTGAGAAGAGTCCGGGTTCCTCGTCTTGTCGGGCTCTAGTTAGC
Source organism: Rubrobacteraceae bacterium (assembly GCA_041747155.1). GTDB lineage: Bacteria > Actinomycetota > Rubrobacteria > Rubrobacterales > Rubrobacteraceae > JACDDK01. The sequence goes on from JBGTFQ010000078.1 coordinate 19,709, forward strand.
CGACTCTCGCGCCGCCGCTGATCTTGTCGGCGATAAACGGGTATCGGTAATCCACTCCCTGGCTCACTTTGTAAGCCGCGTAAGCTCCGTGGGCTACGGGGATCAGGGGCAGGAAAGGCAACAGGATGAACATGAATAGCCCGATCACCACTATAGAGAGAATGGTGGAGAGGATCGAGTAGGCGATGATGATGGCGATCCAAGCCACTTGATACCAGAGTGCTTGCAAGGCGTGAAAGCCAACTCTCTGCGACTTGTCCTTATAGATCAACCAGATAACCAACGCGCCGATAGGTGCCACCAATACGCTTACGTGCGAGAGTATGGACCACAATTGCTCGTCCGATTCGCTGACCTCACTCGAATTGCTCACATGACTGCCCGCACCGGTCGAACTGCCGCCACCAAATAATGGGCTGCCTCCTTCGTTGGGCGCGTTGCTTTCGGAGTCCCGTGGCTCTTGCATGGTTGTTCCTTCCCGTCAATGTACGTGCCGAATGTATCTTAACGGACGTAGTGCGTGCCACGCATCCCCCAAATGAGCTATTTTTGCGTGTGAAAGACAAGGAGTGCCGAGTTACCCACGTCAATCCAAGTCGACGATCCCGTAACGGAGGCAGAACAGTAGGGCTTGAAGGCGTGAGTGAGCGTCGAGCTTGATCATTATGTGCATGATGTGGGTCCGTTCGGTCTCCAGGGAGATGTGCAGCCTCTCCGCTATCTCCTTATTGCTTAGGCCGTTAGCCAGGGCTTTCAGGACATCTAGCTCCCGTGGGGTGAGTTTGTCTGCGGCTCTCTGGGCATCGCGTTCGCGTTCGCGGGTACGAGACGCGAGTCTCAGCATCTCTACTATCTCGTTGTTTGAAAGAAGCTGCCCGCCCGACGCTACGCTTCGGATGGCCGCTAGGATGTCATTCAGGTCGGCGGACTTATGGAGGATTCCTGCAGCTCCAGCTTCCACCGTACGAGCCAGGTCTTCGCGGTCCAGGCTGGCGGTTAGGATCAGAGCGGCGAAACTTGGGTTTGCGGCTCTCAGTACCGGGATGATCTCGGTCCCCTCGCCATCGGGAAGGTCCAGATCCACGACTGCGAGGTCTATCCTAGAGCCTTCCCGCGCTATGATGGAACGCGCCTCCGAGATCGAAGCCGCCTCGGCCACCACTTCTAAGTCCGTTTCGTTGTTCAGCACGAAAGCTAGCGTCTGCCGGAATGAAGTGTGATCCTCAATCAACATTACCCGATTCAAAGGTATCCTCCGGTATGCATTGTCAACATCTTACGGGTATGGCAACAGCATATAGCATTCTTGACACTCGCGGATTTGCCACGCGACTCTATGAAACGTGCCCGTCACGAGGAAGCGAGGATACGTCTGCCTCGAAGAGTACCGTCGTCCCTGAATTAGAGGTGCTGTTAATCTCGATTTTGCCTCCTAGCGCGGATGCTCGTTCCCGCATCCCTGTAAGTCCCATGCCAGGTTTTGTACGGGGATCAAACCCCTGCCCGTCGTCCGATACTTCGACTCCGATTCTTTCTCCCTCCAGGCCCAATCGGATGGTCGCGTGTCTTGCTTCGGAATGTCGCCGGACGTTCACTAGAGCCTCCTGGATGATGCGAAGGAGATCCCGGCTGGCCGTCGCAGAGAGTTTAGCGGAGAGTCGGTTCCGGTCTCCGAAGACGAAGAGCTCCACGGAGCATTCCGGCGCGATACTGTTGTGGACCTCGATCAGTTTCTCTACGGATTCCGCTAAGGAGCGACGTTCTTCCTCTTCCAAGCGAAGGTCGTAGATAGCCGTCCTCAGACCGCCCACAGCGCGATCCAGCGCCTCTACCAAACCGTCGAGCGGCGGCCCGTCACCGGAGACTTCGCCGCCTGTACCCCCGAACCGTTTCATCACCCGCGTGGCTTGCAGGGCGTAGATGAGGTCTTGCAGGGCTTCGTCGTGAAGGTCACGAGCTATGCGCCGACGCTCAGACTTTCGCATGGCACGCAGGTTCTCTTCGACGTTCTTTCGTTCGGTGATGTCCTCGATGGTTCCCTCGAAGCCGACCAAAGCCCCAGAATCGTCCAGGACGGACTGTATCGAGAAAGATGCCCACATGAAGCTGTCGTCCACGCGCTTCATTCTGGCCTCAAAGCCAGAGATCGAACCATCGCGGCGCATGATCTCGTAGAGCTCTCTGCGGCGGCTGGGGTTCTCGTAGAGTCGGTCTTCGATCACGGGAACTTTGCGCAACATTTCCTGCGGGCTCTCACAACCCGCCATCCTAGCCAGCGCGGGATTCACTGTAACAAGCTTCCCCTCCACCGTAGACTGAAAGATACCCTCAATGGAATTCTCGAAGATGGAGCGATATTTCTCTTCCGCTCGGCGTCGCTCGCGGCGTCCCTCGGCCTCCCGCAGTTCGCGTTCTATGGCGCTGTTCAGGCGCGTGAGGTTGTCCTTCATGATGTAGTCTTGCGCGCCTGATTTCATGGCGACGACCGCCGCGTCTTCGCCTATGCGGCCGGAGACGATAATGAACGGTAGATCCGGGAAACCGCTCTCGCGCAACAGTTGAAGCGCGGCGCTCGAGCTGAATTTTGGCATGGAGTGGTCGCAGAGAACCACGTCCCATGTTCGATGCTCCAGAGCCGCGCTCATCGCCTCGCGGGTGTCCACTCGCTCGAAGTCCGGAGTATATCCGCCTTTGCGAAGTTCCCGCAATAGGAGCAGAGCGTCATCCTCGAAGTCCTCCACGATCAAAGCCCGCAGACGCCACTCCCGAGAATCCTCATCGCCATATCGACCGTCCACAGCTTTGCCTCCGCAGAACAAAAATCCGAACAGTCTAATCTTAGGCGTAACCTAAGTTACAAGCAACTCCCGAGCACCAGGTCTTTTATCCAGGTCTCCATGCAGGTAGACTGGCGTGGTCTTGTGTAGGTTGTGGCTGCTGAGTCCAGTAAACACCCAGGGAGGGATACTAGGCAGGTAGGAGAGCCACGGACTTCGACTAGAGGGAGGAAAAGTGGAGATAGGAATCTACGGCTTGGGTAGGATGGGCGCGAACATGGTACGTCGCCTTCAGCAGAGCGGCGAGCACCGGGTGGTGGCGGGCAACCGTTCCAAAGAGCCGGTCGACACCGCCGTTGAGGAAGGAGCCGAGGGCGCGTACTCGATGGAGGAACTGGTCGAAAAGCTCTCGGGGGATGGTCCGCGCGTGATCTGGGCGATGGTCCCCGCCGGTGATGTCACCGACAAAACCCTCACGGACTTCGCGGATATGATGGACCCTGGCGACATTCTCATCGACGGCGGCAACTCCTATTTCCGCGACTCAATTCGCCACTCCGAGACGCTGAAGGAGAAGGACATCCGCTTTCTCGACGCGGGAACGTCCGGCGGTATTTGGGGACTCGAAGTCGGTTACTGTCTGATGGTCGGCGGCGATTCGAGCGCCTACGAGCACGCCGAGCCCGCGCTAAAGACGCTTGCGCCGGAGAACGGCTATGCGTATCTGGGCGAGGCCGGAGCCGGACACTTCACCAAGATGGTCCATAATGGCATCGAGTATGGCATGATGCAGGCGTACGCCGAAGGATTCGAGATCCTGGAGAAGAGCCAGTATGATCTCGACCTCCGTGCTATAAGCAGCCTGTGGAACCAGGGAAGCGTCGTGCGGAGTTGGCTACTCGAGCTCGCCGAGACCGCCTTCGAGCAGGACGGACACCTTGATAGCGTCCGGGGCTACGCTGAAGACTCCGGCGAGGGACGCTGGACCATCCTCGAAGCCATAAACGAGAGTGTCCCGGCGCCAGCCATCTCCGCGTCGCTCTTCGCCCGCTTCGCCTCGCGCCAGGACGACTCTTTCGCCATGAAGGTCATCGCGGCCTTGCGCGGTCAGTTCGGCGGACACGCTATACAGGAGGCGAGCACCAAGTACCCGGAGAAAGAACAGTAGAGATACTCGCGGTTCGGCGATGCGGAGAGTGACGAGACTCCGCATCGCCTTTTCGGCTCGTCGCTTTTGTGGCGGGTTTCGCCAACGGTTACAGGAGTAATGGAGGTAAGCCTATGCTATGCGTATCACGTGAGGGTAGGAGGCTAAAAGCCTATGTCTGACAGCTTACGAGACGATCAACGTCTGCCCCGAAATCCCGAGCCCGCCGTAATGGTCATCTTCGGCGCGTCGGGGGATCTCACCGCCCGCAAGTTGGTGCCCGCGCTCTACGATCTCGCGGCCCAGCGTCGACTGCCGCTGGAGTTCGCGGTCGTGGGTGTTTCGCGTACGGAGATGAGCCACGAAGAATTCCGGGAGAAGTTGCGGGAAGCTCTCGGGGAACATCGCTCGGGAGAGGTCTCAGATGATGTCTGGGAGTCTTTCGCTAGCGGCATCTTCTATCTAGCCGGGGATTCCAAAGAGGCTGATTCCTACGATGAGCTTAGAGAGTTTTTGAAGAAGCTCGATACCGAGCGTGGGACGCAGGGGAATCGGGCTTTCTATCTCTCGACCTCGCCCTCGCTCGTGCCGACTGTCGTGGAGCGACTCGGGGAGGCGGGGCTCAACGATGGTGAGGATGGTGGATGGTCGCGGCTGGTGGTCGAGAAGCCTTTTGGGTGGGATCTTGAGAGCGCGAAGAAATTGAACGTGGAGATCCAACGCTACTTCGACGAGACCCAGATCTACCGCATCGACCACTATCTTGGTAAGGAGACGGTCCAGAATATCCTCGCGCTCCGGTTCTCGAACGGGATCTTCGAGCCGATCTGGAACCAGCATTACGTGGACCACGTGCAGATCACGGTCGCCGAAGATATCGGGGTCGGGACCCGTGGCGCGTTCTACGAGGAAGCGGGCGCTCTCCGGGACATCGTCCAGAACCACCTGATGCAGATTCTTTGCCTCACCGCGATGGAACCGCCGGTCGCCTTCGACGCTCAATCGGTGCGTGAAGAGAAGGTAAAAGTCCTTAAAGCCGCTCGCCGCATCCCGGATGCGGACGTGGAGTTACACGCCGTCCGCGGCCAGTATGAGGAGGGCTGGGTGTGGGGCGAATCCGTGGCGGGTTACCGCGAGGAAGAGGATGTGGCCGAGGATTCGGTAACCGACACGTTCGTGGCCCTGAAGCTTTTCGTGGATAACTGGCGGTGGGCGGGAGTCCCGTTCTACGTGCGAGCGGGCAAGAGAATGCCGAAGAAGTCTACGGAGATCGCCATACAGTTCCGCCCCACGCCGCACACGCCGTTCGCGGGCGACGACACGAAGAACCTCGACCCGAACGTCCTGGTCATCCGCATTCAGCCGGAGGAAGGTATTTCGTTAAAGATCGGGGCCAAGGTGCCGGGCCAGGGGTTTGAGGTGAGTAGCGTGAACATGGACCTTCTCTACGGCACGGCGTTTTTGGAGGAAGCACCGGACGCCTACCAGCGACTTCTGCTTGACTTAATGCTTGGCGACCCGACGCTCTTTATCCGGGCGGACGAGGCCGAGGGAGCTTGGAGCATCCTCGCGCCGGTGATGAAGTCCTGGGAAGAGAAGAAGGAGGTCGCGATGTATCCGGCGGGTGAGTGGGGGCCGAAGGACTCGGACGAGTTGTTGGAGCGCGACGGACGGGTTTGGAGGAGGCCGTGATCGGGGAATCCCGCAACGCTCCAGGCGGCGGCTCAATGAGCGTGGAGGAGATAGAGCACGAGCTAGCCGGGCTCCGCATGAACGAAGACGGAACCCTCGCCCTGCGTTCCAGCGTGCTCAATCTCGTAGTCGTCACTGATGAACCATCCGCCGCCGACGTGACACAGGCCGTATCGAACATCGCCGGACGGTTCCCCTCGCGGGCTATCGTCCTGATCTCCGACCCAAACGATGAGCCGAACGTGGACGTGCAACTCGCCGCTTTTTGCAGCATGAGAGGAGCGGGCGCTCAAGTGTGCGCCGAGCAGATCACCATCCACGCCGAAGGACCGCCCGCCGAACATCTCGACAGCCTGGCGGGTCCGCTGCTGCTACCGGACTTGCCGGTCTTCTTATGGTATCCGGGGTCGTTCTCGTCCGAGTCGCAGGAGTTTGCTCGGCTGGCCGGGTTCGCGGATCGCATAATCCTGGACTCTGCCGCCTCGGGAGACTGCACCACCGCCCTGCGCGATATCCACACACTGCTCGAAAAGCCCGAGACACCAGCCATCGGGGATCTGCAATGGGTGGGACTCTCGCCGTGGCGGTCCCTGCTTGCGGACACCTTCAGCGCACCCGAACGAGCCGGTGAGCTAGACAAGATAGAGCGCGTGGAGATCATGTACGCTTCCGGCGGCGAGTGCCGCGCCGCGTTGCTCGTCGGCTGGCTCGCTGGAACTCTGGGCTGGAACATCGGCGACGTGAACCGTGACGGCGACACCCTAAACGCCATGTTCGAAGGACCTTCGGGTGACATAGCTTTCGAGATGTCGCCAAGCTCCCCGGATGTCCGGCTACGCCGAATCCGCATACACTCCGCCGACTACAGCTTTCAGGTCTCGCGCCACCACGAGGTCTCGGATATCCGCACCACCGTAATGCGCTACGGTGAGCTACAAGCCGAACGCACCGTCCACATAGGCTCCTTCGACCTCGGGGTGCTTGTCGGAGAAGAGCTTCAATACCGGGGGCGGGATCTCGCCTACGAGAAAGCCCTTGGGATAGCCGTGGGGGTACTCGGAGCATGAACCTCACAATCCACAAGGACAAACAAGCCCTGGCCGAAGCCGCCGCACGAGATTTCGTCGAGCGCGCCGCCGCCGCTATCGGGGAGCGCGGTCGTTTCACCGTCGCCCTCGCTGGAGGCTCCACACCCAAGACAGCCTACGAGCTTCTTGCCCGTGACCACGCCGACGACGTAGACTGGGCAAATGTCCACATCTTCTACGGCGACGAGCGGAGTGTGCCGCCCGAACACGAAGACTCAAACTATCGAATGTCCAAAGAAGCGTTGTTGGATCACGTCCAGGTAGGAAGCGTTCACCGGATGCAAAGCGAACTCCCCCCCGAACAAGCCGCGAGAGCCTACGAAAAGGACCTAAAACAATTCTTCGGGGACGAAGACCCGCCAGTGATGGATCTGATCATGCTCGGCATCGGCGGCGACGGCCACACCGCGAGCCTCTTCCCAAACACCCCAGCACTGGAAGTTACAGATCGCTTAGCCATAGAGAACCCCGTCGAGAAGCTAGAGACCACCCGCATAACACTAACCGTTCCAACAATAAACGCCGCCCGAGCCGTAACCTTCCTCGTAGCCGGAGAAGACAAGGCCGAAGCCCTACAACAAATCCTCGAAGGGGACGGAAGTCCCTACACCTATCCAGCAAAGCTCGTCCAACCCACAGACGGCCCCAACTGGATGATTGACGAAGCAGCGTCGTTGCATTTGGTTTAAGAATTTGTGAACATTTGTTAATCGTGTTTACAAGCTCGTCACAAGGGTACGGTTACGTTCGACGTGAAAGCTACCTCTTGGAGGTAAAGTAATGAAGAGCGAAGCAAGATTTGGTGTACCCACACGCGCATTGGCGCTTGTGTTAGGGATGTTGTTGGTCTCCGTCACTATTTTCTTTAGTGCTACGGGAGCCGAGGCGAAGCCCAAGAGCGGAACCGGCAGTCTGCCAGTGACTGGAACTTTGCCAGACGGTGGCACGTTCACCGGCGCAGTCTCCAATCTTGACGCTTCCGCTAACAAAGCGGGCGATCTCGTGATCAGTGGTGTTCTTACTGGCACGGCCACCGACGCTGCTGGAAACGTTACTCAGATCACGCAAGACTTCACCACGATGGCAGCGGCCCAACCGGGCAGTGCTTGCGACATCCTGTTCCTGGATCTCGGACCGATTTTCCTGGATGTCCTTGGTTTGCAGGTGGACCTGTCGCAGATCGTACTGGACATAAACGCTGTGCCAGGTGCAGGCAACCTTCTCGGCAACCTGCTGTGCGCGATCACCGGGCTGCTCGACAACCCCGGTAACACCACCAACGCCATAGCCAACCTTCTCGACCGGATCTTCGGCCTTCTCGGCTAAGACCAGCAACACGACACGAGGGGCGGGAGAGATCCCGCCCCTCGTGTTTTTGTTTTCTATCAACGGGTCGACCGGCTTCATTGACGTGAAAGCAGCCGAGGAGCGATGAACGCAAAGGCTGAGGGCCGACCCGCCTTCTTTGTCTTACGTCAACTCGACTCAGTTTGGATCACCTAAAAGCAGAAATACATCTTTAATTGTAGATATCCTTCTGTCGTCAAGGAAGTCTTTCCTAGAATACTTTTTTCAGCAATCCAATAGCTCCCTGTTTCCATGGCACCCGGTGCGAGACACCGGAGGCGTTCTCGAATTGCTTGAGGTTCTCCAGATACCAACGGAAGTTCCGCAAGAGAGCTTCCTTGTTAGAGAATTTAGGCGCGTAGCCAAGCTTCTGTTGCGCCTTCTCAATAGAGACGAACGA
>JBGTFQ010000079.1:0-44395 GCA_041747155.1 Rubrobacteraceae bacterium
CCCGACCGGGATTCTGCAACAACTTGGGATTTCTACGCTCTTGAGCCGTCATGGAGGTTATCATGGCCTCGACATGCTTCAAGACATTGTCGTCTATCGTAGCCCCCTGAAGCTGCTTGTTTAGACCGGGGATCATACCCATAAGACTCGATATCGGACCCATCTTCTTTATCATCTGCATCTGCTTTAGAAAGTCCTCGAACGTAAACTTACCGGCCATGAGCTTTTTGCTCTGAGCCTCGGCCTCATCCTTGTCAACGGTCTGCTCGGCTTTCTCGATGAGCGTGAGAACGTCGCCCATCCCCAGGATCCGCCCGGCCATCCTATCCGGGTAGAAGTAGTCGAATTCACTCATCTTCTCGCCCTCGGAGGCGAACTTGACGGGCTTTCCAGTCACCGAGACCACGGACAACGCCGCCCCACCCCGCGCATCGCCGTCGAGCTTGGTCAGGATCATGCCGTCGTAGTCGGTGTACTCCTGGAAGGCTTTTGCTACGTCCACGGCGTTCTGGCCGGTGACTACGTCTAGCACCAGCAGGACGGAGTGCGGCTTGACGGATTTACGGACGCGCTTTATCTCTTCCATCAGGTCCATGTCCAGGACTTGACGACCGGCGGTGTCGACTATGACGAAGTCGTGTCCCGCGTCGCGGGCGGCTTTTACGCCACGCTCGGCGATCTCCTCGGGCTTGGGTTCGGTTCCTTCGGTGTAGACCGGCACGCTCAACTCACGACCTAGCTGCTGGAGCTGTTCGATGGCCGCCGGTCGGTACGTGTCACAGGCGACCATGTACGGGTTCTTGCCGAGTTTACGGACGAAAAGTGCAAGTTTCCCGGCGGAGGTCGTCTTTCCGTGTCCGTTCAATCCAGCGAGCATGACGACTGTCGGAGGTTTGGAGGCGAAGGCGAGTTTGTGCGCGGTTCCGCCCATGAGTGTGGTGAGTTCTTCGTTTACTATCTTGACGATCTGCTGTCCTGGCGAGAGGGCCTTCGAGACTTCCGAACCCGTCGCCCGCTCGCGCACGTTGCCCACGAACTCTTTCACGACAGCGAAATTCACGTCCGCTTCGAGGAGAGCCAAGCGTATCTCACGGGTTACTTTCTTTACCTGGTCTTCGGTGAGATTGCCCGAGCCTCGGACTCCGTCGAGGGCGGCGTTTAGTCTGTCTCCCAGTGAATCGAACATATTAGAGCTCCCCGAATAGTGCCTGCGCGAACTCTCGCGCCTCGAATGGATGCAAGTCTTCCGCCTTCTCGCCGACTGAGATCAGCTTGATCGGCACTCCTATCTCGTCTGCTATGGCTAGTGCGATCCCACCCCTAGCCGTCCCATCTAACTTGGTCAACACGATCCCCGTGACCCCCGTAGCCTCCGTGAACATCTTGGCCTGTCGCAATCCGTTCTGCCCCGTAGTCGCGTCGATGGTCAAGAGTACCTCGTGCGGCGCTCCCGGCTGCAAACGCTCGATAGTTCGACGGATCTTCTCTAGCTCCGCCATCAAGTTAGTCTTCGTGTGCAGACGTCCCGCCGTATCTATTATCAGGATATCCGAACCAGCTACCCGAGCCTGCTGGATAGCATCGTGAGCCACTGCCGCGGAGTCCGCGCCTCGCTCCCGCGAGACAACTGGAACGCCTCCCCGTTCGCCCCAGGTCTGTAGCTGCTCGATGGCTGCCGCCCGGAACGTATCCCCCGCCGCCAACATGACCCGTCCAGGAAGGAAGCGCACGAGTTTACCGATTGTCGTGGTCTTGCCGGTGCCGTTCACTCCGACCATCAGCACGACCGCAGGTTTGTGCGCGAGATCTAGCTCAATAGGCTTCTCTAGCATTTGGACCGCGTTCTCCAACAGGAGCCTCCGAAGTTGCCCGCCATCGGTGATGTTCTTCTCCAGGGCTTCTTGCTCCAGCCGCGTCACCAATTTGGAAGTAGTAGCCACCCCGACGTCCGAGGTAATTAGGATTTCCTCGACCCGCTCCCAGAACTCCTCATCCTCCACGTCCCGAAACTCAGCGAACGCGGCGTTCAACTGCCCCGCGAACGACTCCCGGCTCCGCTGCATTCCCTGACGCAATCGTCCAAACCATCCCGAACGCTCCGACCCGTCCGGTTCGTCCACCGTTTCATCTTCGGTGACTTCGACCGACGGCTCCGCTTCGATCTCTTCGAGGATCTCCGCTACAGGCGGTTCGATCACGGGCTCGTTCTCGGCCACCGATTCATCGGGCCGCTCTTCGACCACGAATTTCTCTACCGCGACGCGTTCCTCCGCTATCGGTACATCATCTACAGGTGGGTTCTCTGTTGCGAGATCGAGATCTTCGACAATCTCGGTTCCGACGGGCGGGTCTTCTGAATCCTGGACATTTTCCGGTATATCCTCTTGTTTTACGTTGCTGTCGGCTGCTTTGCTGAGCCGAAAAAAGTTGCGCCATGAGCGAGCCATCCGCGAGTGTCCTTAATCCTTGAGTGTGCGTTTCGATACTACAACTGTGGCTCCGGTAGCATCCTGGGTGACCCCATAGAGAACGTCAGCCGCCGCCATCGTGCGCTTCTGATGAGTTACCAGCAGAAATTGACCGCTGGACCTGTAGGAGTCTACCACGTCAAGAAATCGGGCCAGGTTGAGATCGTCGAGGGCTGCCTCGGCCTCGTCCAGCACACAAAACGCGCCCTGCGACGCTTCCCGCTGACTCAGAAAGATACTGAATAGAAACGACAATGCGAGCAAAGCCCGCTCACCGCCAGAGAGAACTTTCAGCGTCCTCCATCCCTTGCGACCGAGCTTCAGCCCGATCTCCACGCCCTCCTCCGACAACTCCAGAGACCCGGAAGCTCCACTCAACATCCTCGGAACCATCGACCCGAAAGCTTCCCGAACCCGTCCGAAAGTCTGCGTGAAACTCGCCTCGATCTCTCGATCAACGTTTTGTATTATGCGGTTAATTTCCGTAGCGGCTTCTTCGGCGTCGGCGCGTTGGGCGGAGACGAACTCGAAGCGGTTGCGGAGGTCGGATTCTTGTGAAAGTGATAGGAGGTTCACGTCACCGAAAGCGTGGAGTTTGCGGGCTAGGGAGCGACGTTCCTTTTCGGAGGCAGTTGGGTTATCTTCGGCGGCGCGTTGGGCGGTGCGGAGGTCCGCGCTCCACTCCGCCCCGATCTCGGCGGCGGCTTCTTCAGAGGCGCGTTCGGCGCGTTCGAGGTCTTCGGTGTCCCTCCGGTGTTCGGCTCTGGCCGTGGCGATTTCTCCGGCCAACTCTACAGCGTTGCGACTGATTTCCGCACGACGACCCGCGTAACCGCGTTGAGCTTCCGAAACTTCTTCACGCGAGCGACGCAACCCAGAGCGGCGTTCTCTCAGAACGAGAGCCAACGCGGACGAAACTTCGACCACACGTGAAGCCAGGAGATCCGGGCTTGCGTGTTCGGGACGATAGTTTTGTTTCAGTCGCTCCAGTTCTCGGGTTAACCGGGCTTGACGAGAATGCCCACTTTCCAGAGCTGGTCTCAAGCCGGAGCGAATACTCTCCCGCTCCCGCAATTTCACCTCGGCACTTTCAGCGGCCCCGGAGGATTCTTCCAGTTCAGCACGTTTAGTGTCCTGCGCTTCTTTGGCTTCGGCTAAGGCGGCGGCGGAAGTGGAGATCTCCTCTTGTACCCGCTCCAGTTCGGACAGTCGTTCGTGGTGTCTTTTCCGGACAGTCGTGGTGACGTTCAAGCGGCGTTCGCACTCTCGGCGCAGAGTTTGACGCGCCCGTGCGGCGCGGGATGCGAGTGCCGCAACGGCGGCGATACGTGCTTCAGTCTGGGCTAAATCCTGTGTGCTTTGGTAAATGTCCTGGTCTGCGCCGGAGATTAAGAACCTCGGTTCGCCTTCCAGGTTGTGGAGTAGTTGACGGGTCTTTTCGTGGTGGGCTTCGCGGGCGAATTCACCGGACATTGCGCGGCGACTGACGGTAGTGCGCGTTACGCGCAGGCCGGCAGCGGTGACTGCGACTTGGCCGTTTTTTAGTGGTTCTGCTCCAGGGAATTCGGTCACGTAAAAGCCCGAGAGCAGGTTCTCTATTCCTTCTTTGTATCGCGTGTCGAGAATTTCGACGCAGTCGATCAGGGGCTTTCCAGCGGTCGTCGGGATAGTTTTCGGTGTGTCGGTATCCAGGCGGATTACGTCGGTTTCTCCGGCCTGCAGCCACGCGATGCCCTCTTTGAGATCGGGAGCAAGAAGTCCGGCTCCAAAATCCCCGAGCGCGGCCTCCACGGCCTCGGCGTAGCCCTGTAGCGGCCTGATGATTTCATACAGTCTCGTCCCCGAAACTGTTCTTGTCCGAGCATCCAGAGCCCGCAACCGCGACTCCACTCGCCCGACCGCTGCCTCCAACGCGCCCTGACGGCGTTGTATTCCATTCGCTTTATCCGCTCCCAGAGCCGTCAACTCCCGCGTCCGAGCACGTAAGTCCTTCGCGTCTTCAGCTACGGTCGAATGTGGTGCCGAAGATAAAGAATCTCCAAGGTCGCCTAGACGCTCGAACGCACCTTTGTCCAGCGCGGTTTCGGACTCAGCAACTTGCAATCTCGGAAGGCGATCTCGAAGTTGTTCGAGGTTGCGCGAAATATTCCGCTGCATCTCTTCAGCCTTTGCATGATTCCGGCGACGTTCCGCAAGCTTTTTTCTAGAGGCTTCAGCGTTTTGTCGAGCTTCTTTGCATGAAGTTTCGGCGTAAGTCCATTGGTTTTCTAGTTTGGTCAAGGCGGTTTTGACGCGGTCGATATCTCCCTCCAACCGTCGGATTGTTGCTAGGGGATCCCGCCTCGCGTTACCGATGGATTCGAGGCGCATGGCGTTTCGGTCGGCGCGTAGGGACTCGGCGCGAAGATCCTCCGACAGATCCTCCATAGCTTCGCGGCTCAGATCCAACCGTGCGAGCTGCGAGTCGAACTCCCGCAGACGCGGTTCGAGGTTAGCCTCTTCGCCTTTCAAAGCCTCCTCGCGCTCCGACAACCCTTTGATTCTGGACTCCATCTCCCGCAGTCGCGCTCGTCGCTCGTCGAGTCCTTTGGTCGCTGTTCGGTACAGACATGCTAACGAAACCGTTCTATACCGACCTTCGATCTCCCGATACTCCCGCGCCGCCACAGCCTCACGCTCGACCCGTCGAAGTTGGTCCTCCAACTCGGCCTCCAGCCGACGGCTCTGCTCCAGTTGCGTCTCCGCTTTCTCCAGGCGACGACTAGCGGACAGTCGACGGCGGCGATAGACCCCGAGACCAGCGGCCTCTTCAAGGGCAAGACGACAAGCGCCCGCGCCACCGGAGACGATGGCATCCACGGAACCTTGCCGCAAGATGCTGTGCCGCCCGAGCCCCGCTTCCCCGGCGACCGCCCGCACATCCGAGAGACGGCTTCGAGCGCCGTTGATCCGGTACTCCGTCTCACCTTCCCGCGAAATCCGTCGTGACACTGAGACTTCCTCGTAAGGCAAAGAGATGTCGCCAGATTCATTGTCGAAGACCAGGGTAACTTCGGCGGCTGCGGCTGCTGGAAGGGAATCGGAGCCAGAGAAGATCAGATCGTTCATCGAACCCGCTCGTAGAACTCCCGCACTCTGCTCCCCAAGCGCGAACAACACCGCGTCCGTGACGTTGCTCTTCCCGGAACCGTTCGGCCCGACAATAGCCGTGACCCCACCTTCGAGCGGCATCCGAACCGGTCGAGCGAAAGTCTTGAAACCTTTGATGTACACAGCCGAAAGAACCATCAGCTCGTCATTCTACTGATTTCTCATGAGCGAGCTACGCGCCGACGTGAACCTCGACGGGTGAGCGTGGCACGGGACGGATGCCAAGTATCTCTAACGCGGCTCGGGCGGCGGTCTGCTCGCTATCTTTGATGGAGCTTCCTTCGCCGGTAGCCACTTCATCACCATCGACTGAAACGGCGGAGGTGAAACTCGGTAGATGTGGCGGGCCGTGTTTAGCCAAGACGCGGTAGATCGGGCGCAATCCATCTGCTTGCAGAGTCTCTTGAAGAAGCGTTTTCCAGTCCCGAAGCTCGTCCGTGTCGATTTCGGCGGGGTTAAAGATCGCGTCGATGGTCTCGAAAACGAGATCCTTGTCGATCAAGTAAGCCGCTCCGATTATGGCTTCGACGGTATCCGCAACTACGGAATCGTTTATAACCGAAGTCTCGATGATCTCCTCGATACCCTCGCTCCGGCCAACGCTCGACAGAAACGATTTCCGAACCAAGTGAGCCCGGATGCGCGTGAGATCCCCCTCTAAAAGCTCCGGATACCCGTGAAACACTAACTCCGCAACTCTATTGTTCAAAACGGAATCGCCCAGAAACTCCAATCGACCGTTCGATTCATACGGATCTGCGACGCTAGGGTGCGTGAGTGATCGCCGCCTCAACGGCTCCGGTAGGATTGATATGAGGTCCCTTATAGACATCTCGTGCTGATTCTATTCTACTTCCGTGAACGCTACCACCAAATTATGCCCGCCAAAGCCCATAGAGTTGGAGAACGCGGCCTTCAGATCCGGCGCATCGCGAGCCTCTCCTGTGACGTAATCGAGCTTCTCGCAGTCGTCAGCTACGGTTTCGAGGTTGATCGTCGGCGGCAATACCTTCTGCTTTATCGCCAACGCGCACATTATCCCCTCTATAGAACCAACCGCTCCAAATGAATGTCCCATCATCGACTTCGTAGCCGAGACAGCCGCGTGCGGAACGAGCCGCGAGATAGCCTTTGTCTCTGGACCGTCGCCCGTCGGAGTGGAAGTTGCATGGGCGTTTACGTGACCGATATCTTCTGCCGCAAGACCAGAATCTTTTAGTGCCAGACGCATTGCCCGCTCGACTCCGCGACCTTCGGCATCGGGAGCCGTGACGTGGTAAGCATCCGTTGTTCTAGCGTATCCCGCTACGGCGGCTATTGGAGTAGCTCCCCGGCGTTCGGCGTGCTCGACGCTTTCAAGTACTACCGCTCCAGCGCCCTCGGCCATTACGAAACCATCGCGACCCGCGTCGAACGGGCGGCTCGCCTTTGTAGCATCGTCGTTTCGGGTGGAAATTGCGCGGATCGCGCAGAATCCGGCCATGCTGAGAGGTGTGATCGGGGCTTCGCACGAACCAGCTATCACCACGTCCGCGTCACCCGTTCGGATGAGTTCCAGACCTTCCGCTATGGCCTCGCCGCCCGTGGCGCAAGCGAGAACCGGACACTGCGACGGCCCCTGAGCCCCAAGCATAATGGCAAGTTGACCGGCGGCCATGTTAGGGACCATCATCGGGATCAAGAACGGGCTAACCCGTCCCGGACCACGCTCTTGCAGAACGGCATACTCGCGTTCCCAGGTCGTCAAACCACCGATGCCGCTACCAACGACGATGGCGACGCGCTCGGCATTGTTCTGCAACACGTCCGATAGACCCGCGTTCTCGGCGGCTTCCAGACCAGCGGCTATACCGAGTTGGGCGTAGCGATCCATGCGTCGGGCTGTCTTCTTGGGCATGAAGTCCGTCGGGTCGAAGTCCGAGCACTCACCCGCTATGTGCGACGGGAAGGGCGACGAGTCAAAGAGTGTAATGTCTCCGATCCCGCTCTTACCGTGGAGCGCCGCGTCCCAGAACGCCTCGGTGCCGGTACCGAGCGGCGTAACCGCTCCCGTGCCGGTAATTACAGCGCGGCCCCTGCCCTCTGAACGGCCTTCCGTCACGCCGCCTGGTTCTCCTGCACGTAATTAACGGCCTCTTCGACGGTCGTGATCTTCTCGGCTTCCTCGTCCGGGATCTCCATTCCGAACTGCTCTTCGAGCTCCATGATGAGCTCTACAAGATCCAGGGAGTCCGCTTCGAGATCCTCCCTAAAGGATGCCTCCGGGACGACATCACTCTCGTCCACCCCGAGCCTGTCGGCGGCTATCTCCTGTATCTTCGCCAGTACCTCGTCTCGCGTCATACTATCTCTCCTCTCTCTGTCTTCCGTTTTCGGCGCGGATCTTCATCAATCCTCCACCGAAGATAGCGCGTAGTGTAGCGCAATTTCGACTACTGCATGACCATCCCGCCGTCAACGGTTAAAGTCTGTCCCGTAACGTACCCAGCACCCTCCCCAATCAGGAAAGCTACGGCCTCCGAGACATCCTCCGGCTCACCGAAACGTCCCGCCGGAACTTGATCTCGGATCTGCCCCTTTATCTCATCGGACAATCCGCCGGTCAACTCTGTCTCGACGTACCCCGGAGCCACAGCATTCACCGTGATACCTCTCGCCGCAACCTCCCGCGCAACACTCTTCGTCAGACCGATGATCCCAGCTTTAGACGCGGCATAATTGGCCTGACCAGCATTCCCCGATATACCAACCACCGACGATACATTTACGATACGACCCCACCGAGCCCGAACCATCCCTCGCAAAACCGCCCGCGTACACAGATAAGTCCCTTTGAGGTTTGTCTGGATCACCTCGTCAAACTCTTCTTCTTTCATCCGCAGCATCAAATTGTCCCGCGTGGTTCCAGCGTTGTTGACCAGAATATCCAGCCGCCCAAACGCTTCCTGAGTTCCTTTGACGAGCGATTCGACATCCTCGGAAGAAGCAACGTCGCCCTTAAACAACTCGCACTTGGCACCTGCCGCCCGGACAGACTCGGCGGTCTCCTCGGCAGCAGCATCGTTGGATCGGTAGGAGATCGCGACGTTCGCGCCCTCTTTCGCCAGCCGCACCGCGATGGCCCGACCAATACCGCGTCCACCACCCGTCACGACGGCTACTCTTCCGGCTTCGATCACGCGCTCTCCTTGTCCGCGAAGGCGAACATTAGGTCAGCCTCGCATACTCGTTCTCCGTTCACCGTCGCTCGACCCTTTCCACGCCCGATCTGACCTTTGAGGCGTGAGATCTCGACCTCCATGCGAAGCACGTCACCCGGTACGACTTGCCGCCGAAACCGGACTCCATCTATCCCGGCGAAGAGTGCAAGTTTCTCCTGATACTCCTCGACAGCCATCACACCCACCGCCCCAACCTGGGCCATCGCCTCCACGATCAAAACTCCCGGCATCACGGGATATTCTGGAAAATGGCCCTCGAAAAACGGCTCGTTCTGGGTAACGTTTTTAATCCCCACGGCTCGAACACCAGGCTCCAATTCCTCGACCCTATCCACGAGCAAGAACGGATAACGGTGCGGGATCAACTCTCGTATCTCCACAGCTCCGAGTGGCAGTTTCAACCGAGCACCTCTTTCGCTGTCCGTCCGGTAAGCCGTTTCTCCTTGAAGTCTCGCAACATGCGCGTGAGCGTTCCATCCGCTCCGGCATCGACGATTTCTTCTACACCGAGATTCAGGAACCGCTCTACAACAGCAACCCACCGCACCGGCGAGAGCATCTGCTCCCGCAAGGCAAGCCGCACGTCATCCGCCTTCGCCAACACAGCCCCATCCGTCGCTGAGATCATCGGGGTCTCGGGGTCCCGAAACTCGACTTCGTCCAACAAGCTCTCAAACTCTAACGATGCCTCCAACATCAGTGGAGAATGGAACGCGCCAGCTACTTCCAGCTTGACCTTTCGGCCTCCGACCTGCTCGGCGACGGCTTCCATAGCTTTGGCTTCGCCGGAGATCACGGTCTGTCGCGGCGTGTTGAAGTTGGCCGGTACTACTATTCCCTCTTCCTCGGGAACCTGTTCGACTGCCACGGATATTTCTCTCGGGTCAACCCCGATCAGGGCCATCATCCCACCTTTGTTCCGCTCTGATGCTTGGTTCATCAGGCGATCCCGCGCCGCCACAAGCCGCACAGCATCGACGAGACCAAGACTCCCAGCCGCATACGCCGCCGCATACTCCCCAAGCGAATGACCCGCAACGACATCCGCGACTACGCCAGCCTCGCGCAACTCATTCAACAAACTCACCGAGCTCGCGAAAACCGAGAGTTGGTAAGGTGGCTTGCTATCACCGACTTCGCGTTTCACAGCCTCCGCGACATCACCCGAGATCTCTCCACCAACGCTGCCCTGCCCAGGGAATACAATCGCTTGCCTGATCTCCACGTCTACACCTCCCCTAAATTCTGTACAAGTTCGCAGCCCACGTCAGCCCAAACCCGAACCCAACCGTAATGATGTACCGACCTTGCTCGAAATCACCATAGATATCTGGATATGAAATCGGGATGCTAGCCGCCGACGTGTTTCCAAACCGCCCAACATTCGTCACGATACAACCATCCGGCACGTCCAACTTCCTCGCTGCTGCTTGTATTATGCGTGCATTTGCTTGGTGCGGGATGATGTACTGGACTTCATCCAGGCTGATGCCATTTCTGGCGACGAGTTTCTCGACCATTTCGGGCAGCACTTTGACGGCGAACTTGAAAACTTCACGACCGTTTTGGCTTAATTTGTGGTCTTCAGAGGGATGTCCGGCGCGACCGTAGGGAGCCATTCGTCCGTCCGCTCCGAGGAGATGATCCACGAAGCCGGATTCCCCGTCGCCTCGCTCCAGCACTACAGCACCCGCTCCGTCAGCGAAGAGGACGGCGGTGGAGCGTTCGTCCGGGTCGACAATCTCGGTCATGGCATCGGCACCTATGAGCAGAACCCGGTTCGCTATGCCGCTAGAAAGCATGGAGCTTGCGACCGAAGCGGCGTAGGTATAGCCAGCGCAGGCGGCTGCTACGTCCATCGCACCGACTCCCGGCGCTCCGATAGCCTCCCCGACGAGACACGCTACGGATGGCATTGATTCAGGGGAAGTAGAAGTCGCGCAGACGATCAAGTCAATAGCCTCGCCCGACACGTCTGCGTGTTCGAGGGCGGCTTTGGCGGCATCTATGGCTAGCGTAACGCAGTTCTCGCCCTCGCCGATAAAGTGCCGCTCGTCGATGCCGGTTCGTTCCATGACCCATTCGTGAGTCGTGTCCAAAACCTCCGCAAGATCGTAGTTCGTCACCACGCGGCTCCCGAGCGCACGCCCGACACCCGCTATCTTGCCGACCGCCGGGCCGTTCACTCCGCGTCTCCGGCGAGGGCGGTCTCTAACTCTTGCGTGAGACCCGCTCCAGTTTTGGAGATACCGAGAAGAGCGTTTGCAACGCCGCGAGCCTCGGAGTTGCCGTGCCCGATCATGACCGAGCCGCGAACGCCGAGTAGAAAGGAACCGCCGGTGTTTTCGGGGTCGACTTGATCTCTTACTTCCCGGAGCTGTGGCCGGAGTTTCGCGGCGGCGAGTTTGTTAAGGGTGCTTCCGGTCATCGCGGAGCGGAGCATCCCGAGGGTTTCTCGCGCAACGCCTTCGGCGGTCTTTAGCATCACGTTGCCGGTGAATCCGTCCGTCACCAATACGTCCGCTGCGCCAGTCGCTACATCGCGCCCTTCCACGTTGCCGACGAACTTAATGGCCGACTCGTTCTTTAGCAAACTGTAGGCTTCCTTTGTCAGATCATTCCCCTTACCAGGTTCTTCGCCGACGTTGATCAAACCAACCCGCGCCTCCTCCAAACCAAAGTATCGCCTCGAAAACACACTCCCTAGAATAGCGAAATTAAGGAGATCCTGCGGTCGGCAATGAACCGTAGCCCCTGCATCTATCAAAACAACTGGAGAAAGAAACGGCAACACAGTGGCGATGCCGGGCCTCCGACAACCCTTCAAACGACCGACTCTCAACAAAGCCGCCGCGACCGTGGCCCCGGTGTTTCCAGCGGAGAAAAAAGCGTCGGCATCGCCCTCGCGTACGGCGGTCGCCGCCACGCTCACGCTTGTTTGCAGACGGTTACGCAAAGCTACCGCAGGGTCTTCGGTCATGCCAATAACGCCCTCAGCCTCGCGCACAAAGATGTTCGACGGCGGCGACGCTCCGAGAGCATTTTTGACTGCAGGAGAATCTCCTACCAGCAAGAACTCGTCTTGGGGCAGGAAATGAGCGGCTTGTACCGTGCCGACAACGATTTCACCTGGGGCATGGTCGCCACCGAGGGCGTCGACCGCGATCTTCACGGACTAAAGTCCGGTTATTCGTTTGCCTCCATGGCTACTACAGTGCGGCCCTTGTAGCTTCCGCACTCAAGACAAACTCGGTGCGGCAACCGCGGCGATCCGCAAGTTGGGCAGGCTGTCAGGGTGAGGCTCTTCATCGCGTGATGCGCCCGGCGCTGATCCCGGCGAGCTTGCGAAGTCTTTTTCTTTGGTACGGCCATCTCTTACCTCCTGTAAATGATTGTTCTCTTAAAAGCCCGAGGCAAACAGCCCGTCGAGCCCCCGCCAACGCGGGTCCATCTCTTCTTCCTCCGAGTCGGCCTTCACCGGGGCACTGCCTGCACTAAAGACCTGCATCGGCACCTCACTCAGCAATGCTCGTAGCGCGCAGTCCGCTACATCCATCTCCCAGTCCTCGACCGCAAGCTCGCTGTCGTTGGGGCCGGTTAGTAGCTCCGTGTCTCCAAATTTCAACTCCAGAAGCGTTGGCCCCAGCGTCCTGTCACATGTCGTCCGCAGACTTGCGGCGAAGTCTATGTCCAGGTGCAGGCCCTCCGAGACTTTGGTTACGGAGATCTGAGCTTCGGCTTTCTCGACTTCGTGGTGACGACCGTAGAGATCGAAGGGGCCGAGGTCGAAAGTCGTCGAGATCTCGTGCCGGTCTCCTACCTCCGCGCCGGGTCGTCGCAGGGGTGTCTTCTCGTTCATGGGCCTATTTTACTCTTCCTGGCCGCCTTGCAACCTGGAACGGCCTTTTTGGACAGCTTCCAGGAGCCTTCCGAGGTTGTCTTCGAGGTTCGCCAAGACTTCATCGGCGTAGTCTTCGGCACCTAGACGGATCTCGCGCTCGCGGCGACGAGAGTCCTCCATGATCTCGGCGGACCGTTTCTCCGCCCGCTTAAGGACTTCTTCTTCGGAGGTGATCTTCTCGGCCTCTTCTTGGGCGCCCCGGAGTATGCGATCGGACTCGCTGCGGGCTTCGTCGAGCATCGCCTGGCGTTCCTTGACGATCCAACGCGCCTGTTTCAACTCCTCGGGGATGGTCTGACGCATCTGGTCTATAACGTCGAACGCCGCGTCGCGGTCGACCATCGCTGTGTTGCCGAAGCCAGGGAAGCTACGAGCTTCCTCCACCAACTCCTCCAACCTATCTATTAGAACCAGTACGTCCATCCTCTTACCTACCCTTTGTCGTCTAACTTCTGTATCTTACCGTCTTCTCCCAAATATATCTCCCGCACGGTCTCTAGTATGCCATCCGGCACCAGTCCGCGAACCTCGCCCCCGAACAACGCTATCTCCCGCACCGCGCTGGATGACAGAAAGCTGTGCTTGGCCTCCGCCATTATGAAGACGGTCTCAAGCTCAGGATACAAGGTATGGTTGAGTTGCGCCTGCTCGAACTCGGACTCGAAATCCGAGACCGCCCTCAGACCTTTTATAACCACCCTGGCACCCTGCTCTCGGGCGAAATCTACCAGGAGTCCCCGCATAACTTCCACGGAGACGTTGTCCAAGTCCTCGGTGACTTTCTCGATGAGACGGCCTCGTTCCGCGGCGGGGAGCTTCGGGTGTTTGCGCGGATTCCCTCCGACGGCTATTACCACATGATCGAAAAGTGACGCGGCACGCCGGATGATATCCAGATGTCCCTCGGTCACTGGATCGAAGCTTCCAGGACACACGGCTATGTTCAATGTGAGCTCGTCTCTTTCAAAAACAGTAACTACCGTCCTGCCATAGCGACGGCTGACTCCTCTCGAATCCTCTGGTGGCGTATCCCCACTCTCGTATACAACCCTCCCGTCCGGGACGAGCCGCGAACGCAACCGCGAAAACATACTTCCCACTTGCGCGGGCGCGATTCTATATGGCGGATCGAGGAATATCAAATTGAATTGTTGACTGCGTCCGTCAAGAACATCCAGCCCACGCTCGACATCCATCCGCAAAACTTCGGCCCTATCCCCGAGCTTTGTCTTGAGCAAATTCTCCCGAATTGCGGCGACAGCTCGTGCATCTTTCTCCACAAATACGGCCTTCTCGAAACCGCGACTCAGAGCTTCGATGCCCAGGGCTCCTGTACCAGAATAGAGATCCAGGACAGCTCCACCATCAAAAAATTGCCCCAAAGAGTTGAACAAGCTCTCTCGCACGCGGTCAGTCGTAGGTCGAACGCTAGGCGGAACCGCGCCGAGTCTAACTCCCCGAGCTGACCCGGCGATTACACGCATATCATTAGCTCATTCCCGGAACAGCCACTCGACATCCGCGCCGAGTTGCTCCCGGATCTCACGTCGCAAAGGCCGGTGATCGGGACGCTTTAGCGTCGGGTCTGCGGCAACTAGCTCGAACGCCTCGCGTCGCGCTTCGACCAGCACCTCTATATCCCGAAGCAGGCTCGCCACCTTCAAGTCCCGCATACCGCTCTGACGATTTCCGAACAGCGTACCTTCGCCTCGGATACGCAGGTCGACTTCCGAGAGTTTGAAGCCATCTTGGTGTTCGACCAGCGCCTCCAGGCGGCTGCGCGCGTCTTCGGTTTTGGGAGCCCCGATCAGGTAACACTTAGGCGGATGAAGACCCCGGCATACCCGTCCCCGCAGCTGATGAAGCTGCGAAAGCCCGAAACGCTCCGCGCCCTCGATGATGATCGCACTGGCATTAGGAACGTCCACCCCAACTTCGACCACGACCGTCGCCACAAGTACATCGATCTCACCCGCCCGAAACGCCCCCATCACCGCTCGCTTCTCCTCCGCCTTCATCCGACCGTGCAACAATCCCACCCGCCGCTCGGGATAGACTTCCGACACCAACTCATCGAACAAGTCCTCCGCGGCACGAACGTCTTCCAGGGCTTCGGACTCTTCGACCAGCGGGCAGATCACGAATGCTTGCCGTCCGTCCTCCAACTCATCGCGCACGGCCTCGTAAGCTCCCGCTCGTTCCGGCACTTCGACGATGCTCGTCTCGACGGGCTTGCGACCTGGTGGAAGCTCATCGATGATTGAGACCTCCAGATCGCCGTAGAGCGTCAGAGAGAGTGTTCGGGGTATCGGGGTGGCGGTCATGACGAGCGTATCCGGGGTGGTGCCTTTCTGCTTAAACGTCAGACGCTGACCAACGCCGAAGCGGTGTTGCTCATCGACGACCACGAGCGAGAGATCCCGAAACTCGACGCCCTTCTGGATCAGGGCATGAGTCCCGATCACGATATCCGCATCCCCCGCAGCTACAGCCGCCAGAACTTCCCGCCGCTCCGCCGCCCCCTGAGACCCGGTCAACAACACGACCTTAACCGGCAACCCTTCAAGAGCCCCGGAGACCGAGAGATAATGCTGTTCGGCCAGAACCTCCGTCGGAGCCATCAACGCGCCCTGTCCACCCGATTCGACCGCAGAGAGTAGTCCAGCTACCGCCACGACCGTCTTGCCGCTGCCTACGTCTCCCTGAACAAGCCGCCGCATCGGCTTTTCTAGACGCATGTCCTCCAATACTTCGGCGACGACGCGCTCCTGCGCTCCTGTCAGTCCGAAAGGCAATCCCTTCAAGAACGGATTCAGGTGGCGACCATCACCGATGTGCCTGGCACCAGTCTCCGTGCGTTCGACGCGGGCTTTTCGGGCGGCGAGCGCGGTTTGAATGAGGAACAATTCGTGGAAGATGAGTCGTCGCATCGCGGCTTTCAGGTGGGATTTGTTCGTTGGGAAATGGACTTCGCCGATAGCGTCTTGCAGGTTCGCGAGATCGTGGCGCAGGATCACCTCCGCCGGGAGTGGATCCAGGACTCGCCCAGCTTCGTCGAGGGCGCGGTGGATCAAAGTCCGCATCCTCCGCGCTTGTATGCCCTTGTTGACCGGATAAATCGGCACGAACCGGCCCGCGTGAGGATTCGCGGAGCCGTTGGTATCGTAGTCGTCCACGACTTCGAGGCTTTTGGCGGAGAGTTGGATACCGTACCGGCTCTGGATTTCCCCGGAGACCACGATGCGGGTGTCGGTGACGAGTTGGCTCTGCAACCAGCCACGCCCCCAAACGGTCACCGAGAGGTATCCCGTGCCATCGTACAGTTGCATGGAGAAGCCGGGGGACCGGCCACGGATTGGCTTGCCTATAGGGCGCATTCCAACGACTCGACCGACGACCGTCGCCTTCTCGCCGACGCGCAACTCGGAAATCCGTTTTACGTTCGAGAGATCCTCGTGGCGGGATGGGTAGTGCGAGATCAGATCGGCCAGAGTGGTGACGTTTAACTCTTTGAGAGACGCCGCTATGCGCGGTCCCACGCCGGGTAGCTCGGTTACGGGGCGTTCTCGAAGCTCGCTCAGACTGTTGCGGGGGACTAAGTTAGCGGAGTCTGTATTGGACGCTTCGGGGTTAAAGGTAAGCCACTCCGTACGTACCGGGACCGACGTGACAGCCGATCACACCGCCGATTTCGGAGACAAACTCTTCTTCGACACCGAGTCTCTCAGAGATCCCCGCGACCGCGTCCGGCGCGTTGACATGTCCGAAGTACAGGGTCTTTCCGGCGGCTACGGCGGGTGCTAGCTCGTCGGCTATGGCGGCCATCTGGCGTTTCTTGCCGCGAGTGCGTTTATGAGGCACGACTTGCCCATCCTCCACTCGCAACACGGGACGGAGGTCCAGCGCTGTCCCTAGAAGCCGCTGTGCCCGACCGATACGTCCGCTTTTCTCAAGGTATTCGAGCGTCCCGACGGCGAACACGATCTCACACCGCCGAACCGCCTCTTGGACGGTCTTTCGGATGTCCTTGTAGTCGCGTCCCTCATCCACAGCGCGTAACGCTTCGCGAAGGATCAAACCCGCCCCCATCTCCGCCGTAAGCATGTCCACGACCTCGACGGGCCGCTCGACCATGTCCGAAGCCGTAACAGCGGACTCGTAAGTCCCACTCAACCCGGACGAGAGAGTCAACACGAGGATGTTGTCATACGCGCTTAGATCCTCATATGCCTCAACGAAAGCCCCCGCGGGCGGCTGAGAGGTACGGGGAAAGACATCGGAGGTACGCAGTCGCTCGTAGAATTCTTCGTTGGATAGGTCCACCTTGTCCGTATAAGTCTCGTCGGGACCAAAGTTGAAGGTCAGTGGAACTACCCGCAGGTCCGGTCGCTCAAGCGCTCCCGGCGGCAAGCTGGTCGTCGAATCTATTACGATGGCGGTGGTCATTCGGCCACCAACTGAAGCGGGTACATCGGCTGTCCGCCGTGGCGAACCTCCACCTCGACCTCGCTGTCTAACTCGGAAATTCGCTCCGCCAGCTTCTCAAGCACGTCCTCGGGCATATCCTCGCCCCCTAGAAGCGTCAACACATCAGCACCATCCTCCAGGATGGCTTCCGTCACATTCATGGCTACCTCCTCGACTGAGTCCGATACAGCCCGAAGCTTTCCATCCAGAAGGCCCATAAACGCTCCCTCGGTCACGTCCCAACCGTCGACCTTTGCGTCGCGGGCGGCGCGGGTGATCTCCGCGCACCGAATGGCATCGCTTATTTCGCTCATCTCAGCAGCTACATCGTCCGGCTTCCCCTCGGCATCAAAGCCCAGCATGACCGCTACACCGCCCGCGATGCTCACCGTCGGCACGACGTGAACCTTCGCGTCGACCACGTTCTCGACTTGCTCCGCCGTTGGAATGATGTTCTTATTGTTGGGAAGCAGGATCACGACCTTAGCACCGGTTCGTTCGACGGCTTCGGCGAAATCAGCGGCGCTTGGATTGGCTCCCTGGCCTCCCTCAATCACGACAGCCCCCATCGACTCGAAAATTTTGCGGTTTCCAGCTCCCCGGCTCGCCACGACCACCCCGATCTCCTGATTTTCCGGTGTTCGTTCCCGAACCTGAGCCTCCATATCATCGACTTTGATACCGGCCAACCTCCCGAACGAACCGCCATAAGAGATGATGCTTCCAGGGTCTTGGGTGTGAATATGAACTTTCACGAGGTCCGACTGCGCGACTACTAGGACGCTCTTGCCCGCGTCGTGGACGTGGTTCTCGAACTCTTGCGCGTCGCCCTCGAAGCCGACCACCATGAATTCCGTACAGTAGCCCCAGGCTTCTTCCTCACCATGGGCGATTGCTGCGAGATCCGGATTCCCTTCCGGCTCCGCTTCGTATTCGTCTTCTGGGGTGGGATCCAGCTTCTCGCCACTCACTACCGCGTGGATGCCGTCCAGAATCACGGCTATCCCGAGACCTCCTGCGTCAACGACGCCAGCCTCTCGCAGCACAGAGAGAAGTTCCGGGGTGCGCCGCACCGAAGCGTGAGCTTCATGAGCCGAAGCCCGGATCACACCAACCACACTCTCACCAATATCGGTCGCGGCACGGGCAGCTTTCGCGGCATCCTTTATCACCGTCAGCATCGTTCCCTCGACGGGCTTGCGGATCGAGGCATAAGCCCGGTCGCGGGCTCCTTCGAGAGCCGCCGCAAACGTCTCGGCATCAAGTTCGTCCTTTTTGGCAAGAACTTCGCAAGCTCCACGCAGCATCTGAGAGAGGATAACGCCGGAGTTCCCCCGCGCTCCCATCAATGCGGCCCGCGCCCCGGATTCCGCCGCTTCTCCGGCAGTCGGGTAGATCTTCTTGTACGTCTCACGAAGCACGGATTCGAGCGTCAGGAGCATGTTCGTGCCGGTATCACCGTCCGGAACGGGATAGACGTTAAGGGCGTTTATGCGGGCTACACGTGCTTTTAGGGCCGCGTGGGCCGCTCCCACCATCGAACCAACTTCTATGCTCACTACTTCATATCCTTCATGCCGCACTCCTGTTCACGCCTCACGTCGCGCCCCCGGGCACGAACCGCGAGGATACTCCCGCACAACTCCAATAACCTGCTAAAATCATCAGCCGAACGCATCCCGTGGACGCAGAGTCGGCCCGGACCCTAAGTTGATCGGTATCCTAGCACAGGAGATTCATATGGCGAAAGTCTGTTATTCGTGCGGAAAGCACCCGAGCTACGGCAACGCCCGCAGCCACTCCCTACGCGCCACGCGCCGTCGCTGGGAACCGAACCTTCAGCGGGTTCGTATCCAAGAAGGTCTGACAGTCAAGCGCGTCACGGTCTGCACCTCGTGCCTGAAAGCCTTTAAGGTCACAAAAGCCGCCGCTGGTAGCCCTCACACAGCCGAGGTTTAAACCCCGGCTAGACTCTCTAAAAAGCTACATCCAGCCCGTTCGCGTTATCCGCGAGCGGGTTTTTTCGCGTCCAGTTTTTCCATCAAGGAGACCATCTCAATAGCGTTCGCGGCAGCTTCGAAGCCCTTGTTTCCGGCTTTAGTTCCCGCCCGTTCGATACCTTGCTCAATGCTCTCGACGGTCAGGACACCGAATATCACCGGTATATCCACCGAGAGCGCGGCTGAGGAAATACCGCTGGCGGCTCCCCCAGCGACATACTCGTAGTGCGAGGTGGAACCCCGGATCACACACCCCAGGCAGATTATCGCGTCGTAGCTCCCTGAGAGAGCCATGCGCTGGGCTACGGGTGGGATCTCGTATGCTCCTGGAACCCACGCGACATCCACGGCTTCGAGGTCTCCTCCGTGGCGTTTTATAGCGTCCAGTGAGCCATCCAGGAGCGGGCGCACGATAAATTCGTTAAACCTTGAAGCGACGATGCCGAAACTTCGGCCCGCCGCGCTCAGGTCTCCTTCCCAATAGGTTGGTGCGTTGGACATTTGAGGACTCCTAGATCTGTTCGAGGACGTGTTCGAGCTTGTCGCGCTTGGTCCTCAAATAGCGGGCGTTGTGCTCGTTTGGCTTTGTTTCGAGCGGCACGCGCTCGGTTATTTCGAGGTCAAACTCTTGCAGTCCGGCGACCTTAGTTATGTTGTTGGTCAACAAGCGGACACTTGTCAGGTCCAGATCTTTGAGGATCTGCGCCCCGAGACCATATTCACGGAGATCCGGCTCAAGCCCTAGCTCCTGGTTCGCCTCCACGGTGTCTAATCCCCCATCTTGCAGATGGTAAGCCTTGATCTTGTTCAGAAGCCCAATCCCTCGTCCTTCTTGCTGCAGATACACGATCACGCCCTCGCCTTCATCAGCTACGAGCGACATAGCCGTGTCGAGTTGCTCGCCACAATCGCAACGCAGAGAATGCAAGGCATCTCCAGTGAGGCAGGCCGAGTGAACCCGCACGAGAACGTCTTTCTTGCCTTCCGGCTCGCCCATAACCAGCGCCAGATGCGTCAGGCCGTCAACATCGTTCTCGTAGGCTCGGAGTCGGAAATCGCCGTGCGGGGTCGGTAGCTTCGTCTCTATGGCTAGTTGCAGATTCGTCTCATGGGCGCGGCGGTAGGCGGCGATCTGCTCAACCGTTACCAGCTTGATGTCGTGTTTGGCGGAGAACGCTTCGAGATCCGGGACGCGGGCCATCGTGCCGTCGTCGTTCATGATCTCGCAGATAACCCCCGAAGGTTTGAGGCCCGCGAGACGGCTAAGGTCCACCGCCGATTCAGTCTGGCCTCCGCGCTCCAGTACGCCACCGGGACGCGCCCGCAACGGGAAGATGTGGCCGGGCATTACCAGATCGTCCGGGCCGGTAGCGTCATCGACGGCTACGCGGCAGGTTTGAGCGCGGTCAGCGGCTGAGATCCCCGTCGTGACACCGGCTTTCGCCTCTATGGAAGTAGTGAACGCGGTATCCATCGGGTCCGAGTTGTGCGTCACCATCGCCGGAATCTTGAGGCGGTCGATGATCTCACCAGCCATCGGCAGACATATTAGCCCTTTGGCATACGTTGCCATGAAGTTGATGTCGTCAGCGGTCACGAGCTCCGAGGCCATCGTAAGATCTCCCTCGTTCTCCCGGTTCTCGTCGTCGCAGACAATGACCATCTTGCCTTTTTTGATGTCCTCGATAATTTCCTCTATCGGACTAAACGGCATCTTCTCTCCTATCGTCGTTTTTCATAACAGCCAGCCGCGGCTCCAACAGCCGCTCCACGTATTTGCCTATAACATCGGCCTCCAAATTAACGCTGTCCCCGATCGCAAACTCACGCATATTCGTAGCTTCCCGAGTCTGAGGCAGGATCGAGACGGTGAAGCCTTCATCCTCAACAGAGACCACGGTCAGACTAATGCCGTCGACGCAGATGCTCCCTTTCTCGACGGTGTAGCGCAGAACTTCGGGCGGAGCCCCGAAACTCCAAATCTCCGCGTCTCCCTCGGGCCTAACATCGGCGACCACACCGACCCCGTCCACGTGACCCTGTACGATATGCCCGCCGAAGCGATCCCCAGCCCGCATCGCCAACTCCAAATTGACAACAGTACCGACACGAAGACCGCCAAGCGCGGTACGCCGAAGCGTCTCGTGCATGGCAAAAAAATTCATCAAGCCGTCCGAAATCTCGCTGACAGTCAGACAAACACCGTTCACGGAGACAGAATCCCCGATGGACGGTTCCACAACTCCGGGCTTGGTGGAGATTCCAATGCGGGTCATTGGTCCATCTTCCAGGATATCGACTCGCCCGGTAGCTTCAATTAGCCCGGTGAACATCTCCCTCCTTAAAGTTGTTCTTCGGGTACAGAGTTACCGCCAGATCGCCATCCAGTTGCTCAACGGCTGAGATGCCCAACTCAGTCGCGTCAGCCACACGCTTTAAGCCGAGGTTCCCAATCGCCGGAACGCCTTCCGCTCCGAGGACCTTGGGCGCGTAGAATAGAGTAGCCTTGTCCACCAAGTTCTGCTTCAAGAAGCGGCTTGCGGTCTCACCTCCCCCTTCGACTAGCACGCCACGGACACCCCTAGCACCCAACTCTTCCAGCACAGAATTAAGGTCCAGGCCATGTTCGGACGGTTGGATGCTCACTACTTCGGCACCGGCCCTCTCGAACTGTCGCGTCCGGTCTTGCGGAGTTTCGTGGGACACGAATAGAACCACGGGCGCTTCTTGGGATGTTTCGATGAGGCGTCCATCAAGCGGAGTGGTGAGGCGCGGGTCAAGAACAGCGCGGGTTACGCGCGGTGGTTCGTCCGGGAGATCTCTGGGGAGCAAGAGTGGATCGTCGTTGCGGGCGGTTCCAGCACCTATTAGTACCGCACCGGCTTCGGCTCGGAGGAGGTGCGCCCGGCGTCGGGAGGTTTCGGTGGTGATCCACTTGCTATCGCCTCCGGAAGCCGCGATTCTGCCGTCCAAACTCATTGCGAGCTTTAGATGCACGAACGGTTTGCCCGTTCTCATGTAGTGAAAGAACTGCTCGTTCTGAACCTCGAATTCCGCGCCTCCCACCACTTCGACTTCTATGCCAGCTTCGCGCAGAAGCTCTACGCTACGCCCCTGCATCCGGGGGTCCGGGTCTGAATATCCTGTTACGACTTTAGAAACTCCAGAGCGCAGTATGGCTTCGGTGCATGGTGGGGTTCTTCCGTGGTGATTGCAGGGTTCCATCGTGACGTGCATAGTCGCGCCCCGAGCTGCGGCACCGGCCCCTTCCAGAGCGTGTATCTCGGCGTGACGGTCACCCGCGCGGACATGATAACCCTCGCCGACCGGCTCACCATTACGCGAAACAACGGCTCCAACCATAGGATTAGGCGCGACGGTATACCGCCCGCGCTCCGCGAGGTTGCGGGCACGTTCCATTAACGATTCGCTCGTCAAGTGTTCCTTTCTCCCATCCGGACTCTGACCGTCGGCGCCGGATTACGGTTCTAGAGAACCTTCACCGGCTCAACCTTCGGGCGGTATTCCCCAAAGGTTCGCGGGCTATCTCACAGAAGACTTCTTCTGCGGAGTCACCGCCGGTGCGGGAATTACACCCGCCCCTGAAAGCTACAATCGGAAATTACCATAAGCTGGCCCACCGGACAAGTAAGGCTCTTACGCCAGCGCGTCGCGCCCGGCGACGATGATCTTCTCCATCTCTTCGGCGGGCTCTCCTTTGTAGACCGCGGAGCCTGCTATCAACACCCGCGCCCCAGCCTCAACCATCAAGGGTGCGGTTTCCACATCTATCCCACCGTCCACGGCTATGGGAACGTCGCTGGAATCGCGCAATACCCGCACCTTATCCGCCATCTCCGGGATAAAAGACTGTCCTCCGAAACCGAGATCCACGCTCATCACGATGACGAAATCCAGGTACGGCAACGCCCACTGTATCTTCTCGGGCGACGTGGACGGCGCGAGCGCGACTCCGGCCTCGCAGCCGCCTTCCCGGATCGACTCCAGAGTACGATGCAGATGCGTCACTACCTCGGGCTGCACCGCGATGCTCTGGACTCCAGCTTCGGCGAAAGTGGGTATTAGATTTTCGGGACGCGAGACTTGTAAGTGGGCGTTTATCGGTAGTTCGGTAGCGGCGGCAAGTGACGCGGCAACCGCGGGTCCGACAGTTAAATTTGGGACGAAGTGGTTGTCCATAACATCGAAGTGGATCAACCCGGCTCCACCATCGCGGGCTCGCTGAACGTCTCGTGCAAGGTAGGCGAAGTTCGCCGACAGGATCGATGGAGCACCTACGACTCTGTCTCCGAGCTCGCTAAAGAAATCCATGGCGCTCCCTGATGGCTGGTCTTCCAGTTTCCACGTTCGGCGAATATTGTATAGAAAGTCTCGGTGGCTACTCTTTGGAGGTCAAGAGCCCGCGCAAGGATTTCGTGGCTGAGGAGATGACTCGGGATACCTTGCGTTGGGAGAGGTCCAGCATCTGGCCTATCTCGGTCTGCGAGAGGTCTTTGTAGAAGAATAGGTACACGACCTGGCGTTGGACTTCAGAGAGGGTTTGTAGAGCTTCCTCCAACTGGATTTTGTCCTCTAGCGGTAACGCAAAAGGTTCATACTGGATATTCTTGATCGCGGCTACATCCACACCGTTTTCGTTCTCACGCGCGCCATCCAGTGATGCTACGTTCGTATCCATGAAGAGCTTCATAAGCTCCAAAACGCCAGCAGGTGTTACGTTGACTTCCCGAGAGATCTCCTCTATCACCGGCGGCCTGCCAAGCTCGGCGTTCAGCCTATTCGTAGCCTCGGTGACCTTCGCGTAGAGACTACGAGCCCATCTAGGACGCTTGACCAGTGCCGTGTCGCGGAAGTGGTGACGAATCTCCCCATCAATCATCGAATACGCATACGAACTGAATTTAGCGGACGAGTCGATCTTGTAACCATTCACCGCCTTGATGAGGCCAACATAACCAACCTGTAACAAGTCTTCGTACGATTCATTGGACGAACCAGAATAGCGTCGCACGATATGGTTGAGGATGGACCCATGCTCCTTGAATAACTTCCGAATGGCGCGTTGATCCCCGGACACTCGATACGCCTTAATTAAGCGAAGCATCCGGTCGTTCTCAACCCGTCCAGTTGTCGTCATGACTGAGGATATATCCATCTGAATGGCGCGAGAATATGAGTATTCGAGTAGCGCACGTTCGCCTTCCTCCGATAGCGCAGAATAAGAACCTTCTACATTATCGTCGCAAACGTCCTATTCCTTTAGTGAAGTCGCTGACCCCCCGATGAAAACCTCACCTGCCGGAGGTTTCAGACTCCTTAGGCTGAGGAGCCCCGCCCTTCACGCACCCAGTACAGTCAAGAGTCTTGGAGGTGATGAGCCACGCCTCCTCGTCGATCACCCTGCCGCAGTACGTCACTTTTCCGCCAGGCTTCGCCGTATGTACCCTACCGAGCCCGTTGGCCTGACGGACGTTCATGAAGATCCTCTGTGGTTTCGCTTCCGCCAATACTCAAAGCCCACTCTGTACTCCCTCGAAAGGTTCCGTAGCAAAGCAGTTGTACACGAGTTATTAGGAGATTTAAGCTATCAGCAGAAATTTCCACAAACTTTTTCGCGAAAATCAATCCCGGCGACAACAACGAACAACAGGCATCACAGTACCTTCGAAGACACACCTGGCGCAGCTTCGTGGGATCCGCGTCAGTCGTCACTCCCTATCGCCGCTTGTGCTGCGGCCAACCGGGCAACTGGCACCCGATACGGCGAACAGGACACGTAGTCTAGGCCCATCTCGTGGAAAAACTCTATGCTTTCGGGATCACCACCGTGCTCGCCACAGATGCCCAGCTTTAGTGAGGTGTTGGACTCCCGCCCTCGCGCGCAAGCCATCGACACGAATCGCCCAACACCGTCCACATCAATGGTTTCGAACGGGTTTCTGGAGAGAATTCCGCCTTCCAGATAGCGCGTGAGAAAAGCACCTTCAGCATCGTCGCGGGAGAGTCCGCAGACAGTTTGGGTCAGGTCGTTGGTGCCAAATGAGAAGAAGGCGGCTTCTCCGGCTATCTTGTCGGCTACGGCACAGGCTCGGGGCAGCTCGATCATGGTGCCTATCGGGATGCTGGCTCCCGATCCCATAACCTGCTCGACTACGTCCTCGATCTCCGCTCGGACGCTTGCCAACTCCGGTCGGAAACCAACTAGAGGAACCATGATCTCGACCTTAGGATCACCTCCAGCCTCTTTCAAATACTTCGCGGCTTCAGCGATGGCACGAACCTGCATCCGGTACAAGCCAGGACGCATGATCCCCAATCGACAACCCCGCAATCCCAACATCGGGTTCGCTTCCTCAAGGCTCTCGACCACGCGCAACTGCCGACGAAGCTCCACCGCCTCCGCAGACCTTGTATCCTCGATCTCACCGAGCCGCTCGTAGAGCTCGCGGGAGTCTGGCAGGAACTCGTGGAGCGGCGGGTCCAGGAGCCTGATCGTCACCGGCAAGCCGTCCATAGCTCGCAGGATTCCCTCGAAGTCCCCCCGCTGGAGTGGTGCGAGCCGGTCGAGAGCCTGCGTGGTGGCTTCGTCCGTGTCGGAGAGGATCATCTCGCGCACGATCTCCAAGCGGCCTTCCTCCATAAACATATGCTCCGTGCGGCAAAGCCCGATCCCCTGCGCCCCAAGCTCCCGCGCTCGCTCTGCGTCTCCTGGCGTATCGGCGTTCGCCCGAACTCCCAGGGCACGCAAGTCGTCAGCCCAAGCCAGAATTTTCTCGAAGTCCTCGTTTAATTCCGCCTCGACAAGCGGCGCTTCTCCTTCGATAACCCGACCGGTCGAACCCTCGATGGTGATGGTGTCTCCGATTCCGAAAGTCTTGCCGTTAATGCTCACTTCTTGGGCGAGGGGATCTATCTTGAGCGCCTTGCATCCGGTGACGGCAGGTATCCCCATTCCTCGCGCAACTACCGCCGCGTGGCTCGTCATGCCGCCGAGGGCTGTTAGAGTTCCTCGGGCACTGACCATGCCGTGAACGTCATCGGGAGTGGTCTCTTTTCGGACCAGGATCACGCTCTCACCGCTACCGCCACGTCTCTCGGCTTCATCGGCGGTGAAGACTATGGTTCCGGTGGCCGCTCCGGGCGATGCCGGGAGACCTTCGGCCAAGACTTCCAGCTTCGCTTCAGGGTCGATGTATGGGTGTAGCACCTGATCCAACTGCCGAGGCGGTATCCGCATCAATGCTTCCTCGCGGCTGATGATCCCCTCGTCGGCCATCTCACGAGCGATCTTTAAAGCTGCTACAGCCGTCCGCTTTCCGCTCCGAGTCTGGAGCATGAACAGCTTGTCGCGCTCGACGGTGAACTCGATGTCCTGCATATCCCGATACTCGTTCTCAAGCCTTTGCATGGTTTCGAGCAACTCCTCGAACGCATGGGGCAACGGTTCCTGCATCTCGGATATTGGACGTGGTGTGCGAATACCAGCGACCACATCCTCGCCCTGGGCGTTCAGCAGAAACTCTCCGAAGAGCCCTTGTTCGCCGGTGGACGGGTCACGAGTGAATACGACTCCGGTGGCTGAAGTCTCGCCCATGTTCCCGAAAACCATCGCCTGTACGGTCACGGCGGTACCGAGGTCTTCCGGGAGGCCGAATTCCTTGCGGTAGGCGGTGGCACGCGGGTTGCTCCAGGAGTCGAAGACCGCCTGGATAGCGAGGTCCAATTGCTCTCTTGGGTCTTCGGGAAACGAACCGCCGGTCTCGTCTTGGACGATCTGCTTGTATGTGTGGATCAAGGCTTTCAGGTCATCGGCGGTGAGTTGCGTATCGTCCTCTACTCCACGCTCTTCCTTGAGCGATCCCAAGGCCTCCTCGAATCTGTGGTGGTCCACCTTGAGCACTACGTCACCAAACATCTGCATGAATCGCCTATAGGAGTCGTAGGCGAATCGTTCATCGCCGGTGCTCGCGGCGAATCCCTCGACAGCTTCGTCGTTTAGGCCGAGGTTGAGGACAGTGTCCATCATGCCGGGCATCGAGACTGCGGCACCGCTACGAACCGAGACTAGCAGCGGGTCTTGCGCGTCGCCTAGAGGTTTGCCGATAGATGTTTCCAATACCGAGAGGTGATCCCCGACTTGCTCGACGACTTCCGCCTGAAGCTCGTCGGCTTTCATATAGCTTCGACAGGCCGCCGTGGTAATGGTGAATCCGGGAGGCACAGGCAAGCCGAGGTCGCTCATAGCCGCCAAACCCGCTCCCTTACCACCGAGGAGATCCGGCGAGACTTCCGCCGCCTGAGAGAACTCGTACACGAAGACTTCGTTCATAACGGTCATGATTCCTTCTTCCCGCGAGCCAGGCATCCAGCCCGGCACTCCGCCGGGCGTTATTCCTTATCCCCAAACCTATGACCACTTCGGAGATGCGCCGCTGCCTCCAGCTCGCCGTAAAGAGGCTAGGACATCGTCCATCGGCCTTTGGAGGGCATCCACTCCGACACCCTCCGGGGCTACACTCTAGAGTTCAGAGACCACCTTCTTCGCTTTCGGGATGGACGGCGCGCTCATGGATAGCTCCTTCACTCCGAGTTCCACGAGACGCGGGATCAGGCTTGGGTCAGCAGCCGCTTCGCCGCAGACTCCGACCCATATGCCGGCTTCCTCAGCAGCTTTGCAGGTCTGCCCGATCAAGTGCAGCACCGCCGGATGGTCCGCGCTCTGCAAGTGCCGCAGTCGCTCATTGCCCCGGTCAGCGGCCAACGTGTACTGAACCAAGTCATTCGTCCCGACGGAGAAGAACGCGACCTCTCCGGCTATGTCCGCCGCGCATAGCGCAGCAGCAGGCGTCTCCACCATGATCCCAACCTCTACCGGCCCGTTCTCCACGCCCTCCGAATCCAGCTCTCCCCGACATTCGTCGAGCATGGCTTTCGCCGACCGTACTTCATCGGCATCCACGATCATCGGAAACATCGCCTTGAGATTGCCGTGCGCCGCTGCCCGCAGCAAAGCCCGCAACTGCGGCTTGAACAGCTCAGGGACATCCAGGCACATCCTGATACCCCGCCAACCCAGAAACGGATTCTCCTCCAAGGGCTGTTCGACACCGGGAAGATCCTTATCGCCACCGACGTCCAGCGTCCGGAAGATGACTGGCTTCTCACCGAAAGCCTCGACAACGTCGCGATAAACGGCGTACTGCTCGTCCTCGGAAGGAAGTTCGTCGCGCTCCATGAACAAGAACTCGGTACGGAAGAGACCGACCCCCTCCGCACCCCACTCCAGAGCACCCGCGGCTTCGGCAGCGGAGCCGAGATTGGCGGACACTTCTATGCGACGTCCGTCGCTCGTGTGGGCTTCGACGTCCTTGTACTGCTCTAGCTCGGCTCGCTCCGTATCGAGTTCCGCCTGGCGGCGTTCGATGTCCGAGATCGCCTCTTCGTCCGGGTCTGCGATCGCGTAGCCTTCTCCGCCGTTTATGGCGACTACATCGGCCTTGAAAGCCTCCTCAATGGAGGCACCGACACCGACCACGGCGGGTATACCCATGGATCTCGCCATGATCGAGACGTGCGAGGTTTTGGAGCCTTCCGCCGTCACGAATCCTAGGGCCATCCCCTTTGGAACGCGAGCCGTATCTGAGGGTGCGAGACCGTGGGCCAGTACGACCGAGGGGCGATCCAGGGCTTCCAGGCCCGACGAAGACTCGCCCATGATCTCCGCCGAGATCTGTCGCGCCACGTCGCGCACGTCGTCGGCTCTAGCGGCCATGTAAGCGTCCTCCATACCGGCGAACATCTCCGCATACTCCTCACCCACGGCGAGCACGGCATACTCAGGGCTTTCGAGGTTCCGCACGCGCTCAGCGACACCCTCGGCCAACTCTGGATCCTGGGCCAACTCGATGTGCGCATCGAAGATCGCAGCTTCATTCTCGTTTCCAGCCTCGCGCATCTTCTCCGCCGTCTCCGAAAGCTTCGGCACCACGGCCTCGACTGATCTCTGGAAATGTTCGATCTCCGTGTCGGCAGTGCCTTCGGGTATGGTCTCCCTCTCCGGCTTTAGCTCGCCCGGACTGTGGACGAAGACCGGTCCTACAGCCACACCTTCCGAAGCCGCCACGCCTACGAGTTTCGATCTAACATCCATGTCTCTATCCCTTCTCGATCAGGGCGGCCAGTTCCTCCACAGCCGCTTCCTCGTCGTCGCCCTCAGCCTGTATTACGAGCTTGTCGCCCTTCTTGGCCCCGAGACTCATCAGGTTTAGAGAGCTTTTGGCGTTCGCGTTTTTGTCGCCTTTCATCACTCGTATGTCGGAGTTATAAGCCTTAGCGGCCTTAACGAACTCCGCCGCTGGACGGGCGTGAAGACCCTCCTCGGGCACTATAGTTACTTCTTTTTTCTTCACCCTTCTCCTCCTTTTTCGGGTTCCCTTAAAATACCCAATTCGCTGATGTTGCCATCAGCTTCCGAGACGCTAGGTCTCTTCGAGCCGATCCATAACCATCCCAACCAGCGGATGGTCCTCCCCCACTCCCGCGCAGTGACTCAGAGCGGCACGTTCTCCCTGATTTTTTATCATCTCCCTCAACTCTTTAGATTCCGAGTCTGCTGGATCATCGTAATGCAGAATCGCCCCTAAAGTTTGGGCCAGGTTTACGGGCTCGTGTCCCCGATCGATCAACTGCAAAGCGGGCGATACGAACCGCTCCTCGCGCCCCAGTTTGCGAATTGGCGTTCGTGCCACCCGCGTGACCTTATCCGAGATGTACGGATTGCTGAAACGCGAGAGTATCTTCTGCTTGTACTTGTCATGCTCTTCCTCATCGAAGCCGTGTTTCTCGACCAGCAAGCGTCCAGTCTCGTCCAGCACACCTTTGACCGTTTCGAGAACGGAATCCTCTTCGATTGCTTCGGATATGGTCGGACATCCCTGCGCATAACCGAGGTAAGCCGTAGCGGAGTGACCCGTGTTTACGGTGAAGAGCTTTCGTTCGATGTACGGTGTCAGATCTTGTACGTAGGTGATACCTGCGACGTTTGGTTTGTCGCCTTTTAGCCCGGATTCATCGACGACCCATTCGTGAAACGGCTCGACGCTTACGTCAAGGCCATCCGTGTTCTGCTCAGGTACGATCCTGTCGACCGCCGCGTTTGGGAAGCCTGCTACGGCTTCGACGGCTTCAGAGTCTGCAGGATCAACGTGCTCCATAACGTGGCCTCGTAGTGCCTCGCTGCCACCCACCATGTTCTCGCAGGCGATCACATTGACCGGCGTACCTCCGGCTCTGGAGATCAAGCCTTTCGCGATTGCCTCACTGATGATCGGCAAGACGTTCGGGCCGACGGCTGTGGTTATGAGGTCGGCGGTCGCGAGTTGTTCTACAATGGCATCCGCGTCGTGTTGGGAGTGGAGCGCGGTTACGCGGTCGACGGGGATGCGATCCTGGGATTCGTTCGCCAGGATCACCTCGTAACGCTGCTCTTCTTTCAGCGCCGCGACGACATCATCCTGAATATCGACAAAGGTCGTCTCGTAGCCCGCTTCGTTCAAGACTTGGCCGATAAAGCCACGACCGATGTTTCCGGCGCCGAAGTGGACGGCTCGCATTCAGGTCACCTCTTCAAAGAACGCCAGCAACTCTTCCTTCGTCTGGGCCTGCACGATCTTCACGACGTTCTCTTCTTCAGAGCAGACCAACGCAATCTTGGAGAGTATCTCCAGATGCTCGTCGCCCTTGCCTGCGATCCCAATAACGAGCATGGCTATGTTTCCATCGCCGTACTCCACGCCTTCCGGTACGGTGATGACCGACAGACCGGAGCGTTCGACCCACTGCTTTGACTCGCTGGTGCCGTGAGGGATGGCTACGGCGTTTCCCATAAAGGTGGAGACGGATTCCTCGCGCTCGAACATCGAATCCACGTAGCGGTCGTCCACGTTGCCGTTCTGGACCAGGAGGGAGCCCGCACGACGTATCGCCTCCTCCTGGTTATCCAGGCTTGCCCCCAATTCGATGGTCTCCGGGGTCAGTATCTCGGACATATGCCTTCTCCTTTCAAGAGAGTTTATTGTGCAAGAAACGGGCAAAAATGCTCTGCAAAACTTCGACGATCCGGGCCTCCGAACCGTTCTCGAAGACTTCGCGTTCCAACGGCTGCTCGACCATAGCCACAGAGATCTCGCTGATAGCTTCGAGCGCGACGGGAGAGAGAGTTCGCGGTGCGACCATCAACAGACTCCGCCGCACCTGCATCATCGCACCATCGAGACCTTCGAGATCCAAAGCCTCGTCAAAGTCGTGGACGGAGAAAGATGGCCGCGTAGCAGCGGCATCGCGAGCGTGGAATAGTGCGAGCGAAGTCCCCGGTATGCCGATGCCACCAAGCTCCATCCTGGAGAGCAGACTCTCCTCCAGATTGCGTGGCTCAGATACAAGTCCCTTCCCGGCGAGCGAAGCGCACATCAGGCGCACGGCTTCGCTCAGGGAGCCACGGGATTCGTGACGAGCCAGATATGCGTCATCGACGAGTTCGGCTATAAGTTGCGTCGCTTCGGCCATCTGATGAAATTTCGCGTGACCCCCGCCAAAGATTTCCAGGGACTCGAACGCCGCTTGGTTAGTCAGGCTGGCCTTCAAGCTCTTCTCGCGGAGATGGTCTCGTATCAACTCGACTTCTTCGTTGGAGAGCAGAGGCCGGACTTCAACATATGAGTCGCTCGGGATCGGCAGTACAACCGTGGAAACTACGAGGTCGTAGTCAGATAGATTAGTGTCGTCTAGCTCGAAGAGCGAAGAGTTCTGAATTGCCTGTATCTGCGGGAAGGACTTCTTCAACCGGGACGCGAGTATCTTGGTGGTAGCGATGCCGCTGGAGCAGATCACGAGCACGCTCCGCGGAAAGTCTCCTTGCCCTCGATCGAGAGCCGCTCCAAAGTGCATGGCGACGAATCCGGTCTCTTCTTCTGGGATTTTCTCCTGGATAAAGACCTGCTGCATAGCGCCGCTCACGAGATCGAAGAGTGCTGGGTAGTCACTCTTTACATCTTCCAGCAGAGGGTTGTGAATCCGCATGTTTTCGCGCAAACGGTAGATGGCTCGTTCCAGGTGCGCTAGTAGGCCAGTGTATAGTGAGCTGTCCCCGGCTAGGGGGATGCCAGTTTTCTCTTCGACGTTCCGGATCAAGGCTTTCACCTGCGAGGCTACTTGAAGATCCGAGGTTTCGAAGTATCCGCGCAGCGCGTCATCCTCGCGGAGTTTCGTGCCGCGCAAGTGCATGGTCAGGTAGCCGATCTCCTCCTCCGGGACGCTGATGCCGAACTCTTCTTCAATGGATGCTGCCAGTCGGCGGGCGTATTCGTACTCGTCCGTCTTTCCCAAACGCTGTAGTATCTCCGCGCCGAGCGAGATGCCTGCGTTTTGCAACCGCCGCTCGATCATAAGCGCGACGTGAACGCTCAAGCCAGCGAACGCATCATCAGCTATGGAATACGGCAATACAGCGACAATCTCCTCTGTCAGAGCCTCCACTCTTCGGAGTCGGCCCGCATCGATCAAGCCCATCAACTGGCCCGCCGTACGGCTTGCGCCAGGATCGCTGGATGAGATACGGTCATCTTCTCTGACCCCTGGCGGACGAGACAGTAGCTCTCCTTCATCGAGGCTTTGGAAGACAAACCGGCTCATTGCTTCGCGGCGATCATTCTCCGTCCCCACGATCTCCACTCCGTAGCCGCGTTTGCGCAATAACGAGAGCCGGAACTCCGAAAGCCACGGCTCCAGCTCGTCGAGATCCCGGCTCACCGTTCCGATCGCGACCCGCAACCCACTTGCAAGCGCAAGCAATTTGATGGGGCTGTCCGCGACGAGCAGACTACGGAGCAACGATAGCTGACGCTCATGCGGTGAGAGGTCCGAGGAGGTTATGGAACGCAGTGATTCAAGAGCTTGCTCGCGGTTTTCTAGAGAGCCTTCGACGCTAACACCCCGGCCAGCTTGCTTTAGCAGCTTGAGATCATGGGACGACAGAAATTCCTCCGCAGGTTGGAGATCTCGGTGTACGGTTCGGGTGCTCACTCCGAGGCGTGTGGCGATGCCGTCGGCGGTAAGTCCTGTGGGGTGGCGCAATAGGATTCCGATCAGCGAAACCTCTCTGTCGGAGAATCCCATTGCGCCGCGCCTTGCGTTAGACTCGTGTGGTCGAAATTTCGTCCACAAGCTCATCGTACTTCGGACTATCCAGGAAGTTATCCACCGAGATATGGTGGGCTTCCGGCAGCCGCTCCTGAGCACGAGCGGTTAAGTCCTTGTGCGTGATGACGACATCAGCGTCGTCCGGGAGCTGACTGATCGAGGCGTTCTTTATCTCGATATCGGTCAATCCGGCTTCTTTGGCCTTGTTCCGAAGCAACGAGGCTCCCATCGCACTCGAACCCATTCCTGCATCGCAAGCGAAGATGATCTTGTCCACCGCGGCGTAGTCGAAGGAGCCATTCGTATCCTCGGCGTGACCGTTACTGGAATCGCCGCCGTTCTGCATCTGCTCAACTAGCTCGTCGTACTTGGGACTGCCGAGGAAGCTCTCTACCGAGACGTGCGCCGCGTTGGGAGCTTTCTCGCGGGCGCGGTCGGTGAGATCCTTGTGCGTGACGACGACATCCGGCTCATCTGTGAGATTGGCTATGGAGGCGTTGGTCACGGCTACATCCAGACCAGCCTTCTGAACCTTGTTCTTGAGCAAGGAAGCGCCCATCGCGCTCGAACCCATGCCAGCGTCGCAAGCGAATACGACAGACTTGGCGTTCGCTATCTTCTGAGCATCGTCGGTCTGACCGTTGGACCCGGACGCGACACCCAGCGCTCCGGCTGCCGAGCTCTTGCTGCCCTTCATGTCTTGCATACTCTCTGTAGCGTTTGCAAGGTTCTGGTCGTCTTCGGCGCTAGGAGCGGAGCGGCGCAGGATCACGGAAGCGACAAGGAACGAGACTGCAGCGGCGGTCAATACACCCAGGATCACACCTATAAAGCTACCGCGGGCCGTGAGCGCGAGAATCGCGAAGATACTGCCGGGCGACGGGGTTGAAACGAGGCCCACACCGAAGAGAACTTCCACAAATAGGCCGCTAGCACCACCGGCGACGGCGGCGAGAATGAGAAGCGGCTGCATAAGAACGTAGGGGAAGTAGATCTCGTGGATACCACCGAAGAAGTGGATGATCGCCGCGCCTGGAGCCGAACTCCGTGCGATTCCACGCCCCACAAACATATAAGCGAGCAGGATCCCGAGACCCGGCCCAGGGTTAGTCTCTACGAGGAACAGAATGGAGCTACCCGCGTCTTTAGCATCGCTCAAGGCCAACGGAGCGATGATGCCGTGGTTTATAGCGTTGTTCAAGAATAGTATTTTTGCTGGCTCGACGAATATGCTAACCAGAGGAAGAAGCCCAGCCGCGACAATGACATCCACGCCTTTACCGAGCGCGTTGCTCAGAGCCGTAACCACAGGGCTCGCGCCGAGCAGACCTATTATGGCTAGAATTCCTCCGATGATACCAGCGGAGAAGTTGTTCACGAGCATCTCGAAGCCTTGGCGAACTTTACCTTCCAGGAGTTCGTCGAACTTCTTTATCGCGTAGCCACCGAGTGGACCCATGATCAGGGCTCCCAAGAACATGGGAACTTCGGTCCCAACTATAACGCCCATCGTGGCTATAGAACCAACCACACCACCACGAAACTCGTAGACCAGACGACCGCCGGTAAAGCCGATCAGGAGCGGCAACAGGTACGTGATCATGGGTCCGACCAACTCGGCTAACGTCTCGTTAGGCAACCACCCAGTCTCTATGAATAGGGCCGTGATCAAACCCCATGCAATAAACGCCCCAATGTTTGGCATGACCATGCCACTGAGATAGCTGCCAAACCTCTGGACTTTCACCCGCAAACTTGAACCCGTCGACTGTCCGCCACCAGCAGAACTTGCCTGAGCCATTATCTTCTCATCTATTCCCTGTTCGATTAACCCACCTTTAACGACCCCATCCTAGCCATACTGACACGCTTGTGCAATATGTACTTACTGCTATTCCGGCACGAGAGTTGTTGACAAACTTGAAGTAGAGGTCCGTCGCTATAAGAGAGCCTTACGTCAGCGGAGGATGATTTGGAGGCTGTTTTAGGGATGGATCGAGGAAGGTTTCAGCGTGGTTCGGGGGCTACTTTGGGACCGCTGGGTGACCGTTTTGGAGAGTCCCGAAGGACGGTTTCGGCTCCCTTCTCCGAGCTGGTGGGGAATGTCCAGCGGGCCTTGCGGGGTATCTCTTGGTGGTCGTTTCGGCACCTAGTCGGGCAGTTACGAGGCGTCTTTTGGAGGTCCTTTTTGGCGGTTTCCGAGTTGTCGTAAGGGTGGTTTTGGTGATGGTTTTCAGTTCGCATTCGAGGTCCGGCGAGGGAGCTGCGAGGGGTGGCGCTGTTTATTGTGGTGTCGCGGACCCGATCTGGAGGAACTGCAGAGGGCTATTTGCGGTGTGATTGAGGAGTAAATTGAGACCAGTGGAAAATAGATCAGGATGGTTCTGGAAGTGTCTGGACAGCTCCGGGTGGAGTGATTTAGGAGTCCTCAGTAAACGGTGAGGACACGTCGCGCGGGGCTGTTTGACGTGTCCTCGGGGTCTCTTCGGAGGTATGTTACTAGTCGTTTAGGGTGGTGGCTATCTTGTTGGACATGTGCTCCGCGCTACCGAAAATGAGTGGTGTTTCGAGCTTCGCAGCTTCTCGTTCGCAGGCTGTTCGGAGGTGTTCTGAGTCCGTGACGATGACGAGAACGCGGCGGCGTTTGGGTGGAAATCCTGGGAGTCCGGTGGCGTGATTGTGGTCCCGGATCTTCTCGATCATACGCTCGGCGGTGACGTGTGAGGCGTCGGTTTGGTACTCGAAATAGAAGTGAAAATGGTCGTCGCCGTAGCGTCTATTCGGGTCGTGGTTGTTGGCTGAGAGTGGTCTGTGAGCGAGAGAGATTATGAGTTCGGCGTCTGCTTGATAGGCGGCGGGTTGGCCTCTTGACTCGTAGCGGACGAACGCTCGGCGCTCGTTGCGCCACATCCAGTCTACGGGGGATCTCTACCGCTTTATGAGGGCGTGGACCTTGAGATCTTCGCGTAAGAGATCGGAGACTCCGTGAACAGTTTCCACGAGGGCTTTCGCGGCTAAAGGAGCATGTTTGAGCACGTCGAGATTCGGCGGGTCGTCGGTGGAGCCGGTCGCCAGTTGTTCTCGTTGGGGGCACTCGTAGAGCATGTAGTCTCCA
This sequence comes from Rubrobacteraceae bacterium, assembly GCA_041747155.1. Taxonomy (GTDB): domain Bacteria; phylum Actinomycetota; class Rubrobacteria; order Rubrobacterales; family Rubrobacteraceae; genus JACDDK01. The sequence goes on from JBGTFQ010000079.1 coordinate 36,540, forward strand.
AGTGGGGCGGTCTGGACGCGATGGTCAACCCCGAAGAGATAGCCTCGACCGCCACCTATCTGGCCTCGGACGAAGCTATCTCCGCCGTTGGAGCGTGCCTGACTCTAAACGGCGGAACGACCGCCCGCTAGGTGTCTTGCTACGTGAACGGAGAGAGCCATATGAGAATCGCCATTATCTGAGGTCGCTTTCAGGCTATCTTAACTACAAAGTTGTCTTGCCCATTCTGCGCAGACGGAAATCGTTCCATCACTAGCGGATCATGGCCCGGCACTATGTGCGCGGGCGAGGTTGCCAGAGAGTGAACCACTCTGAAGGCATCATACATTTGCGGCAAATTGGCGACTACACTGTAAGGTTTGTCCTCTTCCATGTTGGCGTAGAAATGGGAAGCGTCCGAAGCCAACACTACGGAACCCCAGGCAGTTTCGACCTGCACTACCTGCAACCCCGCCGCATGCCCGCCAGTTTTATGCACAGATATCCCTGGTACTATCTCTTCACTACCGGATACGAAGCGTACTCGACCCGCGAAATTTTCCCTCACAAGGGCGAGTATGTCGACCGGCTCGATGAGAGTGTGGAAGTGTTCTTTACTAGCATATCGGCCAGTCCAAAAAGCCATTTCATCGGTTTGTACGATGAATGTAGCCGCCGGAAATTTCTCTAAATTACCTACATGATCGTAATGTAGATGGGTGAGTATTACGTGCGGCACATGGGAACAATCTATCCCAAGAGCCTTCAAGCCTTCTGTGGGACATCGTAAGTGATTGCGCCCTCGCGCCGAAGCGACCTCTGCTGTGAAGCCGGTGTCTATGATCACTGTTTGTTCAGAGGATACTGCAGCCCATACGAAGTAGTCCATCGGCATGGGAGAATCGTGCGGATCATGACCGTAGAAATGTTCACTACTCAACGCATCTCGTGTAGCGTATCTTACGGCATAGACTTCGTATTTTGGAGCGGCGGCCATGTTGTTCCTCCCATCACGTCTTTCTCTTTAAAGGGGCAGACTAAAACTCAGTCAAGCTAGGATGGCTACACTGTTTTGTGCTTCCGGGACCTTCACAGGTCTCCGCAGTTCCCGCATACGTGGTTTGTCCACATAAACCATTTCGGACAAGTATTTCGCGTCAGAAGACGATTTCAGTCTGCTGGAAGAATTTCCTGGTTAGGTTCAATACCTTTGGCATCTACTGCCTCTCTCCAAGCTTCAAAGCCCTCTTGGAAGACTACTACTCCGGCTTCGGGAAGCGATATCTCTATGGCCTCAAGGACTTCTTCTTCCGTTGCACCGTGGTTTAGTGCGGCACGAATATGGCTCTGAATATGGGCTTTCGGGGCGCGCATAACTACGAGGCTGACCACGAAGATCAGCTCCTTCGTCTTGCGGTCCAGGGTGCGTTCCTTGAGGTAAGTAGCGTCGACGAGTTCGTTCGCCTTTTTCATCACCTCGAAGTCTTGCTGAACCAGGGCCTTATGGTAGTCGAGAACGTACCCGCGCCGCCGAACCATCTCGTCTATGTAGATTTGCTTCTCTTCCTGTGTAGCCACGTCTATCCTTTCCGTTTGTGAAAAACTTGACACACGCTCTCTTTACAATCCGACTCTAGATACCTCCTCCAAAACTGGCAGTAGATAGCTTCGGAATAAATTATAGTTCTCGGTCATCGGGAAATGTCCTATGCCCCGCATCTTCGTAAACTTAGCTCCGGGAACCGCTTCGGCAGTCGCCTCGGACTCGTCGGGACTGCAGGCGTAATCGTAATCCCCTGTGAGAAGAAATACTGGACACTTGCTGGTGTCCAATTCTGACTCGCGACCGCGTAGATCCCAGTCTACGCTGTAGAAGTAGGTGTCGCCCCGATAGATGCCGGGACCGCCCTGGCTGTAGATCCACCACACCTCCCTTTTGAGAGACTCTGGACTCTGTGGAGCCATTAGTCCATAGGTCCACTCTGCCACCGCTGATGCACCGTCAATATCTGGTTTTATAGACCAGTCCCCGAAACGGCCAGCTATCTTGTTCGCACCCGAAAGCCCTATGACGGCGCCTAACTCCTCCGAATAGAGGCGGGCGAGTTCCAAGACTATTGCTCCTCCCATTGAGCATCCGAGGACAACTGGTTGCTCCAACCCGAGCGCCCGCACAAATGACATCACGGTCTCTGCGTACTGGTCAGTAGTGAGCAGGTACTCTTTCTCCCACCAACGTTCTGGTGGCATGGTGCGGCCGTGATATGGAAGATCAAAGGCGATCGTCCGCCAGTTTTCGGTAATCTTTGGGTCGCATAGCAGACGGTGCCACTGTCGGCTGTCGGCCCCGGCAGTGTGTAGACAGACCAGGGGTCTGCCTACGCCCGCCTCTTCGAAGTACACTCGGCACAGTTCTTCCCCCACCTTGACATGAGCGTACCTCCCTACTATGGGATCGAGATCAGTCAATGCTGTATCCCAGAGATCGAGCGATCCTTACGATGCGCTTTACCACCCTGATATGCTGCACAAACGTGTGACAATCGCCTTCGATCGAGAAGGTAGAGATCCGAGTGTTCATGGCGAGTATGTCGTGGTAGAAGGGCGGCGGAGTTTCCTGCAAGAAAGCCCTCCAATCCTCCGGTGATCCAGAGAGTGTAAAGCTCCAGGAATCGCTAGTGTCGGGTTCCTTAACGATCTCCTCGATCTTTCCCTTCAGTAGCCGAATCAGAAAGACCGTCTCCCCAACCTGGAGCGCGAAGCTGAGCGTAGACCACCTTCCGAAGACCGCTAGCTCACAGTCTTCGGCAACAGCATCCTGCAGCAACTTAAACCAAGCGGGATCCGCAAACATAGTTGTGCTAGCTTCTTCAACCATCTAGCATCTGCTCTCTCGATCCTCCAGGATCGCCAGTATATGGCCTGAGGCATCATCGCCGACCTCCGTGCGTGCTTGCCCAAGTGCACCTACGGTAGTGTCCGGGTAAACCGGCCTAATCACTTGTCAGCCTTTCACAGAGCTTGAAGGCGCGTCTTTGTGAGTGGCCGGCACGGAGCGCGATTGAGAGCTGGGTCCGACTATAGCCGTAGCTATCCGTCGGCTTCATCTGCTCGAAGCGGAGCCAGCATGGTCTGGGTGCTGGGCGAGCTGTTGAATAGGTCTGGAAGGGGGCCAGTAACTTCATTCGGACTTGTCTCTTGTTTCAAGCAGAAACGCTTCCAGGAAGGCGTAGATCTCGGTGTGATCCTTGGGTCCGTAGCCTTTCTCCACGGCATCCTTCCAGATATTGCCGACCACCGACCCCACCGGCATGGGAAAGCCGTACTCGGCTGCCGTCTCAAGCGCTGTTGAGACATCTTTATTGTAGAGCTCGGTGGAGAATCCAGCGTCGAAAGCCCTATTCAAGATGTAGTTCGGAAACTTGCTCTCCGTCGAATTGCTCCGGCCTGTGCTGACATTGACCACGTCGATAAAGGTCTTGGGGTCCAATCCCCCCTCGATTCCCAGAAGGACGGCTTCGGAGGCACTTGCTAGGGTCGTCGCCGAGAGCAAGTTGTTTAGCGACTTGGTAAGATGCCCGGCACCGTGTCCACCCATGTAGAAGATTTTTTCCCCAAAACATTCGAGTAATTTTCGGTGCTCCTTGTAGACTTCTTCTTCTCCACCAACCATTACAGCGAGCGTGCCGTCTCTGGCCCGCAGAATCCCACCACTTACTGGCGCGTCGAGCATACGGACACCCATGGTAGAAAGCTTCTCAGCAAGCGCCTGGGTCCGGAGAGGTTTGGAGCTCGACAGATCAATAAGAGTTTGCCCAGATGAAAGGTAGCCGATCAAACCCTCTTCCCCAAGAATCGCTTTCTCGACAATTTCCGAGTTGGGCAGAGACAGGAAGAGAACCTCGGTCTCGGTAGCGATCTCTGGGAGCGAGGAGACGGTTTGGGCGAGAGTGTCGTCGAATCGACCTAGTGCTTCAGAATCTACGTCGTACACAAACACTGTATATCCGGCATTCAACAACTGTCGACACATAGGATTTCCCATGTTTCCAAGCCCTATGAATCCCACGGTCGGCCTGCTACTGTTGTTTGCCTCTACCATACATGCTTTCCCCCTTATCCTCTCGACACCCTCCGCACCCATGCGTGATCTTCGACAATCGCAAATGCTCGTCTCTCTGCGAACGTCCCCAAGTTTCGTGGAGACTCATTCACTAAATCCCGACCGCTTATAGTTGCCCTTGTCCATTGTTGGAGTCTCAAGCTTGCCTGAGGAGTCTCATCCTCCTCTTGGTAGTAGCCCTGAGCCCTCATGCGAGGTAAGTGGTCATCTAGGCACTTCGCAGCCGTCGTCACACTAGCCGGTCGCCAAGTCTGGATCGTCCGTATAAACATATGGGCGAACACTCTAAATACGACTGCACGACATTTGCCAAACGGTGTCAATGTTCCTGGTAAACGTTTGTGTCGCTATCCTCGTAGACAACGGCTATAGGTCGTACCGGAGAACCAGTTGCCCCGACGAGTTTGAGCGGGATACAGACGAATTCAAACCGATGGTGCCCGGCAGCGGCGAGTTCGTCCAGCATAAGGTTCTCTATTATATAGATCCCGTGTCGGGCGAGCAGCACTAGATGGCCGGGCAGGGTGCATCCGAGTTCCGGGTCCTCTTCCCCGATAACGTCCCAGGCCATATTATCCACCCCCACGGCAAAAACCTGTTTCTGCGCAAGCCACTGCGAGGCATCGGTTGCCATGCCCGGACCAGCCATGTATCTTTCGGGGGAATCCCAGTAGCGGGCGTTTCCGGTCCGCACAAGCACTACGTCACCGTCCGCTATGCTGACGCCTTGCCGTTCACAGCAGGAATGCAAATCTTCCGCATTCACTGCGTAGCCGGGCTCCAGGGACTCCTTTCCATAGTACGACGCAACGTCTAGCAGCACGCCAGGTGCGATGATGGGCGGCACCTCTTCGATACCAAGCTTAGTAAACCCACGAGGAGTTTGCACTTCCCGGTTTATGGCGATGCCGCCGAAGAGTTTCAGATCGTCTGCTTGGTGGCAGATGGCGTCGATGTGGGTGCCGCTGTGCTCCATGCAGACGAGAACCCCGGCGGCGCTGGTGCGAGTACCGCCTTCTTCAGGCCGGTACTCGTCTTCGTGGTGGCGATGGAGCAGGTAGGAGTAGCCTGGACGATGAGATACGTGTATCGGCATCCCTTCGAATCGCGGCTGCTCTAGATCAAAGGTGTGCGGAGCCTTTTGCATCTTGGAGCCCGGCCCCGCTTCGTCCGGCTTCCCTAAGACCTGGATTTTTCCCTCACCTCGCTTTTCGAAGCCTCAGCATCGTCTGCGAAGTCTACGTCCTTGGTCTCAGGTCCCCACAACGCCCCGATAAGAATGAGCATGGACCCTATCACCAGCAGGGGCAGCGGCGTGAACTTGAAGGGCATGAAAGTCGACAGGCCCACCTGATAGTAAGCGTAGAACGCCGGAGGGATGACGGCCAAGCTGTAGCCGAGGCCGAAGCCGGACGCCCGGACCCCGATTTGGAAGCGCTCTATAATGTACACGGTCGCCAGGCCCCACACCGAAGTGACCACTACCACGACGGCGGTGACGAGAACGATTATGGTGAACAGGTTCTGAGGTGTCGTGGCAACGATAATGTAGAAGAGAAAGGTTCCGAGGGTTGCCATGACTATGGACGCCACAATCAGAAACGGTCGGCGCCCGGTCCTCTGGCTGATTATGCCCGCGACCACATAACCTCCGGCCAGAGCCAAAAAGGCGATGGTCAGAGTGATCGTCAGTTTGGTTCCCGAGAGCTCAAGCTCAGAGGTGAGCAGACCGGGCAGCATGGCCGATGGTACGTACAGCGTTAGCCAAAAACCGCCCATCAGCACGAACACTTGCAGGAAGCTCCGCAAGTTGTCGCCCTTGAATAATTCTACAATGGGAGAGCTTTGATCGTCTTCTGCACCTTCTTTGGCAGCTTCGAAAAGCTGGGATTCGGCCACGGAGTAAATGAAGTACAAAGTGACCGAGAAGATCAATACGGTGCTGATGAAGAACGGGATTCTCCAGCCCCACTGTACGTAGGGAGAGTCTAGACCTCCAGCCGGTATGAATTGGAGCAAGACCAGCGTAATAAGCGAGATAGCCGCATAAGCTAATGGGTAGCCGGTCATGATCAGTGACCCATAGAAACCGCGCTTTTCCTTTGGAGAATATTCCATTGCCAGCGGATTCGCCGAAGTGTAAACGCCACCGACGAAGATGCCGTTGACAAAGCGCAGTACGATGAAAACAACGACGATTAGCGTGCCTAGCAGCGCATATCCCGGTAACAGAGCCATGAGAAACGTCGCCACCCCGGAGCCGGTGAGTGCGATTATGGTTGCGCGTCGTCGGCCGACGGTATCCCCGATATGCCCGAATATGGCGGCTCCTATAGGGCGTCCGATCAGGGTCGCCGCGAAGATCGTGCCGCCCACGATAGCTGTCGCAGACGCGCCCAACTCCGGAGCTATAAAGTAGGCTATGGCTGGGGCCAGAACTATGATGGGCAGGTATATGTCGAACATGTCCACAAAGAAGCCTAGCCAGGCTCCTCGTACTGCACGTTTCCCCAACTGGGATATCTCCCCGGTACCTTGTACACTAGATGCTGTTGCCATAAACTCCTCCTCTGCCATTCAGGTGCGTGTTTCCTTTTCCCCCTTGTTGACTAGACTTCTCTTATGCTAGTCGGAAATAATAATAGCATGGTTCGTTACTTATTAAATTGGTCGATTAGTGGAGTGTACCCATAGAAGTGGAAAGGTCCGTAAGTCAACTTCGCTGGAGATTGGATATAAAACCATATCCGGATCGAGGAGCAGAGAATGTCCGATCAAAAGAACGACCAGAGAGTGCAAGGCCCAATGGTGTCGGCAGGTAGCCACTGGAGAGAATCGCCCGGCCCAGAGATCCGTCACGAGCACGACCTTGCCACCCAAGAAACCGCTCAACTTTCTTCAGCGAGAGCTACGAGCTTGGAGAGAGGCGTCTGTAGGGTATTGGCTATCCTCGCCAAATTGATGACGCTCACGTTCTGCTCCCCACGCTCTATCGCGCCGATGTAGGTTCGGTGCAACCCAACAGCATGGGCGAACGACTCCTGACTGAAGCCGTGCTCCCCCCGTTGCTCGCTGTACTAGCTCCGACATGGGTTGATGATCGACCACGACCTGATGAGCTGTAGCCCTCTCGTGAAATACCGGGGCGCAGAGGTTCCAAGCGAGGTGCCGCATGGCGAGCCAGCGTCATTCGCCACAGACTCGAAGTACCCCTATAGAGTAATCCCGAACCGGTAGCGTTAATCTTCAATCCCCCGAGGGCCAAACCTAGAGAGCCCCTAGACTAGAGAGCCTCTAGATATAGGAGCGTGATGGTCAGAAACTCTTATAACTACCTCGTTAATCCAGAGCGCCCGGACCTCGCGGGCATTGAGGTGTCCGAGGTGTAGGCTCTGTGTCTCGATCCCAGGATCACTTGGTACGAGAGTGCCGGGGATCCTAGTCTACAGGGAGACCGGGCGCGCGACTTCCGGGCAGTCGTTCGTGGGCTTGTTGACGCTTCGACCCACCGGGAAGGCTTCCATCTCCTCCGCCGGGTACGGCGCGAGCATTGAGAGCAGCCACTCAGGGTCGTTGTTGTCAGGATCCAGCCAGGCGTCGTGGAGATCCGGCGACAGGATCTCGGCGCCTTCCTCGCCGTTCTCTACCGGGCGGTACAGGAATATGGCCCACCCGAGGCGTTCGTCACCGACTCCGGCTCCATCTTTCTCGCCAACCGAGCTCAGGCTATCTATCGAGCTTTGGGCATCCGTAA
>JBGTFQ010000080.1:0-20859 GCA_041747155.1 Rubrobacteraceae bacterium
CACGGCTTCGTTCGTGGCTGTGATGGGCGCAGCTACCTCTCAGGTCTCTTACACCGCATCCAAAGGTGGAGTTCTGGCGATGAGCCGGGAGCTCGGGGTGCAGTTCGCTCGGCAAGGGATTCGCGTCAACTCTCTGTGTCCGGGGCCGGTCAACACGCCGCTGTTGCAGGAATTGTTCGCCAAAGACCCGGAGAAAGCGGCGCGGCGCATGATCCACCTGCCAATGGGACGTTTCGCGGAAGCCACCGAGATCGCCAACGCTGTCCTCTTCTTGGCCTCCGACGAGTCCTCCTACGTCAACGCCTCGACCTTTCTGGTTGACGGTGGTCTCTCAGGAGCATACGTTACACCGGAGTGATTAGGAGGTTGCGATGAACGAAGGACTTTCAACAAACATCCTGGATGCGATCGGTGGCACGCCGCTGCTTCAGGTAGAAGGCATCTACTGCAAACTGGAGTTCTTGAACCCATCGGGGTCGGTGAAGGCCCGGATCGCGAAGTACATGATCGAACGCGCCGAAGCCGAAGGTCTGTTGCGTCCCGGCGACACAATAGTCGAGGCCACGAGCGGCAACACCGGCAACGCCCTCAGCATGGTCGCCGCCGTCAAAGGCTACCGGATGCTCGTCGTCATGCCCGAGGGCTTGAGCGGAGAGCGCATCGCCATAAGCCGCGCCTTCGGGGCCGAGGTGATGGAGTTAGGCCACTTCCACGTAAACGAAGCCTTAGCCAAAGCCAAAGAGATGGGCGCGGAACCCGGCTACTTCTGCCCCTCGCAATTCGAGAGCGAGTGGAACGTAGAAGAGAACCGCACCTGGCTCGGCCCAGAGATACTCTCTCAACTCCCCGAAAGCACCATCCCGGACGCGGTCGTCATGGGCGTCGGCACCGGCGGCACGCTCATCGGGGTAGGCCAGGCTTTCCGGGAAGTAAATCCATCCGTCAAACTCTTCGCAATGGAGCCGTCCGAATCCTCGACGATACTGTGCGGTGAGATTGGGGATCACCTCATAGAAGGCATCTCCGACGGGTTCGTCCCCGGCATCTTTGAACGTCACCAATCATTAGTGGATACCGCCCTAACCGTCGTCTCCCAAGAAGCCGTCGAAGAGATGCGCCGCCTAGCGCGCGAACATGGCCTATTCGTCGGTCCCAGCAGCGGCGCAAACCTCATCGCCGCAAGAAAAGTCCGCGAACTTTACCCGGATTTAGAGACCGTAGTAACGCTCTTCTGCGACGAGGGCGAGAAGTACATCAGCGAACACTTCGCCGCAAAGAATGCTGTGCGAGTAGACGCCGAAACGTTCAGCTAGAGGAAGGCCAAGATAAGCATCGACCGCTTGCTGCTAATATATTGCTAATTTCTGTTAATTTAGCAGCAAGTGACTAATACTGCTAAACTGCTTTTGTTTGTGAGGGCATTTTAGGAGGTCCGGCAGTGAAGATACCTCAAACGCCGCCAAGTTTGGGAGAATTGCTGGAGCGAGAAGATACCGATATTTTCGAGAGAATCTTTACGTCCAGAGTAAAAGCCTCTCAGGATGGAAACTACCGGCATTGGGATGAGATACGGTTCCGGGAGCCTCCAGAGGGTTTGTCCGTTGAGGAGTGGTGGGCCGCTATCAAGTTTGCTCGTCAGCGGGAGTACCACCCTCTGCCCTTGAAGGACGACGAGGATAGACCGTTTATCTACATGATGCCGGACAAGGCTTGGGAGCGGGTTCACAAGGTGGATCAGAGGCTTGGTGGGCGGATCACGTTGGGCGAAGAGGTGGCTAATCCGTCTACGAGGGATCGTTATCTGGTTAATTCGCTTATAGAAGAAGCTATCACCTCCAGTCAACTCGAAGGAGCGACGACCAGCAAGCAGGTCGCGAAGGACATGATCAAATCCGGGCGTCCTCCTAGGGACAAGAGTGAACAAATGATCTTCAATAACTATATTGCGATGAACTTTATTCGAGAGAACCGTACAGAACCGTTGACGCCAGGCTTTGTCCTCAGCCTGCACAAGTTGGTAACCGATGGAACTCTTGAACGCCCGGAGATGGCTGGGCGCATACAGTCGCCCGGTGAAGACCGCATCAAAGTGTTCGACCGGGCAAGCGGAGTGGTTCTGCACGTCCCACCTCCGGCAGAGCAGCTACCGGAAAGACTGGAGAAGTTGTGCGAGTTTGCCAACGGGCAAGAGTTGGAAACATTTTTGCACCCGGTGGCCAGGGCCGTTATCGTACATTTCTGGCTGGCCTACGATCATCCGTTCGACGATGGCAATGGAAGGACTGCGAGAGCACTCTTCTACTGGTCCATGTTGTCACAAGGGTACTGGCTGGCCGAGTTTCTGACAATCTCCAGCATCTTGAACAAAGCGACTGCGCAGTACGCACGGTCGTTCTTGTATACGGAGACGGATGAGAACGATCTCACCTACTTCATCATGTATCAGCTGCAGGTCATCGTGCGGGCGATCAACGGTCTGGAAGGTTATCTGCAGCGCAAGATGGCCGAGGTGAAGCGGACAGAGAAGCTGATCAAACAACAAGGAACCCTGAATCATCGGCAAACAGCGCTGCTCAGCCACGCGCTACGGCATTCGGATCATGCCTACACCGTTACGTCGCACTCTGGGAGTCACAACGTAGTGCTTCAGACAGCTCGTACAGATCTGGAAGGTTTGGTCGAGCGGGGCTTGCTGAAAAAACGAAAAGTAGGGAAAGGCTATCGCTACTATCCAGTGGAGAGTTTGTCAGAGAGATTGAGTGAAGGCTGATCAAAGCGTGCAAAGTCTAAAGTGGAGTCCGCAGTTCGGTCTTGGAATCATACTATTGGTAATTAAAACCATACTATCGGCTGATGCGCCGTCCGGTTCCGTGTGGGAGCATGAGACCGTTACGAGGACGAATCGTAAGGAGAAAATCGGATGACGGACCTGCGGGAAGAGAGTGTACCGGTTACGGGCTTTACGACTTCTCGACTCTTGCGGAGTTTCGCCGAGACGGTGCGAAGCGTCATACTTCGGCCCACCAACTTCTTTCGAAACCTGGATGGACCGCATAGGCCAGTCATCTTCGGCACGATCTGCCAAACGATAGCGGTTCCGCTCGCTCTACTGGCCGCGCCCTTCAACCCATTGCTGCCGGATACTCCAAACCCGATCGTAGATGGTCTAGTTTCGTTGGCGGAGCGTAGCGCCGCTAGCTTGGCTTTGGTTGTGATCCTAGTGCTCGTGCTTTTGCCTCTGTTCTCTATGATTAGCGTCTACTTAGGGGCCGTGTTCCAGCACCTGTGCGTAATGATCTTTGTGCGACAACGTAGAGGTTTCGAGGCTACCCTCAACGTAACAGCCTATACCAGTGCGATTGTACTCTTCAATTGGCTCCCCTTGATCGGCTTCTTGGTTGGCCTCTACTCATGCTACATTGTCATGATCGGTGTACGGGAGGGACACGCCACGACCACACGACGCGCGCTACTCGCAGCTCTCATACCGTTACTTATAGGTCTGGCTTCTTTAGCCTTTACGCTTTTTGGTCCGCAGCCGCCTACTAATATGTAGAAGAGATTGAGGACACAGGAGCCCTCTTGTGCTATCTTTGACGTGCTCGATGATGACCGTGGGAGAGTGCTGTGGAGGATTGTCTCCGACAGCCGCCGAAGGTGAAAGGCTTGTGTGATCGCGAGCCGAATCTCTCAGGCAGAAGGACCGCGGATCGGAGGGCGTCCTGGAGAGTTCGATCCAGCCTAGCTGGAGCGACGCCGACGGGGTAACACTCTCAGGTTTGGGACAGGGCGGAAAATAGAACGCTCACCCGATAAGGGGGTATTGCCACGTGGCGCGATTTACACCGCACACCGAGGCCGACATCCAGGAGATGTTGGATGCCGTCGGTGTTTCGACTCTGGATGAACTCTTCGCTGACGTAGAACCGAAATTCGAGGGCGAACTAGACCTTCCGCCCGTCCTCTCGGAGTACGAAGCTTTACGAGATGTGAACGACTTGGCTGGGGAGAATGTCGCTGGAATGCCGATCTTCCTGGGCGCCGGAGCTTACGATAGGATCACACCGTCTTCGGTAGGTGCGATCATCTCCCGAGGCGAATTTCTCACCTCGTACACGCCGTATCAACCGGAGATCAGCCAGGGCACGCTCCAATCTATCTTCGAGTTCCAATCCATCATCTCCGAACTCACCGGCTTGGAAGTCTCTAACGCCTCGGTCTACGACGGCGCGAACGCCGTAGCCGAAGCCGCCCTCATGACCGCCCGTCTCACCAAACGCGACCCAAAGGTAGCCGTCTCCAAAGGCTTGAACCCTCGCTACCGTGAGGTAATAGAGACCTACCGTGTGGACGTAATCGAATTGCCATTCGAAGGCGGCATAACGGACTTCTCCAGCGTCCCGGACGACGTATCCGGGGTCTTTGTGCAGAGTCCTAACTTCTATGGGGCGGTCGAGGATATATCGGCGGCGTCGGAGGCGGCTCATGGGGTGGGTGCGCTCTCGGTCGCGGTGTGCGACCCGATCTCGCTCTCCGTTCTCGAAGCTCCAGGTAACCTCGGCGCGGATGTCGCGGTCGGCGAGGCACAACCGCTCGGCATGCCACTCCTCTTCGGCGGACCTTACGCCGGATACATGGCGACCAAAGCCGAGTTCGTGCGACAACTACCGGGCCGCATCTGCGGCGAGACTGTGGACGCAGACGGGAAACTCGCCTACGTCCTCACCCTGCGGGGCCGCGAGCAGGACATCCGCCGCGCCCGCGCCAACTCCAACATCTGCACAAACCAGGCCCTCACCGCCCTCGCCGCAACCGTCTACACGGCCCTCATGGGACCGGAGGGACTGCGCGAAGTCGCCGAACTCTCCGCCTCCAAAGCCCACTATCTCGCCGAGAAACTCGACGAGGCCGGGCTGAAGCTCCGTTATCCTGACGCTCCGTTTTTGTGGGAATTTGCGGTGGAGTTGCCCGACGTGGAGCGAGCGAGCCAGGCGTTGTTGGAAGCTGGGATCGTTGGAGGCCTGGATCTCGGCGATGGAGCAATGCTCGTCGCGGTGACGGAGAAACGGACAAAAGATGAACTCGACGCTTTCGTGGAGGTGGTACGGAATGCTTAATAACCTGATCCGGGACCGAGGCCGCGAAGGCCGCCGCGGTTTTACCCTCCCGAAACCCGATACCGAGACAAAGAATCTGAACGACATTATCCCAAAGTCCGCTCTCCGCAAGGAGAAGCCGAAGTTGGCGGAGGTGGACGAGCCGACCGTGATCCGGCACTACACTAACCTCTCTCGCCAGAACCAGGGCATCGACACCACGTTCTACCCCCTCGGTTCCTGCACCATGAAACACAACCCTCGTGCCAACGAAGTCGCTGCTGCAGTCCCAGGCTTCGCCGGACTTCACCCCTTGCAGCCCGAGGCTCAGGCCCAGGGCGCGTTGCGGGTCATGTACGAACTGCAAGGTTTCCTCGCCGAAGTCTCCGGGCTACCGGCGGTCTCGCTGCAGCCGCTCGCCGGGGCTCAAGGTGAACTTACGAGCATCCTGATGGTCAAGAAGTTTTTCGAGGATGCCGGTGACGATGCGCGGACAACCGTCCTCGTGCCGTCCACGGCTCACGGGACCAATCCGGCTACGGCCTCGATGGCGGATTTTAAATCCAAGGAAATTGGTCTCGACGAACACGGGTGTGTGGATGTGGATGAGTTGCGTTCGATGGTCGACGAAACGACCGCCGCGCTCATGATCACCAACCCAAACACTTGCGGCGTCTTCGAGCGCAACATCGCAGAAATAGCCGAAGTCCTGCACGAAGTTGGCGCGTTCCTGTACATGGACGGTGCGAACATGAACGCCAACATGGGCCGCTTCCGACCCGCCGCCGCCGGTGTGGACATCATGCACTATAACCTGCACAAGACTTTCTCCACCCCACACGGCGGCGGCGGACCCGGCTCCGGTGCGATAGCCTGCGTCGAGCACCTCGCTCCTTTCCGCCCCGATCCCGTAATCGGAAAGGAGGGCGACAAGTACGCCTTCGTTGCGCCGGAGAAGACTATTGGGCGCGTCACGACGTATCACGGGAACTTCGGCGTGTTGCTCAAGGCTTGGAACTACATCAAGATGCACGGCTCGGAGCTGCGCGACGTGACGGATATGGCTGTTCTGAACGCCAACTACGTGCGGGCGAAGCTGCGCGGCACGTACCGCATCCCGTATGATGAGCTGTGCAAGCATGAAGTAGTCGTGCAGCCTCCGGAGGGCAAGAAGGCGCTCAACATAGCGAAGGGCTTGATCGACCATGGGTATCATCCGCCCACGATCTACTTCCCCCTCGTTGTAAAAGAGGCCATGCTCATAGAGCCAACCGAATCCGAGTCCAAAGAGACGCTCGACGACTTTACCGGCGCGATGCTGGAGCTAGCCGAGACCAGTTCCGAAGACCTCGAAGCCGCCCCCACGCAAGCCCCAACCCGCCGCCTCGACGAGACCCGCGCCGCCCGAAACCTAAAGGCCCGGTGGTAGCCAATGTCGGACCTACGCCGCACCCCGCTCTACGAAGAACATAAATCCCTTGGCGCGAAGCTCGTAGATTTCGCCGGTTGGGAGATGCCCGTCCAGTACACTGGCATAAAGTCCGAACACGAGGCCGTCCGAAACCACGCCGGTCTCTTCGATGTCTCGCACATGGGCGAAGCCGTTCTCCGAGGACCGGATGCCGAATCCGCCGTGCAACGTCTCGTAACCCGCGATGTCTCAAAGCTCGAAGTGGGCCAGGCTGGTTACGCTGCCGTCCTCTACGAAACCGGTGGAACGGTGGACGATGTGCTCGTTTACAAGCGACCGGACGACTACCTGATCGTCATGAACGCCTCGAACCGAGAGAAGGATCTTGAACACTTCCGGCAGAATACCGAAGACTTGGAGGTGGAGATCACCGACGAGTCCGATGACTGGGCGTTGCTCGCGCTTCAGGGACCGGAGGCTATCGAGCTGCTACAGAGCTTCACGGATACACTGCTCGCGGAGATCAAATACTACCGTTTCGTCGAAGGAGAAGTGGATGGAGCGGAGGCCATACTCTCGCGCACCGGATACACGGGCGAAGACGGCTTCGAGCTGTACGTAAGACCCGACGACGCGCCGGGGATCTGGCGCAAGCTCATCGAAGCCGGAGCTACGCCGGTCGGCCTCGGCGCGCGGGATACGTTGCGTTTGGAGGCTGGGATGTGTCTCTACGGCAACGAGCTGGATGCCGAGACTTCGCCGCTTGAAGCGGGTATCTCTTTTGCGGTACATCTCACGAAAGAGCCGGGTTTTATCGGCCAGAGTGCTCTGCTGATACAGGATCTCGAAGGTCTGGAGAAAAAGCTCGTGGCTTTTGAGATGGAAGGTCGGGGCATCGCTCGCCACGACTACATCCTGACAGATGGGGCGCGGAGGGTGGGTGTGGTGACTAGTGGAACCCAGTCCCCGACGCTCGGGCGGGCCATAGGACTTGCGCTCGTCGAGCCGGACGTGCAGGATAGGTTTGATGTCCAGATCCGGGAGCGTCCCGTACCTGCCAGGATCGTACCGTTGCCATTCTATAAACGCGACAGATAGAAAAGGAGGAATGATTTGAGCGTACCAGAGGATCTCAAATACGCTAAAACCCACGAGTGGGTCCGCACCGAAGGAGACACCGCGATCGTCGGTATCACCGAGCACGCCCAGGATGAACTAGGCGACGTAGTCTTTGTCGAGCTGCCCGACACCGGAACGACCCTGGAAGCTGGAGATACTTTTGGGGCCGTCGAGAGCGTCAAGGCTGTCTCGGATCTCTACGCGCCGGTTGGGGGAGAAGTCGTGGAGGTCAATGAAGCACTGAACGACTCACCCGAGAAGATAAACGAAGACCCTTATGGGGATGGTTGGATCCTCAAACTCAGCACAACCGGTGACGCGGATCTCTTATCCCCCGAAGACTACCAAAAGATCATCGACGAAGAGTCCTGACAGTTCAGAGAACCTCCGACTGTCCAACATCTAAGCTCGACCATGCTCCCTATTGCTGTAAAACAAGTAGTTGAGATCGAGCCGAGCGGTTGTAAAATACGCCAAGTGAACTCTCATACACTTTATGTAAGCCTAAAACGCCAGCTACACTACACAACTATATGCATTTTGCAGTTATTTGCGAAAAGTTTATAGATTTCACGTTCCAAAGCCTTTACAAAGTGTGGCGAGCGCAGTAATATCCCCCTAGTCGGTTGGTGCGAAACCAGAAACCGGCACAATTTAAGAGCCTGGGGCGGTACTCCTCCTTTCCCTTTCCCCACCTATCACCCCTAAGTTCCGCCTTAGGCTCTTCTTCTTTTTCTTCCAGAAAATCACCAAACGAAAAACGCGGCCTCCAGAGGGCTGGAAACCGCGAATAAAACTCTTTAGTGTAGCTGTCTACGAAGCTTCGCCTACCTGAGTGAGGTAGTAGAGCGTGTGCATGAGTTGGGCCGTTGGGTCTATGCGGTGGACATCCACATCGTTAGGGACGTGAAGGAGGACATCTGTGTAGTTGAGGATCACCCGTATGCCAGCGTCTACCATCTGTTCTGAGACTAGTTGGGCAGAGGCTGAAGGGGTAGCGATGATTCCGATGATCTCATCGGCGGCGGCGACGCTCTTCTTTAGCTCGTCGATGTGCTTGACGACGACGTTGCCAACCGTGCGACCGGCCTTGCTGGGATCGTTGTCGAAGACATCGTGGATGACGAAACCGCGCTTGGGGAGGATCGTGCTGCTGGCGATGGCACTCCCGAGGTTGCCCGCACCGACGAGCGCGATGTTGTAGGTCTGGCGAAGTCCGAGGATACTTCTAACGGCCTCGACGAGATCGTGGGATTGGTAACCGACCCCGCGGGTGCCGGAGAATCCTATCGCGTTCAAATCGCGGCGCACCTGCACCGGATTGATGCCAGTATAGTCGCCCAGCTCCTTGCTGGAAACCGCATCACGGTTCTCCTCAATCAACTGCTGCGTGGTACGGAGATACTTTGTAAGTCTATTAGTGAGACCTGGCTGTAGCGTAGCTGACAACTTTGGAACGCTCCTTATCTATGAACTCTTCGTGTTGATTCACGCATTGTAACAAAATGGACCGCTCTTGCAATAATAATGTACTTATCGGCAGATTACTCAGTAAGCAAGCTAGATTACACGCCAGAGCGCCGGTTTCGGAATGGTTGATAATGCTGTACGATCCCCAAATGGTGAGATATATCTTCGACTCGTCCATCTTCCGTTTCGCTGCTGGACGGTATCTTCGACCGTCCGGTCCCTGGCATTCCCTCTAGCGAGGGGCTGTTCCGGGGTCTCTGTACTCTTCGGTAACGGAGAAATCTGGCGAAAGTATCACCACCGATGCAAGGGAATATCGAGGAAACCTTGTCTACTTCAGGCAGCAAGCAAAACTTAGAATTGGAAAACTACGGACGTTTCAATGTTCGTCACGTTCCGCGGATACGAGCCATGAATGAGCGGGATCTTGGCCGCATCCTGCGTCTCCGGGCGGTGGTTCGGTGGTCGGGGGATCCTCGTTCTTTCGATTTGCTGCGTGGCACGAAGGAGGCTCGATGGGCCGTGGCTGAGACCTCCGATGGCGCGTTGGTTGGTATGGTCGGGGCGGTGCCGCTGGGAAGTGTGGGAATCCTGTGCCACCTGGCGGTCCACGAGGATTATCGGGGGTTCGGGTTGGGGAGTCGGCTCTCTCGGTGGGCTGTAGCGTATCTGCGCTCTCGCGGAACCCGGACTATCCGACTGTACGCTACCCGCAAGGCCGAAGGCTTGTATCGGTCTCTAGGTTTCAGCTCGGTAGCTTCGAGAGAAGTCTATCGACTGAAAGCCAGCGGAGTAGCACGAGCTGTCAAGTCGACGGAGTCCGAAAATCGGGCGAAAGTCCTTGAGATGGGTGACTTGGCCGAGGTTTACGGCCTGGATCTCTGGTCTCACGGGGGAGATCGATCACCCCTAATATTCGCCACCCTGCGCTCGCATCCCGGACAGGGCCTAGTTGCGCGAGACTCTTCCGGCATCTTGAAGGGATATCTGGTGCGGAGCGGTGGTCCTCTCAATCGCATCGGACCCTTTGTCGCCTCAAGTCCCGAAGTGGCTCGGAAACTCCTCGAAAACGCTCTGCAGAGTAGTGGGGATTCCAGTGTCGAGATTACGGTGACCGGACCGGGGCCGGTGCGGGATCTCCTGCCGGAACTAGGCTTCGAGGGTGTTGTGGATCGCCTAAGAATGGAACTCGGGAATCCCACCGACGGTGGAACCGCAGGTATTCTCGAGTACGGCACAACTCCATACCTGGCGACATAGAAAAACGATTCGAGCCTCGGAAGACCTTGATGCCTGTCAAAACTGCACAAATTAACCGAATCGCAACATCAACTCAAACTTGGCGCAACAAGGCTTCCGTATAATCCCGCGCATGCTTGGGGAGGAACAAACCACGGGAATGTCGGCGCGCGCGTTCCCAACGGCCCTCTACCTAGCTCTCCTGATAGCCGCTTTTCTGGTACTGGCGGGTTGTAGTAAAAACTCGGCTACGATGGCTGTCTCCAAGACTGCGGACGACGAAGAAAAGACGGTTCAGGCTCTTGAGGCGACCGACGGAGTGTCGGAGGCGACGGTCGGCGCGACTCCGGAGGAAGAAGAGATCCCGGAACCCGATACTACCGCCGAGACCTTGCCGTTCACGGATGCTCCGCAAGCGAGTGGTGGAGGTCGAGAGGGAGCCGACGGCGTGTTGGCCGTGCGCTTCGGAAAACATGAAGGCTTCGAAAGAACGGTCATCGACTTGGGTACCGGGGATCAAGCCGCCTGGCAAGTACCCGACTGGAGCTTGAGCAGCCCGGCGGGCGACGGTCTGCTGAGAGTAAATTTACCTTCGGTGGATTCGACTCAAGTCTCGGACGGCACCTTCGACAGCTCGATGCTGAAGGATTTCCATGTCGTGCGGGCTCCTGAAGGCGGCATGTTCGTGGATATCGTCTCCGAGGAAGCCTTTACCTACCGGGTGCTTGAGCTTCGCAAGCCAGCTCGTCTCGTGGTGGACTTTCAATCCGTGCCTGGCGCTAACCTCTCCACACCGCCACCCCTAGTAGACGGCAATACGGTCGTGACGGAACCTCGCACGGCAACTACTGCCAGCGAGACGCTGACCGTCAGCGGCTACTCGCGCAATCCCGAAGCCTCCAATGACATCATCGTCGTGGACGATTCGGGCAAGGAGATAGCGAGAGAGACCGTGCAGAGCAACGACTGGACTCAAACTTGGGGATACTTCGAGACGACTCTGGACGTGCCCACGTTCTCCGGCAAAGGCAAGTTGAAGGTCGGTGCCGCTAGCCCTCGCGACGGGAGATTCGAGGGTGTGAGGCTTCGCCTAGTCGGGGTCGGCTAAAGCCGGTCAGCCGATTAGCCGGTTAGCAGCAACTTCAGGCGGCTATTGGAGTGAGTCTACGAAGTACCTTGGGTTCAGGGGTTCTCCGGTTGCTCTTTGAACGGTGTCGCGCCAGTTATCTCGGGCTCCGGGACCGAACACGGCTTCGAGCAGGTATCGACCGGCGACCTCGCTCTCGTGGAACGGACCGTGGGTAATGTTAGTCTCGATGTAGTCACGTAGTTGGGTTCCTATGAGGTGTCCGAGGACGTAGTTGTGGTAGTAGACTGGGGCTACGGCTACGTGAATCTTGGCGGCCCAGTCCGGTTCGTCGCGCTCGGGGGGGCGATCCATGAGCTGTATACGCTCGACGAGATCCCACCAGACATCGTTCAGGTCCGCGCGTTCCGGGTCCGCGTACAGAGCCCTCTCGAAGTGGAAGATCACCAACGCCCACCGGATGAAGACCAGCCGATCCCACCTCGCCCGCTCAAGTATCTCTGGCTGTATCCGGGCCAACTCAGACTCCGGGAATTTGGCGGTCTCCGAGAGCCAGCTGGTATCCTCCGCCAGATCGCCCATCATCAGCGCGATCCCCTCAGTGACGCACAGATGCGCGTAGGTCCGTAGCAAGTATGGTAGCTGAGGGTTGATGTGTTTGTCGTAGACGGCGTGTCCAAACTCGTGCAGCATCGTGTCCATCCAGTACGAGTCGGGCCGAACGTTCGCCAACACTCGCACGTCGTAGGGAAACTCTCGCCCAACCCCAAGACAGAAAGCGTGCTGGCTCTTGCCTTCGCGCTCCCGAAGGTCGCTCCGGGCGAATACGTCCCGCACTTCCAAACCCAAATTATCGTAAGTCCTGCGGGTCAGAGCGTCGATGTCCGCCTCTTGGAAGAAATCGTCGGTTTCTCCCCCGGCTCCGTCATTCTTGCAACTCTGGAAAAACGGGTCCGAAAAGTGCCACGGCATGATTTCTGTCAACCCGAATCGCTCGCCAAGTTCGGTATCGAGGTGGGATTTTAGCCTCGCGAAAGGCTCGTCGGTAGCCTTTTCGAGGTCCGACATGATCCCCTCCAGATCGGCGAGTTCTATGTCTTGGAGATCCAGAGAGTGATGGAAGTGGTCGGGGTATCCGGCATCCCGCGCCAGACGGTTCCGCAAGCGTGCGGCCTCGCGTACCGTAGCCTCGACTTCCGGCCCGACGCTCTTGGAGGCTTCCCAGGCTTCCCGGCGCAGGTCCGCATCGTCCGAAGAGGTCAGGATCTCGCGGATTTCATTCTCTCCAACCTCGACTCCGCCCACGACACCGCGATGGTTGTTGTAGGTCGCGTTGGCCGCCGCTTCTAGCTCCTGGATGCGGTTCAGAGTCTCCTCGTCGCCGTTGTGCGCGGCGAACATCCGGTACAGAACCTCGACCTGCCGACCGAGCAGCGAGCCCGCTTCCAGGGTATCGGAATCCTGGTGCCAGGCTCGAACCAACTCAAACTCCCGGTCGTCGGAGAAGAGGTTATTGTAGGCGATGCCAGCTTCGATCAGAGCATCTTGGGCTTCCAGCGTGCCGTTCGTCGCTAAATCCCACCAAGCTTCACTCGTGGCCCTTTCGATTGGAGCCAGGCGTGTCTCGAATTCGGCGATGAAGTTCTGGATCTCAGACGTGGAGGACATAGTTCTCTCCTTTGGAAGTGTTAGAAGTGGGGGAGTTGCGGTTTAAGAGATACTTCAGCGACGACGAGCGTTCTCGTCGCGGCGGTTGCCGAGGTAGATCGCGGCTAGCAGTAACAACATTCCCAACGCTCCGAACTGGAGCAGGTTCTCCGGCTGTCCGTTTCCACCGGGGCCGCCGCGCTGTCCGACCACGAGCATCGCGACAAAAGCGAACGCGAGTCCCGCGTAGCCAGCGTATTTGAAGGTGAAGTAGGCCGCGATCAAACCAGCAAACGTGTACAGCACGAACATGACGGGTTCGAGGACTATGAGTCCTTCGAGTGCGCCGGGGTCCGCGACCTGCGAGGCCCAAAGTCCTAACTGTCCAACCGCCACAAACGCCAGCAGTGTTCCGAACAGTGAGAACATCGCGCTCTTCCAGGTAAGGGGTTCGGGGTCGAAGTCTTGGGGTTCGTACCAGCGACCTTCCCGGACTTCGTACCGGCCTCGGACCCGGCTGTCCGAGCGTGATTGGCCGGTGGTTCGGTTACCGGATCTCTCCGAAGACGGCTCGCTTTTGCGGCGGAATCTTCCGCGCAGACGTTCTCCGAAACCAGGTCCGCTAGATTCGCGCTGCTGACGGCGGGCCGAGAGTTCGTCGCCGAGGGTGCCGAAGTCCAGGTCGGAGAGTTGATCCGCGGCGTGGGCTAGGTCCAGGGCTTCGTCGTGGTGACGGCGGCGGTTCGGGTCCACAAGAGTAGCGTGGGCCTCTTGAAGCAGCGAGAAATCTTCGGCGCTGCCTCCAGGCTGATCTGGATGACGCTTCTTGGCAAGGCTACGGTAAGCGTCCCGGATCTCACTCTGAGACGCGGCGCGGGATAGTCCGAGAACCTGATAATAGTTGGGCGTGTCCGGCATCGTCCGCTTATTCTAACCCACGGAGCCGCATGGTTCCCCTGATTCCAACGCAAAACGTATCTCATCCCGGCACCAATCATCCTTCTCCACCGATTCCGCCTTCCGCAACTCAGTCTCACAGCCTCCGATCTCCCCCAAAGCCCAAGCCGCATGTCCCCGCACAAGGGCGGATTTATCTTCTTTCAAGCAGCGGATCAAACCTGCTAAAGCCTCCCGAAGCCCGAGATTCCCCGCAACCACGCAACAATTCCTGACTAATCCTTCGCGTCCTGGTCTCGTCAGCGGCGTTCGGGCGAATCGCTCCTCGAACTCCTCGTTCGTGCGAATCTCCAAAACCTCCAATAGGTCCAGATACGGACCCGCACCCGCTTCCGCCGAGAACTCCGGCCAGCGGCTCCGCGATGCCTTCGTTTTGTTGTACGGACAGACTTCCTGGCAGATATCGCAGCCAAAGGCCCAATCCTTTATAAGTGGACGTAGCTCGCGAGAAATCTCCCCCTTATTTTCGATTGTTAGGTAGGAGATACAGAGCCTCGCGTCCACTACACCGGGGGCTTTGATCGCGCCGGTCGGGCAGCGGTCCATACAGCGGGTACATTGTCCGCAAGTGCCGGTTCCGGCCTCGTCCGGTGGTAGGTCGAGATCTACTATCAGGTCCGCGATAAAGAAGTAGGAGCCAATTTCCCGGCTTATGACGCACGAATTGCGCCCAAAGAACCCGAGCCCCGCATGCTGCGCCGCCGACCGCTCCAACAAAGGCACCGCGTCCGTGAACGCGCGAGCTTTGATCCTCGTTCCCAACACTTCCTCCAACTCTCGGCGCAACCGGAACAACCGTTCTTTGATGACGACGTGATAATCCTCTCCCCACGCATACCGGGCTACCCGTCCGCCACCGGCGGAATTTTCGGGATGATCCCCCGGATAGTACGAAACACCGAGCGAGATCACGCTCCGCGCACTCTTCTGCAATTTTTTGGGGTTTGCGAGTAACTCGACGGGCCGATGCATGTATCCCATATCGGCGGCCATACCGGCATCTTGCCAGGCTTTCAGACGCTCACCGCCCTCCCGCAACGGCTCCGCGCTTGTGACGCCGATGAGATCAAAGCCCGCATCCCGCGCTCGCCGCTGCAAGATGTCTCTTAGCTCTTTGGGGCTTTTTGCGGACGTCTCGCTCATGGACGGACAATTGTAACCGCCGGTGCGCGGTGACGTGGTTCGGACAAGAAGATAGTATTGCGCCCGTGAAGCAGGCATCTAACTCCTCCAAACACTCCCAAAACACGAACCGGGAGATACATCGCTTCCCGGCGAGCCACGACTTGGACTTAGCTGCCCTGATCCCCGCTCTCGGGCTCATCCCCGGTAAGGATTCGTTCGTCCTTCTGGAAGGCGACGGCTGGGGAACTTCTGTCCTGGCTTTTGAGCCGGAACGCCATCTCGTGGTGCAGGAGGATACTTCACCGTTCGAGGCTCTGCGGGAGTACGCGGAGCTTATAGAGGGAGAAGATCAGCCGCTTGAGGGTGGTGCGGGGTTGTTCGGCTATCTCTCGTATGACGCGGTTCGGCATCTGGAGCGGCTACCCGTGCTCGCCAAAGACGACCTGAAACTTCCCATTGCTCAGTTCATCCTGCCCCGCTATACGGTGGGCGTTCGGGGCGGTGAGGCTTGGGTCTCCGTACCTGCGGGGGAAGACCCGATGAGCATCCTGCGAACTGTGGACGCTTTACAGAAACTCTCCGCTGAAGGGCGCGAGCCTGGCTTGATCGCCCGGTCGAGTATGGGGAGTGGCGGCTATGAGCGGGCAGTCAAAATAGTCAAGGAGTACGTTCAGGCCGGGGACGTGTTTCAGGTCAATATCTCGCAGCGATTCGAGGTTCCTTTCGATGAAGATCCGGTCTCGTTATACGGCGCGTTGCGGGCTTTGAACCCTTCGCCATATGGTGGGATGTTGTCTTTTCCGGGGTTTACGGCGGTTTCGAGCTCGCCGGAGTTGCTAGTTCGGCTCTCCGGGCGCACGGCTTCCACGCGGCCCATCGCCGGGACTTACCCGAAAGGGGCCGAGTCGGATGGGTTGCTGCTGGATCCCAAGGAGCTTGCCGAGCACACCATGATCGTAGACCTCGAACGCAACGATCTCGGTCGCACCGCCGCATACGGCACCGTGAAGGTAGACGAACTCATGTCAACCGAAACCTACTCCCACGTAGTCCACATCGTCTCCGAGATCACCGGCGAACTAGCACCGGAAAAAGATGCGGTGGACCTACTCTCCGGCATGTTCCCCGGCGGAACAATAACCGGTTGCCCAAAGGTACGCTGCATGGAGATAATCGAGGAACTAGAGCCCGTCCGGCGGGGACTTTACACAGGCTCGTTCGGGTGCCTCGGCTCTGACTCCATGGACATGAATATCATCATCCGAACCATCCTCCTGAAAAACGGCACCGCCTACGCACAAGCCGGTGGTGGAATAGTCGCCGACTCCGTGCCAGAGCGCGAATACCAGGAGTCCGTCTCCAAAGCCGCCGCGCTTTTAGAAAGCCTCGGAGCTTCCCCACCATGAACCGCGTGTACCTCAACGGTATGTACTTGCCAAAGGACGAAGCTCGAATCTCTGTGCTGGATCGGGGTCTAAACTACGGAGATGGAGTCTTCACGACTATCAAAGTCCGCGAGGGCGCACCGATCCTACTCCCCTGGCATCTGGAACGCCTGCTCCGAGATGCAGCGGCACTCTACATAGATCCACCCCCTGCGGAAGAGTTAGAGAGAGCTTGCCACGGTTTGATCTCCACCCCCGACACCGAAGAATGCGTCCTAAAGATAGTCGTCTCGCGGGGTGTCGGTGGCCGTGGTCCATCCACCAAAAAAGCCAGTGCGCCGATGGTTCTTATGACGACCTCAAGCCTCCCAAAGCCGCGCCCGCCGCTACGGGCGATCTCCACCCCCGACACTCGCGGTCCACTCGCGGCCCACAAAACCCTAAACTATCTCCCAAACGTTCTTGCGCTCCACGGGGCCGAAGCCGCCGGATGCGACGAAGCCATCTTCACTCAAAACGGACTACTCCTAGAAGCCACGGTCTCCAACGTCATCGGCACGGTCAATGGCGTGACTAAAACCCCGGCGCTCGGAGGAACAATCCTCGGTGGCGTAGCCCGCTGCGCTCTGCTGCAAGCCCGGACGGTCGAGGAGGGCGAGTTGCCCGTCGACTTACAAGGACCAATGTACTGCGTCAACAACGTGCGGGGGGTGGAGGAAGTCGCGGAGTTGGATGGCCGAGTCCTGACCCGAGACTCCGACCTCCACGAAACTCTCAGTAAAACGCTCCTGGATGCGGAGCAGGCCGGAGGGGACGATTCGCAAAACCATATATAATTCCTGAAGGGCAAAGTAGGCTACTCGGAGGAGCGAACCGTGGCGATATCAACTGTGAACCCGGCGACGGGTGAGGAACTCAAGACTTTTGAGGAACTAACCGACGAACAAGTAGAGCAGAAAGTCCAACTCGCAGACGAGACTTTTCGCGAGTACCGGAAGACTTCGTTCGAGGAGCGGTCCCGGATGCTGTTGAAGGCGGCGGATATTCTGGAAGACGAGGCGGAGGATTTCGCTCGCATCATGACGATGGAGATGGGGAAGACGTTCGCTTCCGCCGTCGGTGAAGTGAACAAGTGCGCTCGGGGTTGTCGTTACTACGCCGAGAACGCCGAGAAATTTCTGGCGGAAGAAGCGTTGGATTTCGATGGTGCTCAGACATCCATCCGGTATCAGCCGCTTGGTGCGGTATTGGCGATCATGCCGTGGAACTTTCCGTTCTGGCAGGTCTTTCGCTTCGCCGCACCCGCTCTCATGGCGGGCAACGTTGGGCTGTTGAAGCACGCCTCGAACGTGCCACAGTGCGCCCTGGCGATAGAAGACATCATCCACCGGGCTGGATTCCCGGAAGGCGCGTTTCAGACGTTATTGATCGGCTCATCCAAAGTACAGGCCGTTATAGACGACCCGCGAGTGAAAGCCGCGACGCTTACCGGCAGCGAGCCCGCCGGTCGGGAGGTCGCGAGCGAGGCCGGTGCCCAGGTAAAGAAGACGGTGCTTGAGCTTGGAGGGAGTGATCCCTTTATAGTCATGCCATCGGCGGATCTCGATACCGCCGTGAACGTGGCTGTTACGGCCCGAACGCTCAACAACGGCCAGTCGTGCATCAACGCCAAGAGGATCATCGTCCACGAGGAGATCGCCGCAGACTTTGAGAGTCGCTACGTCGAGGCGATGGCCGCCCTAAAAGTCGGCGACCCAATGTCCGAAGAGACCGACATGGGGCCGCTCGCCACACCTCAGATGCTCGAAGACGTGGACGGACAGGTGCGGGCCAGCATCGAAGCCGGGGCGAAAGTCCTGACCGGCGGCGAACCGACCGGAGGACCGGGAAACTTCTACCCGCCGACGGTACTCTCCGAGATCCCCGAGGGCTGTCCGGCGCATCGAGAGGAGATCTTCGGTCCCGTCGCCTCAATGTTCCGCGCCCGCGACATTGACGATGCTCTTCGCATCGCAAACGATACGGACTTCGGCCTAAGCTCCTCGGCCTGGACTCAAAACCAGGAAGAGAGCGAGCGGTTCATAAACGAGATAGATGCGGGGATGGTCTACATTAATCGCATGACCGAGTCCACGCCCGAGATACCGTTCGGCGGCATAAAGAACTCCGGCTACGGTCGCGAACTTTCACATCTTGGCATCCGCGAGTTCGTAAACCAGAAGACCGTCTGGATCGAACCGAAAGCCGAAGACGATAAAGGCGGCGTGGAGTAGCCCAAAACTCCCGCAAAACCCGGCGGCGTGAACGGTGTTGCTGAAGTTTCGCCGCCGCCGGGTTACATTCAGTGCAATGATGGCTTCCGTCCGAAACCGACTGATCCTGCTAGGTCTGCTATGGGGATTCGTGCTGGCCGCTGTACCGGCGTTTGTTATGGTGGAGCCATACCGCCTGAGCGGATTCCTGGTGGCGGCGTTTGTGTGCGCGGCCCTTAGTGGAGTTTTCGCGACGGTGGTGGCCGGTCGGCGGGCGGTTCGTTACGGGGCTGACAAGGGTTCCGCTGTGATGAACGGGTTAAAGACCGGTTTCTTTCAGGGAGCCATTGGTGGGTCGTTCGCGGCGTTGTTCATGTGGGCTTTGATGGCGGTGACGCTCTCGGGGTTCTCGTTCACGAATCCGGTCGAGGCTTCGATGTTGATGCGGCCCAGCGTATTTCTGGGGAGTTTTTTTGTGGCGTTGTCGGTGTTTGTATATGTGCTAGTGGCCGGGGTGTTGCTCGGGCCGATCTTCGGTGTGTTCGTAAATCGCGCCGCCACGGTCGAGAGAGGATAGAGATACATGATGTTCCTTAAAATTTTGGGTATGGGAGTTCTTTACGGGCTCGGTTTCGCGCTCGTAAAAACGTTGTTTCCCAGCCCGATCATCTTGATGACCCTCTCCAACAGCAATAGCTCCGAAGGCAACCTGACCTTCCTCGCCTTCATCTACATGGGCGTCGGCCTACTAGCCGGGCTCATCGCCACCCCGATCTACGGCGGCTACCTATCGCTCCGCCGCCGTGCCGCAGAGAAATCCTCCAAAGAACAGCCCGCCTTCTTCGCCCCACGCTTTACCCTCAGCCTGTACCTGTCGCTGTTCATGGGCGTAGTCTCCGGCATTCTGACTATCGGGGCATACGCCTCCGGCATACTTCCGCCGGGCGGAGTCCTCGATCCGCTCAAACTCGTCCGGGAATCTCAGTTCGCCCCCGGAACGCCGCTGCTGTTCGCCTGGGCCATAGCCCGCGACTTGCTCCCCGCCGGGCTCGTCGGACTGTTTCTCTCGCCCCTAGGAGGTGGCCTACTCGCCAAACTTCGCGGTGTCGACAACTCGGCTGTCCAGCGTAGTTACGAAGAGTTCGAGAGTTAGAGGCTCGACCTAGAGAATGCTTACGAGCGGTGAGATCTTGCAGTCCGCAAGTTCATAGTCGCCATCTCTGCGGTTTGAGGTAACGCGGTACTCCAAACAGTTGGATCGGCAGTCGACCTTTCCGCAAGGGATTTCGATAGTGCCGAGATCCTCCACGATACGAACCACAGGGTCGAGATCGTCTCCCGGCCTCGCGTCTTTGCGGCGCACGAACTCACCTTCCTCGAAATGTTCGCGACCGTAGCGAAAAACCGGCATGGGTAAATTGTACACTTGTTTGATCGGGATCACACTCCACGTTCAAGCTAAGGAGACGTAATGCAGTTCTATATAGTCGACGTGTTCGCCGAGGAGCCCTATTCCGGCAATCAACTCGCGGTCGTGCGAGGGGCTAGGGATCTCCCCGACGAAACGCTACAGAAGATAGCTCTGGAGATGAACTACTCTGAAACAACCTTCATGCTCTCGGATGAGGAGCGGGGCGGTGGTTACGATGTACGCATCTTTACCCCTGGCGAGGAGATCCCGTTCGCTGGACACCCGACGCTCGGGACAGCGTACGTTATCCGCAACGAGCTCCTAACCGGTTCGGAGGAGGCCGTCACTCTAAACCTCAAAGCGGGCAGTATCACTGTCACCTTCGGAAAGTTTCCTTGGATGCGCCAACTCCCTCCCAAGTTCAGAGGCGAATACGATCCCGAACGAATTGCCGACGCTCTTTCGCTTGAGGGCGCTGACCTAGACAAACGCTATCCCATCCAAGAAGTCACCACGGGTCTCCCCGCTATTATTGTGCCGCTCAAGAGCCTCGATGCCCTCAAGAAATGTCGGATGAATCGGGGGCTCTACCCCGAGGTAGCTGGCAAGAACGTGTACATGTTCTGCCCGGAGGCGCACGCGGCTGGTCGCGGCGGAGAT
>JBGTFQ010000081.1:0-13357 GCA_041747155.1 Rubrobacteraceae bacterium
GGTGAGACTCGCTGCGGGTGAGAACGAGTACAGCATCCGGGCCTACGCAGCGGAGGACTATCCGCAACTCCCGACTTTCGAGGACGAAGGTTCGTTCACCATGTCCGGCGAGATGCTGGTCGACACGGTCGAGAAAGTCTCAAGGTCGTATTCGCGGGACGAGACGCGACCGGTGCTGACGGGAATCTTGATCAGCTTCGAGGACTCGAAGGTCAAGATGGTGACGACCGACTCGTATCGGCTGAGCATCAAGGAGACTGAGCTTGCGACCACGTTCGATGGTTCGCGAGAGGCGATCATCCCGGCCAGAGCCATGCAGGAAGTCGGTAGGATCTTCTCGGGTTCCGACGAGGAGAGGATTGAGGTAGCCCTGTCGGAGAACCAGGCTTTGTTCCGAATTGGTGATGTGCTGCTCGGCACGCGACTCATCGACGGAAACTTCCCGGAGTACAAGAGGCTCTTGCCAACGACGTTCGAGCGTGAGATCTCCGTTCCTCGGGAAGAGTTGATCGGGACTCTTCGGCGCGTTAACCTTTTCGCCCAACGCCAGAGTCCGCCGGTACCGGTGAGCCTAGCGTTCTCCGAGGGAGCCGTCGAAGTTATCGTGCGGAGCCCGGAGATCGGGGAAGCCCACGAGAAACTCACAGCCTCCAGCGAGAATGACTTCAGCATCTCGTTCAATCCCGGATACCTTTTGGATGGAGTCTCGTCGGTCGATACGGACCAAGTGATGTTCAAATTCAACGAGGCACTCAAACCGGGGCTCATCGTGCCGGGACCGAAAGATGGCAATGGCGGAGAGGCTGACACGGATTTCCTTTACCTGATCATGCCGATGCGCGATCCCTCGCAGGAGTAGATTTATCGATCCATCAGTCAACCTGACCGCCGGAACGACGCTCGGCCAAGCCCTCAAAGTCTCGGGCGTGGCCGGAACCGGCGGTGAAGCGAAAGTACTCATTCAATACGGAGATGTCCGAGTTAACGGCGAGACCGAGACCCGCCGAGGCCGCAAACTCCAAATGGGCGACGTGGTCGAAGTGGGGGACGAGGGTGGCGGAATAGAGCGTCTGGAAGTAACTTGACCGCCTACTTGCGGGCTCTCCGCGTCGTCAACTTCCGCAACTACGCCAACGCGACCGCGCTCCTGGCTCCTGGACTAAACATCGTGGCTGGAGGCAACGCACAGGGCAAGACAAACCTCCTCGAAGCTATAGCTTTCACGATCACCGGCTCCACAACCCGCACCGCCAAAGAGAACGAAGTCGTTCGCTGGGGCTCGGACTTCGCTCGCTCCGAGGCCCGCGTCTCCCTGAACGGCGCAGATGACGAGCGGAAGCTGTCCATCGGATACGCCCCCGGCGAGAAGAAACGCATAACCGTCGATGGTGCTCCTGCTACATCGCTAACGGAGTACGCCGCCGGACGTGCTGGAGCTCGTGTCATAACTTTCTTCCCGGACGACATCCGGATAGTCAAGGGCGCTCCTTCCGACCGCCGCGAGTTTCTTGACTCGCTTCTCTCGTCGCTCCGACCGTCCTACGCCCGAACCGTCAACGAGTACGCCAAAGCCGTCGGCCAACGCAACCAACTGCTTCGGCGAATCCGGGACGGCTACTCGTCGGAGAAGACTCTCGCAACCTGGGACCGGAAAGTCTCGGACCTCGGAAAAACCGTCCTGGACGGCCGAGCCGCCGCAATAAAGCCCCTCGAAGAACACTTCGAAGACTCTCTAAGGCTGTTATATGGCTCCGAGAAGGCCGGGCTGCGGTACAGGTATAGCGCGACACCGGAGGAGTATTCGGAGGCTCTCAGGGAGGCTCATAGCGCGGACATCGAACGCGGAACGACCTCGCTCGGGCCGCATCGCGACGACTTCGAGGTGCTGCTCGGTGGCGCCAACTTGACGACGTTCGGGTCACAAGGGCAACAGCGGCTAGCGACGCTGGCGTTGAAGTTCGCGGCGCGGGATCACGTCCGGGAAATGGTCGGAGAAGACCCGATACTACTTTTCGACGACGTGATGAGCGAGCTGGATAAGCGACGACGCGAGAGACTGGCGGAGTATTTCCTGGAGAGCACGCAGGCCGTCATATCGACGACCAACCTCGAATATTTCGGTGAGGACGTTCTCCGGCGGGCGCGGGTCATACACATATCTAGTGGTTCCGTGAGCGAGACCGCAACAGATGGTGCCGCCAGAGATGTATAAGGCCCGAAAAAGGCTTATATAAGCGGCAAAGACGCAAAACTGGGGGTGGGAAGAGGCTGAGAATGTGTTACAATCTTCAGGTGAAAAGCTATGAGAGATAACATTACCAGTGAATACGCTGGTCTAGTCATGAGGAGGGTCCGGTTCTTTGGCGGCTACCCCTGTATCTAAGAATGCGCAGAGCGATTACGATGCTAGTTCAATCCAGGTTTTGGAGGGTCTCGAAGCCGTCAAGCGGCGACCGGGCATGTACATCGGTTCTACGGGACCGAGAGGTTTGCACCACCTGGTTTGGGAGATCGTGGACAACTCCATCGACGAGGCGTTGGCGGGGCACTGTTCGGAGATCCTGATCGTCGTTCACGAGGATAATTCCGTCTCCGTTTCGGACGACGGGCGCGGGATGCCGGTCGGTAAAATGGAGAAGTATGGGAAGTCCGCTGCCGAGGTCATCATGACGACGTTGCACGCGGGCGGCAAGTTCGACGGGCAAGGGTACAAGGTATCCGGCGGATTGCACGGCGTAGGAGCGTCGGTGGTCAATGCGTTGTCGGAGTGGTTGGAGATCGAGATTAGGCGCGAGGGCCATGTGTTCTCGCAGCGTTATGAGCGTGGTTTTCCGCAAGGTGATCTCACACAGGACCGGAAGCTCAAGAAGGGCGAAGATCCGGGAACTACCATCCACTTTATGCCCGACCGGGAGGTCTTCACGGAGACCCACGAGTTGTCCTACGACACGCTCACTCGGCGGTTCCGGGAATCGGCGTTTCTGAACAAGAATCTCAAGCTCCGGCTGGTAGACGAGCGCGAAGAAGACCGGGACGTAACTTATCAGTATGAGGGTGGCATCCGGGACTTTGTGGCGCATATCAACGACGCAAAAGACCCGGTTCACAAGACGGTTTTCTACATGGAGCGCGAAGAAGACACCGGGGTCGTCGAGGTGGCGATGCAGTGGAACAGCGGTTTCCAGGACTCTGTGTTCACGTTCGCTAATAACATCAACACTCACGAGGGCGGGTCGCACCTTTCGGGTTTCAAGGGTGCTCTATCGCGCACGATCAACGCCTATGCTCGCTCCAAAAACCTCATAAAAGAGAAAGAAGAGAACCTTACCGGCGACGACATCCGGGAGGGTTTGGCGGCGGTCATCAGCGTAAAACTTGGCGAGCCGCAGTTCGAGGGCCAGACAAAGACCAAGCTCGGGAACACCGAGATCAAGAGTCTAGTAGAGAGTTCCACGAACAAGTTGCTGGCGGAGTTTCTGGAAGAGCGTCCGGCGGAGGCCAAGGCGATCATCAACAAGGCGCTTCAGGCGGCGAGGGCTCGTCAGGCGGCTCGCAAGGTTCGAGACACGATCCGCAAGGGTTACCTCGAAAGCTCCACGCTCCCCGGCAAGCTCGCGGATTGCTCCAGCAAAGACCCTGAACGCAGCGAGTTGTACGTCGTCGAGGGTGACAGCGCCGGGGGATCGGCCAAACAGGGTCGGGACAGGAATTTTCAGGCGATATTGCCGTTGCGAGGGAAGATCCTCAACGTCGAGAAAGCTAACATGAACAAGGTACTCTCCAACGTGGAGATACAGGCCATGATCTCGGCCATCGGCGCCGGTGTTGCGGAGTCGTTCGACATCGCGAACGCCCGGTATAACAAGATCGTGCTGATGACCGACGCGGACGTGGACGGCAGCCACATCCGGACGCTCGTGCTGACGTTCTTGTTTAGAAACATGCGGGAGTTGATCGAGGCGGGTTACGTCTACATCGCGCAGCCGCCGCTGTATAAGATCACGTACCAGCGCAAAGACCACTACGTCTACAACGAAGTGGGCCTGCGCGAGACGCTGAACCGCCTGAACGCCAACGGCAACGCGAGCATCGGACGCTTCAAGGGACTCGGCGAGATGAACCCTATCCAACTCTGGGAGACCACTATGGACCCCGAGAACCGAACGTTCCTACAAGTAACCATCGAATCCGCCGCCGTCGCCGACGAGTTGTTCACAGCTTTGATGGGCGACAAAGTCGAGCCGCGTAAGCTCTTCATCGAAGCAAACGCCCGCGAGGTAAAGAACCTCGATGCGTAAGCACCGGGAAGGACGATAGCCGTGTTTGGCGTAGGTCCAATCGAGTTGCTGATCATGGCGATACTCGTGGCGGTTTTCGTCGGTCTGATCCTGCGCTTCTTAGTAAGGTCCGTGAAGTCCGAATTTCAGAATACCGTCAACCAAAACAATTCTTCTGCCGAGGAAGTTTTAGATCAACGCTACGCGAGCGGCGAGATTATGCGAGAGGAATATCTGACCATCAGAGACGACATAAAGAGGGAACAAAATGCTTGATACCTTCTCCGGTAACATCCAGCCGCACTCCATAGAGGATGAGATAAAGGACTCATTCCTCTCATACGCGATGAGCGTGATCGTCTCTCGTGCTCTACCGGACGTGCGCGACGGCTTGAAGCCAGTACACCGGCGTGTGTTGTACGCCATGCACGACCTCGGTCTGCAACCAAACCGACCCTACCGTAAGAGTGCGACCGTCGTCGGTGAAGTGATTGGTAAGTACCACCCGCACGGCGACTCCGCTGTCTACGACACACTGGCGAGGCTGGCCCAAGACTTCTCGATGCGCTACCCGCTAGTGGATGGTCAAGGTAACTTCGGTTCGGTTGACGGCGATCCACCAGCCGCTATGAGATATACCGAAGCCCGGCTCCAACGTCTGGCGACGGAGATGCTGCGGGATATTAGCTCGGATACGGTGGACTTTGTCCCGAACTTCGATGAGAGTCAGCGACAACCGGATGTACTTCCGGCCCGGTATCCGAATTTGCTGGTCAATGGTTCGGACGGTATCGCGGTGGGGATGGCGACCAAGATACCGCCGCATAACCTCGGCGAGGTTATAGATGCGACTGTGGCGATCATCGACGATCCCGACTTGGACGACGACGAGCTTTCCCGGTTTATTACGGGGCCGGACTTCCCGACGGGTGGTTCCATTGTGGGGTTGCGGGGTATTCGAGATGCGGTGGCGACTGGGCGAGGGTCGATCAAGGTCCAGGCGAAGGCTCATACCGAGCAGATCAAGGGCAACCGAACCCAGATCGTGGTCACCGAGATCCCCTACCAGGTCAACAAGAGCTACTTGCTCATAAAGATCGCCGAACTGGTGAAGGAGCGAAAGCTGGACGGCATCTCGGACTTGCGGGACGAGTCCGACCGGAACGGGATGCGGATCGTGCTGGAGCTGAAGCGCGAGGCGATACCCAAGGTCGTCTTGAACAACCTGTACAAGCACACTCAGATGCAGCAGAGCTTCGGGGTGAACCTCGTGGCGCTGGTGGATGGTGTCCCGAAGACGCTCTCGTACAAACAGGTTCTGACGTACTACGTGGCGCACCAATACGAGGTCGTCACGCGCCGCACCCGCTTCGAGCTGGAGAAGGCAAAAGCTCGGGCGCACATTCTGGAGGGGTTGCTGATCGCGCTCTCCAACCTCGATGAAGTGGTGGCTACCATCCGTCGCTCCCAGAGCGTCGAGGCGGCCCGCAACAACCTGATGGAGACCTTCGAGCTCTCCGAGCGACAGGCCCAGGCGATCCTGGACCTCCGGTTGCAACGACTTACGGCTCTCGAACGTCAGAAAGTCGAGCAGGAGCACAAGGATTTGCGGGAGAAGATTGAATACCTCGAAGGCGTGCTCGCGGATGATGGTCAGATCTACGGGATCATCAAGGAGGAACTGGCTGAGGTAAGAGCCGCCTACGCGGACGAGCGGCGGACTCAGATCACCGCCGAGGAAGGCGTGGATTTCGAGATAGAGGATCTCATCGCCGAGGAGGAGATGCTCATCTCGATCTCCAACGGCGGATACCTGAAGAGCGTGCCGGTGAACACGTTCCGCAAGCAAGGCCGGGGCGGAGTCGGCGTGGCGGGTATGGATCTCAAAGAGGGCGATTACATAGAGCACCTCTTTATCACCACGACGCATCACTACATGCTGTTCTTCACCAACCGCGGCAAAGTGTACCGGCTCAAAGTCCATCAGCTACCCAGGATGGGCCGAACGGCAAAGGGACGCCACATAGCCAACCTGCTCCCTCTCGAAGGGGATGAGCACATCGCCTCGGTGCTGGCGACAAAGGAGTTCACGGAGGCCGAGTATCTGCTCTTCGCGACCTGCAAGGGCGTCATCAAGAAGACCAGGTTCCTCGACTACAACACGCCTTTAAAAGAAACTGGCATTATCGCGATCAACCTCTCCGACGACGATGAGCTCATCTCCGTGCGCCACGCCTCCGAGGGCTCCGAGGTCATAATGGTCAGCAGCAACGGCAAGGGCATTCGCTTTGCCCAGACCGACGCTCGACCTATGGGCCGGGCGACCGGCGGTGTCAAGGGCATTACGCTCGGCAAGGACGACGTAGTGCTCAGCATGGACGTGGTCTCCGATGACACGGCGGACGTCTTCATGATCACTGAAAAAGGATTTGGCAAACGTACCGCGCTCTCGCAGTTTCGGGCACAGGGTCGCGGCGGCCAGGGTGTAATAGCGATGAAGACCGACGGTGAGCGCGGCAAGCTCGCCGGGGTTCGGGTTGTCCGGCCAGGGCTGCACGAGTTAATGATAGTCTCCAACTATGGCACCACCATCCGGATGGACGCGGAGTCCGTCTCTCAGCAGGGCCGCACCGCGCAGGGTGTTCGCGTGATGAACCTGCGGAGTGGCGACTCGGTGAGCGCCATCGCCAAGGTAGTGTCTTCTCGGAGCACAGATGCCGATGGAGCGACGGATGAACTTTCGCTCGAAGAGTTGACGGGCGAGGAGATCCTGAACGATTCGGCGGCAGGGCCGCCGGAAGTGCTGCCCGAAGAATTGCCGGAGGCCAACGGGGAGGTGCCTGATGCCTAGTGAGTGCAACGGAGTAGTGGAGTGTACGGCGCTGGTTTTGGCCGAGAGTTGCACGGAGTTGGATGGACGATTGACGCTCTTCGGGATACTCGATGAGATTCTACCGAGCGGTGGAAGCGAGACCTCGTTCGTTGTCTATACAAAGTTCGAGGGTTGCGAGCACGCCTCGGACAAAGAGCGACGAGCCCGCATAGTCGTCACCGATGAAGAAGGCGAGGTGATGATGGAGTCCGCCGAATACTCCGTCTACCTCGACGGGACCGAAGAGCCCGTGACCATAGTAGCCGCCTTCGACCTGCCCGAAGACACCGACGTTGGGGAGCAGATCCTGTGGATCGAAGCCGTCCTCGATGACGAGACTCTGGCACAGACGGCGGTAAGATTGCACGACCGATACAGTGTCTGACAAACCGACGAAGAGGCCCGGAACACCGGGTCTCTCTCATTACACAAGGAAACCAATTCATGCCTGAAGATCTGGCAATATTCATCGACTGGGAGAACATTTACATCTCCACGGTGACCGAGTACAAATCCAAGCCAAACGTCTCCGCAATACTTGAGAAGTCCCGCGAATACGGGCGAATCGTCTCCGCGACCGCCTACGCCGACTGGACGGATGGAGACTTCAGAAACGCTCCGCCCACGCTCTACTCGAACGGCATCTCGCCGCGATACATCTCCGCTCGCTACTTTCCTGGTGGCCGGTCGCATAAGCGCCGCACCAACTCGATAGATGTGATGCTCGCGGTCGAGTGCTCGGATTTTCTGCACAACCACCCGCAGGTCGACACCTACGTGCTCGTTACGGGCGACGGGGACTTTATCCCGCTCGTAAGTTTGTTGCGGAGCCAGGGGAAAGTTGTGGTGGTCATTGGGGTTTCGGAGGCTACTTCGTACCACTTGATCGAATCAGCCGACCACT
This sequence comes from Rubrobacteraceae bacterium, assembly GCA_041747155.1. Classification (GTDB taxonomy): domain Bacteria; phylum Actinomycetota; class Rubrobacteria; order Rubrobacterales; family Rubrobacteraceae; genus JACDDK01. The sequence continues at coordinate 8,054 of JBGTFQ010000081.1, forward strand.
TCATCTCCTACGCCTCGCTTCTAGAAGAGGATCGCGCCGCTCGTGCGCCTCAGAAAGAGGTCAAGAAAGAGGCTTCGGACCCGTACAGTGAGTTGGTCCGGGCCGTGGAGACCCTCAAGGGTGGTGGAAAGACGCGCGTTTTGGGCCAAGTCAAGCAGCAGATGATCGTGCAGATGGGTTCCTTCGACGAGCGGAATTCCGGCTTCAAGAAGTTCAAGGATTTCGTGGTCGACGCCGAGCGCAAGGGACTCGTGAACACCGTGGATCAAGACCTTGAAGTGCAAGTCTACTTGCCAGACGAGAAAGTCCCCGACGTGCCGGACGATGCAGATCTCGCCAACGAGGAACCGAAAGAATCGACCGCCCAATCCCAAACCGACAATGGAGAATCAAGAAACCAATCGGAGCCGGAGGAGTCGGACGAGACAGATCCGAAAGAGGAGCCCAAGCCGCAGTCAAAGGCGAATTTTGATCTTCTAGAAGACTTGACGCCCTACGAATTGAAGACGGTTTGCACGGCGATCTCCGGTCTCCGCCGCCCAGCTTCGTTTGTGGAAGTTTTCGGGGGTATCCGGGAGTTGAACGAGCGTGGCGAGTTGGAGTTGTCTCGGGAGGAGATCGGGGATGTGATCTCCGCGATGCTCGAAGCCCAATACCTGGATATCGTGCGCCAACGTCCCTACGAAGGTTCTAAGGCCGACATGACTTTCTACGAATTGAACTCCGGCAAGCAGGAGGTCCAGGCCGCGCTAAACGGGAGTTGAGAAGCTAATCTGCCAGTTTGTAGACGGTGATGGCGGCTAGAACCAGAGCCGCCGAGATCTGCACTACCGAGACAGCCAGAGTCGCGGCTACCTGAGTGAGCGAGACGCTGCGAAGAACCAATTGAACGAAGACTACGAGGCCGCACGAGACGGTCAGCATCAGGATGGATTTGACCTTGTAGGACTCGCCGCGTTCCCGCCAGATCGCTATCGCGAAGAGTGCGGGAATGAAAAAAACCAGAATAAGCGGGACTAAACGCAAAATTTCTACTAGAATGTTGATTACTGCATCCATGGATGTATTCTACACTACCGTGTAAGGGTTTAAGGAAAGAGATTACAGAGTGGTGTGGGGATCGACTTTGAAAGTGAAGGTGGTGGGAACCATTGGGTATTAATCAGAGGGTTTCGCTCAGGAAGTTCGTGGAGGATATTCGGCGATGGGTGGATGAAGGTCGTGGGGATGATTGGATCGCTTCGGCGCTCGGGACCAGTCCGTCGTCGGTTCAGTCGTTCCGGTCGCGCAACGGCATCTACCGTCGGGACCAGGGCTCGACGTTGCATCACCCGAAAGAGTACAGCTCCTACGAGGGTGTTCTGGATGCTGAAGACTCGAGTGTATGGTTTGATCCCGGCGTAGGCGAGGATTCTCGGTGGCGGGAGCGTTGGAGTCACGTGCAGCGGGTTGAGGTGCGGGTAACTCCCACGCGCATCGTACTGATACGTCGCGGCGGAGCCCCTCGTGCCGTCAGAACGCAATCCAGCCCGATCACGCCATAAGATATACTCCGATGGGTTTGGGCCGTCCGACCCGTCGCTGCGTCCAGGACTCGTCCGGGGCGTAGAGCAAAGTCCGGACTCGTAGCAGAGACCGCTCGGGCCAACAACCCGAGGTACGGAACGCGCAAGCGCCCGTAACGTCAAGTGCAACAGAGAGTAGACCAGCCGATGACCGGGGAATCTCTCCGGCACAGGTAATGGGTGAAAGGGTGGGGTAAGAGCCCACCGGCGGTATCCTGAGAGGGACCGGCCAGGTAAACCACCGGCGCGAGCAAGCCAAATTGTCTGGAACTTCAGACTGGTAGGTGCGGCTCCACAGAGGAGCGCGGGAGCGGTTATCCGCCCCCGGAGATGGATGACGGGATAAAGCAGGATCCGGCTTACGGGACGGCCCGGCCTCATAGGTGAAAGGCTTGCAGGTCATGTTGCGGGCGCTGACCCCGCGTTTGGTCTTCACCGAACGCGCGAATCCCTTTCGCTACGAGGAAGCGAGAGGGAAGCTGACCGAGATGTGGTCCGCGAACGTCCCTTTCTTAGGCTTCGGGTCCGCCCCGATTTCCTCGCGTGCATGCAGGGATTGAAGAGCCTGTTTGTAGTTCTTCTTGATGAAGGTTTCGCCGACGCTATGCTCTTCGTAGATCTCGTTCATGGTCAACGTGCGCCCGTCGAAATCGTCTAAGAGCTGAACTTCAAGTCTGTCTAAGGGGCGGTCGAGTTCCAGACCGGGAAGCATAGAGTAATCTCGGGGATTGTATTCGAAGGAGGGCACGCCTTGATTAGCCGAAGAGCTCTCCTTAGCCATGATCTCTTTCATGAGATGATAGCCTCTAAAGTTCTTGCTAATGAAGAGGAGGTGGTGGCTAATCCGCCTCTGGTCTTCCATCCAGAATCGGAAGGGCAAGAAGAACTCGCCGCCTTTTTCTCTGAAAGCGTCGGCGATCTCTTCCAGAATGGCACGCTCACGGTCGAGAGGCTTGAATCGCTCTTGCTCGAGCCGAACGCGAAGCCTCTTTGCTCTTTCGACACCGAACAGGGCGTCCATGTGCTCCCTGACTGCCGGATTATTTATGCCTGAGTTGATGCGATTGTAGTTGAAGAAGACGATGCAGTCGGACCCCCAGTGCCGTAGGACCGAGTTAATGAGCCTCAGTGAGAGTCCCTTGTAGCCCCAGGGATCAACAAACAGGAGAGAGGGCACCATCTTGATCGCTTCCAGCCGTTCGACGATATCGGGCCCGACTTGATAGTTGCCTACCCGCGGCTTGTACTTTAGTTGTCCGATACTGGGTATCGAGTCGATAGCCGCATACAACGCTCTTGCATGGGGCTCATGAGCGTCGTTGAAGATCCCGACCAGCATGCTGCTGAGCGCAGGGTCTTTCACCGCGCTGCCCAGAACGCGCAGTGGCGTGGAGGGCATCTCGTCCTTGTAACTTCCGGGGCCAGCGAAGAGGTCGATGAAAGCAAGGCGACTACCGCCCTTTCTCCGAATTTCTGGAACGATTACTCGTGTCCAAGCGAAGAAATACTTGGACACAATTCTAGTCTTGATTCGAGACTGTTTTCTAGATTCGTCGAAGAAGCTTCCGGTCCCCATCTTCCCCCTGCCCGCTTCTGTCCGCCCTGCGGAAAACTTCAGTATACGATGCTCCCGTCCCAGGCGTTCGGCCAGATTGTGGCGATCCTATGCGTGTATCACTTGTATCTCGGGCGTTTCGTTCCACATCCGTCCATCCAGCTCTCTACCGCCAGCCTTCGGCGTGGTTCCTCCCCACTGCTTGAAAAAGAACGCTGCTCCCGCCTCCTCGGCCTGGGTGCGTATATCTCTAACCCACCGCGCCTCGATGGGCCGGTGGCTGTGGCCTGACTCTCCGCCAACTATCACCCAATGGACGCCGTCTAGGTCGAGATCTTCTATAGGCCCGATCAGGGGTTCGCAAGAAAGAAAGCGGACCTCTGCGGGAACGCGGCGGAGGTGTTCCACTCGGCCGAGCATCCGACCATCCTCGACGCTAGTGCCGAGCCACGCGTTGCGGAGCGGCAACGGCGGACGCCGAACGTCGGCGAGCTTCTCCACCGGAATTTCAGTCCGGAATTTCTCTATCGCGACTTCGATCTGCGAGGCACGAACGTCACACTGCTGGAAGTACTCCGCCATCCTCTCTGGGCGCTTGGTGAGGACCTGGAAGGTGTGACGCGGCGCGAGCGCCATTACAGCGAAGACACGGTCCACGAACTCGAACGGCACCAACTCGTGGAACAGGTCGCTCATACTGTTGACGAAGATCCTCCGCGGCTTGGCCCACTGCAACGGCGCGTCGAGCCTGTCGAAGTGCATCTGCACGTTCTTAGAAGCGTTCGGTTTTGTCCAGGGCAGATCCGTGTAACCCTTCTGACCCATAGCAGCCAGGCGCGGGGCAAGCGCCGCCGCGTAGCAATTACGGCAGCCCTCTGAGACCTTCGAGCATCCGGTTACGGGATTCCAGGTAGCGTCGGTCCACTCTATAGCGGTTTTGGTACTCGCCAAACCTCTCCTTTCACCCTGAGCCAAAGATACGCTGGCATTCTATAGAAACAATGGGCAACTTTTCCGCGCCATCTTTTACTTACTCTCGCGGCAGCAGCTAGTATTTCAAACATCCGAAGCGGGCTAGCGTGAGGGCGGCGCAGGAAAGAGGCGAACTCACAAAAGGAGGAACACGAAATGCACAGAAAATCGGCGACTTGTTTGGAGTCCATGAATCCGTATACATTATCCAGGTCGAACTCCGCGATCTCAAAGGCTTCCCTTATGGGCTCCTTGACCATCTTGGCAGCCTCGGCTGCGATCCGCTCGGCGAGAATCTCTCCACGTGAGATAGCTTATTCGCCTATATGATAATAGAAGAGTCCTACCAAGCAATGGACGAGCTCGGTTAGTCGTTCGACCGAATCCGCAAATAGCCCTACCGGCTCCAACACAGTTCCACTCAGGGCTGCATGTTCGATGAGGTCATCGGTGCCAGCGATTGTAAACGCGGGTATCATCCTATGCAGTCTTACTCCTAGAAAATCCATAGTTTCCTCGTAGGAGGAACCGGCTTACGGGACGGCCCGAGCCTTTGGTCGAGACACTTCTTCATCTATGTGCTTCTGGAACGCATTCACATCTGGTAACTCGAACTTCCTCTATACTGCCGGTCAGAAGGGAAGCCTTCGGTTACAAGTAGGCACAAGCATTTAGACGGGAGAGTGAAGTTGTCAAGTATAGCCACCGCCTGGAAGAAGTTGCCCTGGTGGATCGAACCTATAGTCGTTGTCATCATCCTAACGCTTTTTGGTCTCTACTCTTTCGTAGCTATCGCACTCTACGGCGGAGAGTACAACCAATATGTATCGCCTTTCTACTCTCCTGAGGTCGGGCTTCCGAGCTGGATGCCAGCCTTTGTGACAGCCCCGATGTTAGTTCTGTGGATACCACTCGGATTCCGGGCGACGTGCTACTATTACCGCAAGGCCTACTATCGGGCGTTTTTCTGGGATCCACCAGCTTGTTCGAGTAAGGCTCAGCAACGAGATAGGCCGTGGGCCAGCAGTTCGGAGAGCTACAAGGGCGAGCGGGGCGTGATTGTCTGGAACAACATCCACCGGTACTTTCTTTACGCCTCTATTATTGTGGTTATCTTTCTGTGGTACGAGGCTTTTCTAACGGTCTTCACGCCGGATGGGTTTAGGATCGGGGTGGGTTCGCTTCTATGGTTCCTGAATATCATCCTGGTCT